>JBDTVQ010000231.1:0-11007 GCA_040007195.1 Acidobacteriota bacterium | reverse complement strand
CGATCCCGCCTGCTTGGCCGTGGTCCACACAAAATCGCGAGTACGCACGTAGAGCGCATCGGCTGGCCACTGGCTGGCGATGCGCACGGCGGGCTTCACGCCGCGCCGCAAATCGCCAATGGGCTGCGAGGCTTCCAGTAACACCTCGATGCCGCGCTTCTCATCGCCCGGCTCCCGCATTTGCAGGAGGCCCGATTCCTGAATCGTCGCCGAACGGAACCAGAATGCCGCGGTCCAAGGTTTGTTCGACGCCAGCACCGGACCAAGATCGCCCGCTGCCGCATACTGCATCTGCGACTCGCCGCTGAACACAGCCGAGCGCTGCACGGCGCCTTCGGCGAATGTCACCTCACCTCGCTCGACAATTGCGTGGCGGTAATGGCCGCTCGCATCGGAAAAGCTATTGTCCGCTTCCAGGTGAAGTTCCAGGCCCTCGCGTTCGGGCTTGGCGAGCGAGGCCAGCGCCTTGCGCTCCCATGCCTCCACGTTCGGCGCAATCGTTTTCTCGTCCATTAGAGCTTCATAGACATCAATGTCCTCGGCCAGTTGTTCGAACCGCGCTTCCTGCTTCGGCGTGGAGAGTCGCAGCAGCGGTTCGGCGTTGCCCTTACGTCCATCCAGGCCCTTCTCATCAATGTTGTTGAAGAATGCGAAGAACTCGTAGAATTCCTTTTGTTTGATCGGGTCATACTTATGATCGTGGCAGCGCGCGCAGCCCATCGTCATACCCATCCACACGTTCGAAGTCGTCTCCACCCGATCGACGACGTATTCGGTCTGATACTCCTCGGGAATCGCCCCGCCCTCGAAGTTGATCATGTGATTGCGGTGGAAGCCCGTGGCTAGAAGTTGTTCGCGGGTCGGCTTGTGCATCAAATCGCCCGCAAGCTGCCACTGCGTGAATTCATCGAAGCGCTGATTGCGGTTAAAGGAGTTGATCACCCACTCGCGCCAGTTGTACATATCGCGATGCGAATCGATGTGATAACCGTGCGTGTCGGCGTAGCGCGCCAAGTCGAGCCACATCATCGCCATGCGCTCTCCATAGTGCGGTGAGGCCAGGTATTGGTCGACCATCCGCTCATAGGCATCGGGCCGCTTGTCGTTCACGAACGACTGCACCTCTTCTGGAGTCGGCGGCAAGCCCGTGAGGTCGAAGGCGAGCCTCCGCACCAGCGTTGAGCGCGGGGCTTCGGTTTGCGGCGCCAGCCCTTCGGCTTCCAGGCGCGCCAATACAAAGCGGTCGATTGGATTTCGGACCCATTTGTCGTTTTTAACGGCGGGCAGCTCCGGCCTCGTGGGCGGTGTGTAGCTCCAGTGGGTTTTCCAGGGCGCGCCCTGCTCTATCCACAGCTTCAGCGTGGCGATTTGCTCGTCGGTCAGCGACTTGCCGGAAGCCGCCGGCGGCATGCGCATGGCCGGTTTAGCGTGCGAAACTCGCGCGAACAGGCGGCTCGCCGCCGGATCGCCCGGGACGACAATCGGACCGTTCGGTCCTTTGGCAAATGCCCCGTCCTTGGTGTCCAGACGCACCCCTGCCAGCCGTTTCGACTCGTCCGGGCCATGGCAGGCATAGCAGTTGTCCGACAGGATCGGGTGGACATCGCGCGCGAAGTCAATCTTCCGGGGCGCGTGCTGCGCGGGCAGCAGACCCAGCAACGAAACGGCAGCCAGGGCAAGAACTACAATTCGCATGGATATCATTGTTTATATCATTCATAGCCATGGCCCACATCCACCCCTTCCACGCCTACCGCTACTCCGCCAAAGCGGGCGACCCGGCCGCGCTCATTACGCAGCCCTACGACAAGATCTACCCGGACATGCGCGACCGTTATCTCGCTGCCAGTCCGTACAATCTGGTGCGCGTCATCCTGGGCGAACGGTTTGACGGCGATACACCGGAGGACAACGTCTATACGCGCGCCGCGGGCCTTCTGGACAAGTGGATGCACGACGGAATCCTCGAGCGCGAGGCCGAGCCCGCCCTGTTTGCCTACTTCCAACGCTTCCGCGATCCCGACTCGGGTCACGAACTGACGCGCAAGGGCTTCATCTGCCTCAGCGATCTGGCCGAATATTCCGAAGGCATCGTTCACCGCCACGAGCAGACACTCACCGGGCCGAAACAGGATCGCATGGAATTGTTGAAGCACACCGAGGCCCACTGCGAGCAGCTTTTCCTCCTTTACCCCGACGAAACCGGCCGCATCGACGAAATCCTCGATGCCGCCGCGGCCGCCTCCGCCCCGCTCCTCAATATCGACGACGGCTATGGCGCCGTTCATCTTTTGTGGCGCATCGCCGAGCCAGCGGCGATTGCCGAAATTCAGGCGCACATGGTGGATAAGAAACTGGTGATTGCCGATGGCCACCATCGGTACGAAACCGCGCTCGTTTATTCGAAGATGTCGCAGAAGGCCGACGCCAAACGCGTGATGATGACCCTGGTCAACATGCACTCGCCCGATCTGCGCATCCTGGCCACGCACCGGCTGGTGCATAACCTCGCCGCGTTCGACACTTCGACACTTCTCGACAGTTTGTCCAAGCTCGGTTCGCTCAGGACCGCAACCGGCGACGCCGATCTAAAGTCCTCAATTCAAGCGTCCAAGCCCGGTAAGATGATCCTCGGCATTGCCTTGCCCGGTTCGACACATCTACTTGAGGTTGACCGCACCCCTGGCCTGCTCGACGTCACTTTCCTTCACAAGCAGATCCTCCACCGCGCCCTCGGCATCACCGAAGAGGACGTGCGCTCCCAGAAGTATCTCCACTTCGTTCGCGGCATCGACCCCGCCCTCGAACAACTCCGCTCAGGCAAATGCCAAGTGGCGTTTCTGTTGCAACCGACCACCGTTGCGCAAGTCGCCGAGGTCAGCTTCTCCGGCGGCGTCATGCCGCAAAAGTCCACCGACTTCTTCCCTAAACTCCTCAGCGGCGTGGCGATCTACAAGTTGGAGAAGTAGCGCTAAGCGATTCCTGGGTTTCCATCCCTCGCCCAGCTTGCGAATATCTTCGGCCCGATCAGCCGCCAAACCAGTGCGCGTGCAAATATCGGTGAAGAACTCGCCGGCGGGATCGTCCTGCCGTATCCGCTCTGCGAACACGAGCAGATCTTTGCCCGCGGCAACCAAACCTGGCCAAAACCCCAGGCACGCCGCACCCTCGCGAAAATCGATCATGGCGAAATCACGCGAAACGGTTCCCTTCCAGACACGTTCCACCCGAAAGTGAATCCAGCCGGCGCTCACGCCCGTGATGCTCCCGCGAAACACCAGATCTGCGTGCTTCTTGGCATCCTTCAGACTGGGCGTTCCGCATTCGCACCCGAATGCGGCGCCCGCTGCCACCGACATGCTAACCGCCAGAAGCAAACCCCACATGCGGCCATAATAACGCCCATCCCTTACACCCGCATCAACGCCGGATGATCGTGCCCGGTCGCATGCGTCACCACCCGGTCGTACACCTTTGCTCCACTGTCGGCGTTCGTAAACACGAAGATCGCATCTCCCGTCATCGGTTCCGCCATCACGAAGTTCTTGAAGCCGGGATTGTCGCCCCACTGCCACAAATACGTGTGCTCGGCATACTGCTCGATGCCCCAGCCGAGCCCCCAGCCCAACCACTCGTTCATTTTCACCTCGGGCTTCTCGAGCCCCGGCGTCTTCATCGCGGCACCAACGAACCGCGCATAGTCTTCAGCCGAAGTCACCATGCTCGCCGCCGCGTTCGGCAACATCGAGTCCGGCAGCAAAGGCCCGCCCGATTCGCGTACCCACGTCGAATAGTCGGCGTAGCGCAGGTCCTCGACGGCTTTGCCCGCTCGCGCCGCCCACTCGCGCAACGCCCGAGGCGCCTGATCGCGGCCAGTACGCACTTCGCCGCTCCGGTTGTGAGGCAGTGCTGTCCGTTCGAGCGTCGCCGGATCCCACACCACCGACGACGACGCCATTCCCAGCGGCTCGAAAACCAATTTCGCCGCAATTCGTCCGAAACCCATTCCGCTCACTTCTTCCAGCACCCGCTGCAAAAAGAAGTAACCCTCGCCCGAGTATTGAAACTTCGAACCGGGCGGGAATGCGGGTTTGAGATCGGGCACCGGCTTGCCGCGATCAACATAACGCCAGTTGGGAAATCCCGACGAGTGGCTCAGCACATTGCGGGCCGTCACCGTCCGCGCCGCGGTGTCTGCCAGATCGTCGACATAGGAAACCAGCGGCTTGTCGAAATCTAACTTCCCTTGCGCCCGCAGCGCGTGGGCGGCATGAGCCGTTACCTGCTTGGTCAGGCTCGCGGCCTGGAACAGCGTCGACGGTGTCACGGCGCCAGCCGCCCCCGCCTCCCGCACTCCGAGTGGCGTGATCCATGCCGTCTTATGGGCTCGCACGCAACCCACGACCATCCCCGGCACCGACGCAGCCTTCATCAGGTCGGCCAATTCGCCCAGATAAGGTTTGGGCGGCGCCGCCTTCCACGCCGAAACGACCATCGGCGCGGCGAGCGCTCGCTCAAAGAACACACGTCGATTCATATAGTCATTACGTACCGAACACTCGAATAGTTAGTGCGGCCAGCCAGACGAAGCGATCTCCGGCCGCGTGCCCGGCGAGCGAGATTCGTGATAGCGGTAAGGATTTCCCCATGGGTCCAGGGGCACCGCTTTAGGTAGATATGGCCCTTGCCAGCCTTTCACGCCTGGCGGGGCCACTCTCAGGGCCTGAAGCCCTTGCGCATCCGTCGGATACTCGCCCGTGTCTACGCGGTAGGTTTCCAGCATTTGTGCGAACGCCCGAATTTGAATCCTCGCAGCTGCCACACGCGCGTTCCCACTGTCCGGAACCTGGCATCCAGACAACGCAACCAGCATCACAATTAAAGCCGCATGCACAAAGGACGCGCCACCTTCTCAAATAGTCGAGATCCAACCCCGCCCACGGCGGCGTATACACCCTAGAGGATCTCGGTAGCACAGACCACTTGTTCGTGCTACGATGCCAAATTCATGCGTTGCGCCGCTCTCATCGCTCTCTTCGCCGCCCCCCTCGTCTGGGCGCAGGAACAGAAGCCGCTCGAACTCCCCAAAGTCTACGAATCGATCGTCATCACCGCCTCGCCTGTGGACGCCTCCGTCGAGCAGCGCAACCGCGAAGCCTTCGATAAAACCCTCTTCTCCCGCGACGACCAGGTCTTCCATCTCCTCGAAGCGGGCATCAACGCCGGCCAGCACGAAGGCGGCGGCAAGTCCATCGAGATTCGCCGCTACGGTTTCAACCTCGATCACGGCGGCGTCTCGGGCGGGTTGAAGGTGCTGGTCGATAATGTCCAGCAGAACCAGTCCACGCAAGGCCACGGCCAGGGCTATCTCGGCTCGCTGAAAAGCATGAGCCCCGAACTGGTGGACGAAGTCGATGTCCACAACGGACCCTTCCGCGCCGAATACGGCGATTTCTCCGGCCTCGGCGTCGTCCATATCCGCACGCGCGAATCGCTGCCTGACGAATACACAGCCCGCCTGCAGGGCGGTTCGTTCGCCAATCGCCGCGGCTTCTTCGGGTGGTCGCCCGATTGGACGAACACAGATATGGTGGTCGCCTACGACGGCTCGCTCACCGACGGTCCTTTCCTCAAGCCGCTCGACTACCGCCGCGACAACCTGACCTTCAACCTGACCCGCCACCTGACAGACAAGCGCAGCGCCAGCATCAAGTTCAACGGCGGCCGCAACAATTTCAATTCGTCGGGCCAACTGCCTCTCGATCAGGTCGTTAGCGGCGCGCTCGACCGCTTCGGCTCGCTCGACTCCGGCGACGGCGGGCGCATTAAACAAGGAACGCTCGCCGGTTACCTTCGCCAGGAGACAGCCAGCGGGGCCATCTGGAAGTTCGACGGCTTCCTCACACGCTCGCTGTTCGACCTTTATTCCGACTTCACTTTCTTCCTCAACAATCCCGAATTGGGCGACGGCATTCAGCAGCATGATTCCCGCCTGATGGAGGGCGCCAACGCACAGTTTGTGAAGCCCCATCGCGAGGGGGCGACGACCGGAATGTTCACAGCCGGCGCGAACCTGCACCTGACGCAAACGCTGGTCGGCCTCTACTCGCGTGCGAACCGCGTTCCGTACCGGACGGACACCCTCGCCAATGCCGATGTCAGCAATGGAGCTGCCTACATGCAGGAGGACCTCAGCCTCTACTCCGGCCGTCTGCGCGTGGGCGGCGGCGCGCGCTATGATCTCTTCCGGTTCGATGTCGCCGACCGCATCGAGCTTGATTTTTCAGGTGCTCATACCAGCGGCCAGTGGCAGCCGAAAGGGAACGTGGCTTTCACGCCCTCCTATCACGTACCGCTCACTCTGCACCTTAATTACGGCCGCGGCATCTCCTCGCTCGACGCGCGCGGCGTGGTGCGCAGTACCGAAGGACGCCGCCTGGCGGCCACCGATTTCCTGCAAGCCGGCACCTCGCACAACTGGCGTCGCGTGTCGCTGGTACTGAACGCCTTCTGGATAAACCGGTCCAATGAGCTGGTCTACATCCCCGATGACGGTTCGCTGGAATTTCTCGGCCCTACGCGCGCCTACGGTTGGGAAGCGAAATCGAGTTTCCAACTCACGCGCCGTCTTTCGCTGCATGGCGGCGTCACTCAGGTCACCAACGCCTACTACCGCAACACCGAACCGCGTGAATATGTCGACCGGGCACCGCATTTCACAGCCAACGCCGGCCTGACGCTCTCGGCCTGGAAGGGTTGGAGCGGCAGCGTCCGCATGAGGGCCATTTCCAACTACCGCCTTGACCCGCTCGACGCCTCAAACAGGGCCGCCGGCCACACCGTTTTCGACATGAGCCTGACCCGCCGCCTGGCTCGCGGAATCGATTTCCTGTTTGCCGTGGATAATTTCACCGATCGTTCTTACTTTGAAACACAAAATTTCTTTGAATCGCGCCTCCAGGGTGCCGAACCAGTGCAGCGGATCCACGCCACACCCGGTTACCCGGTAACAATTACGGCCGGCTTAAGCTTCCGATTTCGCGGGAAATAAATTTGACGAAGGATGCTACAATTCTGGTGAGCCACCGACTGGGTGGCAGGAACTGCTACCTTTGCCCGCCTGAGTGTCCGGCCGAGATTAGCTTACTTGGAAACGTAGCGCTGCCGCGGAAGCAGCGGTAAGGATAGAGATCAGATGACCAATATTTTCGTAGGAAACCTCTCCTACGCCACCACGCAAGAAGAATTACAGGATGTATTCGGCGGGTATGGTGTTGTGGAACGCGTGAGCATTGTGCGGGACCGGGATTCGGGTCAACCGCGTGGGTTCGCCTTCGTCGAAATGACGAATGCCGACGAAGCGGCGCGGGCAATCGAGGAACTGAACGGACGTGAAATGAACGGCCGGACCATGAACGTCAACGAGGCCCGGCCTCGTGAAGCGCGTGGCCCTGGCGGTGGCGGCGGTCGTGGCGGCTTCGGTGGCAACCGGGGCGGCGGCGGTGGCCGTGGTGGATTTGGCGGCGGCGGCGGTGGCAACCGTGGTGGTGGTGGCGGCGGCGGTGGTGGTCGTCGCGAACCACGCTGGTAGTCTCCCGGCGCTCTTACATCGGAATAGCTTGAAGCCCCCGGGCAACCAGCGCCGCAGCTTGCGCACTGGTTTGCTCGGGGTGTGTTTTTAAAATGGACCTTTTTTCCTTTGCCCGCGAAGCCCTCGACGCCGCCGTTGCCGTGCGTGGTGTCACCTATGCCGACGCTCGAGTTGTCGAGATCCATTCGCGATCCCTTTCCACACGCAACGGACGCGTCGGAAGCGCTGCGTCTGGTGAAAGCCTGGGCTGCGGCATTCGCGTGCTCGCCAACGGAGCATGGGGATTTGCCTCGACCGACAATCTTTCACGCGAGGGTCTCGCCGGTGCCGCGCACTTGGCCGCCGAAATCGCACATGCCTCTGCGCTTGCTGTGCGCAAGCCCATTCTTCTGGCCCGCGAGGCCCCGCATAAAGCCACGTGGAACTCGGAATGTGGGAAGGATCCCCTCGCCATGCCCGTTGGTGAGCAGTTGGCATACCTGCTGCGCGTCGATGAAGAGCTTCGGCGCGTGCAGGGCCTTACGCTGGCCGGTGCGCAACTGGAATGCTGGCGCGAGCACAAGGTGTTCGTGTCAAGCGAGGGCGCGGAGATCGGGCAGACGCGAACCGTGATGGGCGCGGGCTGCGAGGCCTACTCGTTTCGCGACGGCGAGATCCAAAAGCGCAGTTACCCGAACTCATTCGGCGGCCAGTACCAACTCGGCGGCTGGGAGTTAGTCGAGCGGTTGGACCTGCTGGGAAATGCCACTCGTGTGGCAGAAGAAGCCGTCGCCTTGCACGACGCGGCGCAATGCCCCGAACTCACGGGAACGCTCATCCTCGACTCGTCGCAACTGGGCCTGCAGATTCACGAGTCGATCGGCCATCCCATCGAACTCGACCGCGTATTGGGATCGGAAGCCAACTACGCGGGCATGAGTTTTCTGACCCTCGATCAGCTGCGAACGTTGCGCTACGGCTCAGACCTGGTAAACGTCGTGTGCGATGCGCGCGTTGAGCACGGACCCGGCATGGGTACGATTGCCTTTGACGACGAGGGCGTCGAAGGACAGTGCTCGCCCATCATCACCGCGGGCCAGTTCACGGGTTACATGACCTCGCGTGAAACGGCGAGCGCGGTGGGCGAGGGCCGGTCGAACGGTTGCATGCGGGCCGCTTCGTGGGACCGTCTTCCGCTCATCCGCATGACCAACGTAAGCCTGCTGCCGGGCGCTCAATCTTTGGACGAGGTATTCGATGTCGATCACGGCGTCTACATGGAAACCAACCGTTCGTGGTCGATCGACGACAAACGCTATAACTTCCAATTTGGTTGTGAGATGGGCTGGGAAATCAAGAACGGTAAGAGGGTCAGGATGCTTAAGAATCCGACTTACTCCGGTATCTCGACCGAGTTCTGGAATAGTTGCGACGCCATTGCCGGCCGCGAGCATTGGACACTCTGGGGCGTACCAAACTGCGGGAAGGGGCAGCCGGAGCAGGTGATGGGCACGGGGCACGGTGCATCACCCTCGCGCTTCCGCAACGTGAAAATCGGCGGAGGCTACGGACGATGACCGAAGTCGATTTGCTTTCGCACGCCCTCTGCCGGCAGGTGCTGGGCTGGGCCGAAGAGGCCGCGCGGTCGCTAGGCATACGCGATGTGGAACTGCACATGGGTGCGGAGTCGAGCGCGCTCACCCGATTTGCCAACAACACGATTCATCAGAATGTCGCCTCGCGCGGCGTTGCCTTGAGTGTGCGGACGGCCATTGACGGGCGCACGGCCCGGGCGTCGACCAACCGGCTTGCCCGCGAGGACGTGCGCCGCGCCGTGGAGCAGGCGGCGGCGCTTACTCGAGCGGCGGAGCTTGATCCGCACCTTCCCGATATGCTCGGTCCGCAAGAAGTTCAGGATGCCCCTCGCTGGTTCGCGAGCACGGCATCGTGTACGCCCGCCGAACGTGCTCACGCCGTGAAGAGTGCGATTGACGAGGCCGAACGAGAGGGGCAAATCGCGGCAGGCATATTCTCAACCGGAGAATCGGTGACTGCTGTCCTGAATTCACGCGGCCTGTTCTGCTACCACGCCGAAACCGATGCCGTATTCAGCATGACGGCCATGGCGGCCGACTCTTCCGGATGGGCCAAGCGCTCGGCTTGCGACCTGGGTGAGTTGGACTTAGCATCCCTCGCCGCAAGCGCAACCAGTAAAGCGAAGCTTTCCTCAGCCCCCGTCGTGATCGATCCCGGCCGCTACCGCGTCGTGCTCGAGCATGCTGCGGTCCTCGATTTAGTGGGACAGATTTTCAGCGATTTCTCGGCCACCGCCATCGAGGAGCAGCGCAGCTTCCTGACGGAAAAGCTGGGCCGGCAACTCTTCGGGGAAAACATTTCCATAGTCGACGACTGCCATCACCCGATGCAGCACGGAGCGCCATTTGATGGCGAAGGGATGCCGCGGAAAAGCCTGGCGCTGATCGATCGGGGAGCCGTACGCGAGGTCGCCTGTGGCCGGAGCGCCGGGCTGCGAACCGGGGCACCGCCGACGGGCCACGGACTGCCGCTGCCGAACGAAGCCGGCGAGATGGCAGGCAACATCGTGATGTCCGGCGGTGAAGAGAGTGTCGAATCGCTTGTCGCGGGCATGGACCGCGGAATTCTGGTTACGCGCCTCTGGTACATCCGCGAGGTCGATCCAGCGGCGAAGCACATGACTGGGATGACGCGAGACGGTACGTTCCTCGTCGAGGACGGACGCGTCGTGCGCGGCCTACGCAATTTCCGCTTCAACCAGAGTGTCGTGGACCTGTTGAATTCTGTCGAAGCAATGAGCGCCTCGCGCCGCACTTCCGGAGAAGAGGCCTTCGATATGGTTGTGCCCGCAATGCGCGCGGCAAATTTCCATTTCAGCGAAGTGACGCGCTTCTGATTCTCCCGTTCTCGATTTGCTATGCCGCACTCATTCGAGAGGGGCGGCCAGCAAAAGGCTTCAGCCGCCCCCCGGGATCGAGGGTGGAATAGGACGGCCCACCAGCGGCAAATTCTCAGTCCAACGCGCTGGCGGATTTTTAGCTCCTTTCGGTGCAACAGATACCTCTTGTCGGCCTGCGGCGCCAAGGATCCGCATGGGACGCTGTTTTCGTGACCATCATCCGCAATCCGGCTACTTGCTCGAAGGCTCGCCTCCCCGGAGCGGAAAATCGGCCAGGCTAATCTCCATTTCTACGAAACGAACCCAACGCACGCTGAAAAGAAAGGGAGTGTCTGACCAGTGAACCCAAAGGTCAGAGCCATCTCCCCAGGCCAATCTCCAGCGGTGTCCAACACCCGTTCCCGCCGAATCCCCCGCTGGCTTGTGTAGACAATCTACGCATCATCGTGTAGCCTGTCTACAGAATCCATGCCGCCCAAAGATCCCAAGCTCGAACTGCTGC
>JBDTVQ010000230.1:0-11022 GCA_040007195.1 Acidobacteriota bacterium | reverse complement strand
AAAGCACTCCTCTTTCGGTCGGCCAGATCCGCAAAACGTAAGTTCTCAGACGAAGGACGGCCTGGGCCTTCAATTGCGAAATTCTCGTGATGTGGAGATCGAAGATCTCTCCGATTTCCCGCAGCGTGAGCTCCTGACGGTAATACAAGTCGAGGATCATGCGCTCCTGGTTGGGCATTCGCCCCACTGCTTCTTCCAGAATTCTTTCGAGCTCGGCGCGCTCGAACATGCGGCCCGGCTCATCCTCGGACTTGTCGGCGAGATAGCGCAGCATACTGACGCCCTCGCCATTGTCGGAGACCACGTCGAGACTTCCCAGCGTCACGCCGCGCACGTCTTCGAGCCATCGGCGATATTCTTCCGTCGAAATGCCCAGCTCTTTGGCGATTTCGTCGTCAGTAGGCGGGCGCATCACGCGCTGCTCCACGGCGAAGATCGCGGCGTCGATGATGCGCAGCTTCTTGCGATGATGGCCGGGAACGCCGTCGAGACCGCGGATGCTGTCGAGGATGGCGCCGCGTATTTTGTACTCGGCGTAGGTCTTCAGCTTGACGTTGTGTTCCGGCTTGAAGTGGTCGATGGCGCTGATCAATCCGACGACACCCGTCGAAACGAGGTCTTCCAGACTTACACTCTCCGGCAATCGCTCGTGGATACGGCGCGCGATCAACCGTACTTGGGGCAGGTGCTCGAGAATCAGCCTCTCGCGTTCCTCTCCACCAGCTTGCTGCTGAGCGGCATATGTGCGCATTCCCGACCTGCTCATGTCTTTTCTCCCACTCGGGTCCCTGGCTTCATGCCGCCGCCCACGTCGCCCCGCTGGATTTGGCTGCCGCGGGTCCTTCGCTTGCTGGTAGCGAGCGTTGCGCCAGCCACTCCGGCTCGGCTACCTGGATATCTTCCGGAATCGACTGCCCCGTGCTGCAGTAGGGCACAGGCAACCCGCAGCGAAGTACTTCGCCAATCACACCGCCAATGGTCTCGCTCTCGTCCATGTGAGTCAGCATAAGGCTCGAAGGACGGAACGGTTCATATCGCCGCACGATGCGAGCAAACTCTTTCGTACGTGCATAGGCAGGCAACACCAAGTGGGTCTGCACTTCTTCGTTGGCGCGCAGCACCGCGGGCAGCCACGCCTGCTCGGCGAGATCTTCTTCGCTGAATCCAGGCGTATCGAGAAACAGAATGTGGCGGTGACCCTCGATCTCAAGCAGCCGTTCCAGTGCCGAACGGTGATCGATGGCTGTAAACGGCACTCCCAATATTTGAGCGAATGTTTTTAACTGATCAGTGCCGCCGATGCGTCTGGAATCGAGTGAAACCAACATCACCGGGGTTCGCTGCTCCATTCCGAGCAAAACGGCCAATTTAACGAGCATGGTCGTCTTGCCACCGCCCGAAGGCCCGATGAACGCATGGGCGCGCGCCTGGCCGAATGAGATGCGGCCGCATCGAAGTTCAGCCAGGTGGGCGGCCAACTCCGAAACGACGATGTCGCGACCTCCGATTGCACTGGTCGCGCGCCGCGGCTCGACGGCCGACACCAACGCGGCCGCCAGGTCGGCTGGAAACTCCTGCGCAAGCAACTCTTGAAACAGATCTTCCACCGGCGCGCTCCAGCGATTCGCCGCGACAGCTCCCGTGGTGTGCACCATGAGCCGCTCCATCCGCGTAAACTGCCGTTTCATTTCCAGCAAGTCGGCGCGCAGTTCGCGCCAGGGGGCGACTGGTTCGGCGGACCGCACGGCTGATGCCGCGGGCAAGCCATTCAAGGTTCCGGAGTCGACCGCGTTTTCTGGCGGCCCTGCCACGTCCGCTTCAAGGGCGAACACAACCTCATAGCGGCCCAGGTTGCGCGCCTCGGGCATCGTCTCTCGCGAATACACGAGCATGGCGTCCTCGCCCAGCTCGCGTGAAGCAAGCGAGATCGCCTCCTCGACGGTGGATGCAAAGTAGGATTTCAGGCGCATGAGTCAGGCCAATGTCCCTTCTATCGAATGGTTCCCAACGCGGTCACCTTTAGCCCTGGTGGCACCTCGCCATGAGACAGCACGGCAAGGTTGGGAAACGTGGCCTCCAGCAGTTGACGGAGGAAAAAACGGATTGTTGAGGACGTCAGCACAACGGCTGTCGCCTCGGGAGCGCCCACGGTGCGCTGGAATCGTTCCAGCAATTCACGTACCTTTTGCGGGGGCAGATTCAGGTGCGATGCATGCTCCCCGTGTTCCACGCATCCCTCGAGCGCCTGCTCCATGGCCGGATCCAACAAGTACGCTGGAAGTTCTCCGCTCGTATTGAGATACGGCTGCACCAACCCGCGCTTCATGCTCTGCCGCACGTATTCGCAGAGCAACGTCGGATTCTTCGTAATTTGCGCGGCTTCACTCAGCGATTCCAAAATGGAACTGGCGTCCCGTATGGAAACCCGTTCCCGCAACAGGAATTGCAGAACCCTTTGCACAACCGGCAAAGCAAGCAACTTCGGAACGAGATCTTCCACTAGGCGCGCATTGTCCTCTCCCACACGATCAAGAACCTTCTTCGTGTCTTTGCGCGTAAACAGTTCATTCGCGTTTCGCCGGACGATCTCCGACAGGTGCGTACCCAGCACGCTCACAGCATCCACCACCGTGAAGCCAGCCTCGCGTGCGGCTTCGGCTTGCGGTGCGGGGATCCACCATGCCTGCAACCCGAATGCGGGCTCACGCGTCGGCCGTGCTCCAGCAGGCGGATCCGATTTTGTTCCTGCGGCGATTGCCATCTCACATCCTTGTGGAATTTCGTATCTCGCGATCTCATTCCCCTTTATGGAGATGACATATTCTCCTGCACGGAGACCCAGGTTGTCTGTCACCCGTACTGGCGGAAGGAGATATCCCAGGTCGCCCGCCAACTGCTTTCGGATCGCCGCGATACGCCGAAGCAACGGTGAGTTTTGCGCGCCCTCAACCAGGCGCACCAGACCCAGTCCGACCTCCACTGACAGCAACTCCACCTTTAACAAAGACTCGATATTGTCCTTGTCTTTTGCAGGCGCAGGCGCTTCTACCTTTGTTTCGCTTAGGATTGTTCGCTGACGCAGCCGCCAGGCGTAGCCGCCGGTCGCGCCGGCGAGAGTAAGGAATGTGAATGCGGGTAGTCCAGGAAACAGAGCCATTGTGGCCAGCACCCCCGAGGCAAGAAAGAGCGGTTGTGGATTGCTGAATACCTGCTGCTCGAAGGTCTTGCCCAGGCGCTGTTCGTTGTTCGCGCGCGTCACAATCAAGCCGCCTGATACAGAAATCATCAATGCCGGAATCACGGTGACGAGACCGTCGCCGATCGTCAGCACCGTGTACGTCGCCAGCGCGCGCTTCAGCTCCATGCCGTGTTGCAGCACGCCGATGAGGAAGCCGGCGATGATGTTGATCGCCGTGATGAGAATGCTCGCGACGGCATCGCGTTGCGTGAAGCGCGATGCGCCGTCCATGGCGCCGTAGAACTCAGCCTCCGTCGCCAAGCCCTTACGGCGCTGCTTGGCTTCGGTTTCGTCAATTAAGCCGGCGTTCAAATCCGAGTCGATCGACATCTGTTTGCCCGGCAAGGAATCCAACGAAAAGCGCGCTGTCACCTCAGAGATGCGCACCGCGCCATGATTGATGACGACATACTGAATGGCGATCAGCACAAGGAAGATTACTGTGCCGATGACATAGTTACCGCCCACAACAAAGCTGCCGAACGCTTCGATCACGTGGCCGGCTGCGGCGGTACCGGCGTTGCCGTTCATCAGAATCAAGCGCGACGAGGATATATTCAAGGCCAGCCGGAACAGCGTCATCAAGAGTAGCGTCGTCGGAAACACGCTGAAGTCCACGGGCTTCGAGACATAGATGCCAACGAGAAGCACGATTACCGACAGCGTGATGTTCACAGCAATCAGGAAATCCAACAGCCACGATGGCAGGGGGAGAATCATGGCTAGGATCACCGATAGAACGGCGATCGGCACCATGAGTTCTGTCCATGGGATATCGGCCCAGGGCTTGTCCTTAGAACTTGCCGCGGGTCCATTGGCGGGCGTGTGTTTCACCGGCCTCGACTCCACGGAGGGTGGGGGAGGAGGGCCCGCGACGTTGATTGCGGATACGGCTGTGCTTCCTGAAGCCATCGATAGTGCGCCTGGGCGACCTAGAGCAATTCCCGTGCCAACCGCAGCCGGTCTACGCTACCTCGGCAACCTTCCTTGCATCACGCGATAGATGTAGGCCAGAACTTCGGCCACGGCGCGATACAGGTGCGGCGGAATGTCATGGCCCACCTTTGCGAACTTATACAGTGATTGCGCGAGGGGCGGATTCTCTACGATTGGAACCTGATGCTCATTGGCAATTTTCCGTATCCTCAGGGCTAAATGGTCGCGTCCTTTAGCAACCACACGCGGTGCGGCGTTCTCGCTAGGCACATACCGCAACGCCACGGCATAGTGGGTGGGATTCACTACGACCATCGTTGCCTTCGGCACGTCCTGCACCATCTTGCGGCGTAGCAAATCGCGTTGCAGCTTGCGGATCTTGGCCTTGATGAGAGGATTGCCGTCCATCTCCTTCATCTCGTCGCGGATCTCCTGCTTGCTCATGCGCATGCTCTTTCGGAACTTGCGCATCTGCCATACAAGGTCGACGAATCCCACAATGAAAAACAAGCCGGCCATGTAGGTAAGCAACGAGCGGACCCATTCGCCCGCCCACCGCAGCCCACTGCCCAAGTCCTGCCGTGGCAGACGAAGAATTGGCGTCCATTCCTTGCGTACGGCTGTATACAGAACGAGTCCCATCACGGGAAGAAGAAACATTGCATATACGAATTGCGTGCCGCCTCGCTGCAGAATGCCCTTCGCCTTCGTCGCCGGATTGAGACGTCCCCAATCGGGTTTCAGTTTGGCTGTAGCAATGCCGAAACGGGTCTGGATCAGTTGAATAAACAGTGCCAGGAGGGCCGCCAAAAGGCCGGCGGTGAGCAGCGGCACCCCGATGCCAGCGAGCCATTGCCGCTCAGTGGCCAGGAGCGAAGCGGCACTGCCGTCCCATTGCATGGCCTGCTGCAAGCCCGTTCGCATGACGTCAAACAACGCGCGTGTCCAGTCGTCGGAACAGGTGATCAGTAGCGTGACGCAGGCGGCAAAATATGCGGCCGAGAGGAACTCAGGGCTGACGGCAAAGTGCCCCTCTTTGCGTGCCTTCTCCAATCGTTTTGGAGTCGGCTGTTCGGTTCTTTCCGACGAATCCGCCATGGCCGTTTACATTCGAGCCAGTATGGCGAGCGCGTTGTTCATTACCCGCAACAACAGCTCCGGCCAAAGCGACAGCCCAAAGGCGAGCATCCACATGCCGCCTAGCAGTTTCAGCGGAAACGAAAGGGTGATCATCTGTAACTGAGCCTGAAATTTCGAGCCGAGCGCGAGGAGGAGGTCGATTACGATGAGCAGCACCACGATCGGCACCGCAAGCCGCGCTCCAGCAGTCCATGCCTGGCCCATCACGTCGCCGAGTGCGCGAACACCAATGGTCATGTCCGGCCAGTGCGGCGTTTCGAGCGCCCGGCTCAGCAGCAGCAGAACGGGCCGGTCCATGCCGACGGTGACGATGACCAGCGAGGCGAGCAGCCCGCCCAGCACGTCGAGGACGCCACTGTCTGCCTGCGTGTTTGGATCAATGGTCGATACGTAGCCGAAACCTGCGTTCAGTCCTACCAGCCGTGACGCGACAACGAAGACCTCCACCACAACGCCCAGCATCACTGCCATTGCCACCGAGACGGCAAGGCCGAGCAGTGTCTCGGCCGCCATCGCACTGGCTATTCTTTCGATTCCAGCGCCGGGCGGTAGGAATGGGCGCCGCGCGTGGCCGGGCAGCACGAGAAGCGCCAGCATCATGCTCAACAGCACTTTTACTTGGGGCGGCGCCGCACGCACGTAGGGGATTGGAACGAGGAAGATGAATGTGAGCATGCGTGTCGCCAATTGCATCACCGACAGCGCCGTAATCCAGAATTCGTTCAGCGACATTGCCGCCTCAGCGCGCCAATTGCGGCAGGCTCGTGAAGATACGCGTCGTGTAGTCGACTAACCGTGCCGTCATCCATCCCGCGCTCAACAGAATCAGGACGAGGATTCCCGCCAGGCGCGGGACGGTACCGACCGCCGGGTCCTGAATACTCGTCAGGATCTGTACAAGGCTGACGACGATGCCGATAACGAAGCCACCTGCGAGGAGGGGTAGGCATACCCAGGCCGCCGTCGTGATGGCTCCAGAAATGAGTTCAACTGCCTGCTGCGCATTCATCGGTTGTTTATCCTCCCGGGCCAAAACTCTTCACCAGTGAGCCAATCACCAGATTCCATCCGTCGACGAGGACGAACAAAAGAATCTTGAACGGCGCGGAGATCATTGCCGGCGGTAGTTGCACCATGCCCAATGCGAGGGTGACCGAGGCGATGACGAGATCGATAACAAGAAACGGCAGGAACAGAGCGGCTCCAATTTGGAACGACGTTCGCAGTTCGCTCAGCACGTAAGCCGGAACTAGAGTGTCGAGCTCAATTTCACCCGCGTTTCGGGGCCGCGCTTTGTGCCCCAGTTCGAGCATCAACGCGAGGTCCTTCTCGCGGGCAAACCGCAGCAGGTGACGGTGGATCACCGGACGCGCCTTCTCCCACGCCTGAGTGCCGGTGATCTGACCACGGTCGTGAGGAGCCCAAGCCTCGTCGTAGATTTTAGACAACGCCGGACGCATGATTCCCATGGTCAAAAACAAAGCCAGCCCGACCAGCACCTGGTTCGACGGCGCCGTCTGCGTGCCCAGTGCCTGCCGCAGAAAGTGAAGCACAATGACGATGCGTAGAAACGGTGTGATGCACATGATCACGGCCGGCAGCAGGGCTGCCGCCGACAGCATGAGCACGATGCGCAGAGGCGTGCTGAGGTTCTGCCAGTCCATCAAATGAGGCTCTAACGCGCCGCGGTCATTGCCGCCCTGGTGCCACTACTCTTGGCGAATAAGTCGGATTGCGTGCGGCGGTCGAGTACCTGAGTGCCTTTAGGAGAGCAGGAGACCAATAGGGTCCCGCCGGCCGTCTCGACTAGGTGAAGGCTGTGGTGTGGCGATAATTGCGCGCGAGCGACCACGCGTAGATGATGACCAACGTCGGGAATGGCCCGCAGCCTACGCATTCCCGGCCGCCAGCCCTGCTGCACGGCGACCAGAAGGCGGGCGGCGAGAGGCAGGGCCACCAGTGAGGCGGCCGCGAGTAAGAGTAAAGTCGTGTCCATATTGGCTGCTTCGAAATCAGGTGTCTTCATGGAAGTCCGTGATGCGGACCCCCATGTTTTCTTCCAGAATCACAATCTCGCCGAAGCCTACCAGCGCCCCGCCGACACGGATGTCTATGTTCTCGCCGGCCGACCGCGACATTTTGATCACCGTGCCGTTTTCCATCGACAGCAATTCCGACACGCTCATGATCTTGCGGTCCAGCTCCACTTCCACCGGCACGCATACGTCGGCAAAGGGCGCGATGACCTCAATCGGATTTTCTTCCATAGCCGCGAGCCTTTAGGTGCTAGTTACCGCTTCAGGCTGATGGTCTCCTGGCTCATCTCGTCGACCGTGGTTACAACGCGGGCATTCGCTTGGTAGCCGCGCTGCAAAACAATCAGATTCGTAAACTCTCGTGCGATATCCACTGTGGAATTCTCAACCGCGCCGCCAAGAATCGATCCGCGGCCGCCGGTTCCCGGAAGCCCGATGGCCGGCAGGGCCGACCGCGCGCTCAATCCAAACGCGTTATCGCCCACGGCGATCAGCGATTCCGGATTGCGGATCGAAGCCATCGCCAACTGCGCAACACTCAACTGCTGCCCGTTGGAATACTGGGCCAGCACGTAGCCGCCGCTGGCGATGCCGACGCGAACCAACTGCGCCGCCGGCGAGCCGTCCTGCTGGTTGGCGTTCACCGAAGAAGTCTGCGCGAACTGTGTGATGCGAGGTGCCGCACCCTCGTAGAGTTTCCAGTCGAGCGTCAAATCGGCCGCGCCGTTGCTTAATCCCGTGACTACGATTTGTGGAAGCGGACCCGTCACGGGCGGGTCGATCATCTTGCCGCCTGAATCGAACGTGATCTGGCCTGTCACCGGTGTTACGGGCGTCGACACATCGCCGTCGGGGAACGATATTGCGTAGTCCCAGACGTTTGCCGTCGACGTCTTCGTATAGTCCACCTTGAGAACGTGCGAGGTTCCGAGCGAGTCGAATACTTCGATTGACGTCGAAAAAGTGTCGGCTGGCGGACCGGCCGAGGAGGTTGCGTTCAGGTTCAGGTCGAACGAGAACTGCGTACTGGCAACGGGCTCTTTCAGTGTGCCCACCGGGATGACGATGTCGCCAATTGGGCCGTTGGTTGAGAGCGTCCCGCCCGAACCCATCCAACCCTGGACCTTTTGTCCCGTGGCCGTCATCAGGTTCCCGGATTTGTCCACTAGCAAGTTGCCCCCGCGAGTATAGATGTTGCCGTTGGTTACCGTGTCTTTCACGACCAGAAAGCCGTCGCCTTGAATTGCAACGTCCAGTTCGCCGGAACTCGTCTTGATGGCCCCCTGGGTGAACTGCCGCAGGGTAATCGGCCGGCCGACACCGAAGCCGACCTGCGTCTCGCCCAACCCCGCGCCGAGGGATTGCGTCACCAGGTCATGAAAGCTGACGACGTTGGCCTTAAATCCGGGCGTATTTAGGTTTGCCAAATTATTGCCAACCACGTCGACAGCAGTCGCATGCGCACTCAGCGCCGAGAGCGCCGTGGAAAATGAAGTAAACATTTAGTTCTCAACTTTCGTTCGATTGCGTTCCCCGCCCCGCCGTCAGCTTTGCCTACGTGGCCGCCGGCTTATCCGCTCCATCTTGTGTGGAGTTGCCGCCACTGGTTCCGCTTCCCGTCGCGCCATCGCCCGTGGTGGCGTCCGGCGTCACGCCCTGGCGGATCATGATTAGTTGCTCGAGCATGCTGTATTGAGTGAGTTGCCCGAGAAATTGCGTCGGATCCTGCGGGCTCAATGGATTTTGATTCTGAATCTGTGCCACCAAAAGCTTGAGGAACATCTGCTTGGAGTCCTGCGCCTCCTCGATAGTGTTTGCCTTGCCGACTGCGCTGTTTTCGGCTGCCCCTGAGAATTCGTATTTCTGTGGTGCTCCGCCAACGGTCATAACCTACCTCCTTGTTCAAACTGTGTCGCAAACTCTTCCGCGCCCCCTTCGGCGTCATGATGCTGTTGCCCGCGCCCGAAACCACGCTGCCCGTGCCGTTGCCCGCCAGTGTCGTCATCCCGTGTCGGCGAGTTGCCGCGCTGGCCCGGCTCCTGCTGGCCGCCAAGACCTGTGTCTGGCGCATGAGCGCCGCCGATTGCTTCGCCCGCCCGCTGCGTACCTTCCCAAACATCTCCCGAGGAGACGCGTTGGACCTCCTCCAGACGATGGCGCAGTTCAGGCGCACCCAGCTCAAGTGCCTGCTGCGTCCTGTGGTCGCCCGCTTGCAATCGCACCTGCACACCGTCTCCGGTCGACTGCACAATGGCCCTCACATCCTCGCCCCTGGGTCCTTCGATTGCGATGGCGACTGTGCGCACGGGGCTTTGCGCGACCATTGGCTCCACCGATGCCTTTGGGACCGATTGCAGTTGTATGCTCGCTTCGGCCTTTGACGAGGCCGGTTCGCCAGACGGCCTCGGCGGCGCCAGGACATGGCGGGAGGCGTGTTCCAGGACTTCTGGCGACGGAGACTTCTCCTGAAGATGAGTAGCGAACTCTTCCCGCTCTTTTCGACCCTCTTTCCCGCGTAGGTCCACCGGATCGGGCTTGACACCCGAAGCCTTGGGTTCGGCTTCGCGCCGCTGGCCGTATTCCTGTAGGTTCGACTGCTCCCATCCGACGGGCGCGGACACCCTTTGGGTTTCCTGCGGGGGTGTAAACCGGGCCGGCGTTACGGCCTCGCGCGGGGCTTGCGGCGGCACCACGGTTGGAACCGCCGTCGGAGAGCGAATGTCCCTGACCTCCCCATCGGGGGTGGGCCGTTCTATCTGCGGATCCGCCGGGTTCTGGGACGGCGGGTCAGCCTGCAGCTCCGGTTCCAGATTCACTCGCGTCCCGCGGCGCGCGACTGTCTCGCCGGCCGCATGGTCGGGCGGTTGCGCCGCAGGTTTGGGCTGAGGCTGCGGTTCGCCTTCCGCGACAATGTTCATGCCTGCCGCGGTCTCAAATGCCTGATCCGTGGATACTGTGGGCTGCGCGAGTTCACTGGACTCCGGCGGCCGCGTGGGGCGCATCGCGGGAAAAACATTCGAGATCCCATGGGAGAACTTCTGCACAGATGGTGTCGCTGCCTTTGGTTCCGGTTGATTCACCGGCACGGCCTCGCGGAGATGCACCTCGGTATAGAAGTAGTGCACGGGAAAGATTAACCGCAGGGTTTTTGGAGCGACTATCTCGTTTGCAGCCTTGGGCTCGAGTGTGTGATCTTCGCCTTCGCTTTCACTCTCGGTGCCCGCCTCTTCTTCGGTAGCCACCGCTTCCTGGCCCGAACCCACATCTTCGAAGATCGTGAAGAACGGCGCCCCTTCTACGAACGTCTCGGCCTGATGCACGCTGTTCGGTTCCATCGCCGCCACGGCCGATTCGGAGACAGCCATCGGGAACACAAGACCCGCCCCGGCCAGACCGGCTGGTGCAGGCTCGGTGGCGAGCGCTCCAAAGATATCCGTCGTTGTGTTGCCCGGTCTTGCGAACGCATCGAAAATCACGTTTCCTGAATCGCAATCGATAGACCAAAGCGCGCGTGAACGAAATGAACCAGTTACCAAACCTCGCCGCGCCATGATCCCGTCACTCGCTCAAAAACGGCAATTCCGTGCCATTCTGAAACCGCACGCCAAACCTGTGAACATCACACAAAACGGCTGAAAAACAGGCCGATTCCGATCACTCCCCGATTGGCAG
>JBDTVQ010000229.1:0-11072 GCA_040007195.1 Acidobacteriota bacterium | reverse complement strand
CGGTGCCGACATGAGGGTCAGCCTTATCCATCGAGCCCACGTTGCGCGGGTTGTTGTAGTGGTCGAGAACTTTGTCGGAGTAGGCCATTTTCTAATTCCTTCCGGGAGCCCTTAGTGGGCCGTCCATTGGACCTTCGTCAGGTCGATGCCTTCTTTGACCATTTCGTAGAGAGGCGACAGTTCGCGCAACTTCCGCACGACGCTGATCACCTTCTCCGCGGTGTAGTCGATCTCTTCTTCCGTATTGAAGCGCCCGATACCAAATCGGATGCTCGAATGAGCCAAATCGTCGCCGGCACCGAGCGCTTTCAGCACGTAGCTAGGCTCGAGCGTGGCCGAAGTGCAAGCAGAACCGCTGGAAACAGCGACATCATTAATGCCCATCAGCAGCGACTCGCCTTCAACGTAAGCAAAGCTGATATTGAGGTTGTTTGGCAACCGGTGCGTCTGCGAACCATTGATGTAGGTTTCGTCGAGCGCGGCCATCAGTTTGTCGCGCAAGCGGTCGCGCATCGAGGCCATGCGTACCGACTCGGCGCCCATTTCGTGCTGCGCCAATTCGCAGGCCTTGCCGAGGCCGACGATGCCGGGGACATTGAGCGTGCCGGAGCGCATTCCTCGTTCATGGCCACCGCCATCGATCTGCGCGGTCAACTGCACGCGCGGATTGCGGCGGCGCACGTACAAAGCGCCCACGCCCTTGGGCCCATAAATCTTGTGCCCGGAGATGGACATCAGGTCGATGTTGTCCCTGATGACGTTGACGGGGATTTTGCCCACGGCCTGCACGGCGTCGCAATGGAAGAGCACGCCGCGTTCTTTGCAGATCTTGCCGATTTCGGCCACCGGCTGAATCACGCCAATTTCGTTATTGGCGTACATGATGCTCACCAGGATGGTTTTGTCGGTGAGCGATTCGCGCAGCATATCCAGGTCGATCAGGCCGTCGGCCATGACGGGCAGGAAGGTGACCCGGCAGCCATCCTTTTCCAGGCGCTTGCAGGTGTCGAGCGTGGCCTTGTGCTCGGTGGCAGCCGTGATGATGTGGTTGCCGCGTTCGGCGTACATCTCAGCAACGCCTTTGATGGCGAGGTTCGTGGATTCTGTCGCGCCGCTGGTGAAAATGATCTCTTTTGCGTTCGCGCCAATGAGACTGGCAATTTGTTTGCGGCCGTTTTCGACAGCTTCCTCGGCGGCCCAGCCGAAGGCGTGATTGCGGCTGGCGGCATTGCCGAACAGATCCTGAAAATACGGCATCATGGCTTCCAGGACGCGAGGATCCATCGGCGTCGTGGCGTGATTATCCAAATAGATAGGGAACTTCATTGTGTCAGCTTCCTCATGGAGGTAGTCATTTCGGCGGCGGGATGAATGCCGATCAAAGCGGGGTGGCCGAAGGCACCCTTATCGCTTGCCAAGTCAGCAACGGTGGTCGCTTCCAGCAGCCTTAAGATGCCTTCGTGCACCTTCTTCAACGGCGATTTCACCGTACATGTGTCAAATTGCTCACATTCTCCGCCATCATGGGTGAAGCACGAGGTGAGAATCACGGGGCCGTCGATGGCGCGAATCACTTCGAGAGTAGTGATACGGTCGGCAGAGCGGGCCAAGCGGTAACCGCCGCGCGTACCTTGTTCGGACGCCAAAAAGCCATTCTTGGCCAACGTTTGGAGGACTTTGGCAAGCAAGGGAAGCGGAATCCGGTATGCAGTAGAGATCTCTTTTGCCGAAGCCGAGGCCGAGACTTCATCGGCAGCCAACGCCAAATGGCGCAGGGCGATGAGGCCGTAATCGGATCGTTTGGTCAGCTTCAACATGGATGAATAGCGACAGATTCAGTCCTCTAAGACTGATCTAGTCCTATATGAGGCTAACACCCTGCGGATACCCCGTCAATCCTGTTACGCCACACATCATCGTCAAACCTCTGTAAACACGAAAGATAATACTGGACAAAAACATCGGGTATGAGGGGAACGCAGAACTCACCATCGGTTTATCTGGAAGTGCAATCCTGGGCTGGCTCTGTCAAAATGGAGAGTCTCCTGCGGTTTACAGGGGTCCACCAGACTAATGCGCTCGCTACTTCAGTTGATCCCGGCCTCGGTACTCGGCGCGATCATCTGCGAAATTGCTCTCATTGCGAGTGCATACGCAGCCGCGGCATATCTCCATTCGAACATCGATGCGACGGTATGGCTGCTCTATGACGATGGCCTGCTGCGGATCGGTTTAATGGTACTTGGCATCCTGCTGGGCCTGTACTTGCAGGATCTCTACGATCAACTTCGCGTGACCAACAAGGTCGTGCTGTTGCAACAAATTTGCCTGGTTTTCGGTTTCGCATTTCTTCTGCAGGCAGTCCTCAGCTACGTCAAGCCGGAACTGGTGCTGCCCCGCTGGATGATGGTGACCGGGAGCGTCATTCTGTTGGTTGTTCTCCCGTTGTGGCGCATCGCCCTGTCGGACGCGATCATGGGCAACCTGGCCGGGGAGCGCGTCCTATTTTTGGGCGCCAGCCCGGTGTCACTGCAGATCGCCGAGCAGATCCGAAGCCGTCCGGAGCTAGGCATGACATTCAGCGGTGTATTGGACGACGATCCCGTAGAGGGGGAAAATGGGTCGGGCGGATGGCTGGGGCCGATCTGCGATTTACGGAAAGTCGTCGAGGAACACAGGATCAATCGAGTCGTTGTTGGACTGCGTGAGCGACGACAAAAGATGCCTGTGTACGAATTGCTCGATCTGGGATTCGCGGGGGTGCAAATCGAAGAGGCATCCACGACATTTGAGCAGGTGTTCCAGCGCGTATGCACCGAGCAGATCCGCCCGTCGCAGCTGATCTTCACCTCCAAGCTCGGGCCAGGGCCGTTGATGGTGAGAGTGCAGTCGATGTATTCGTGGGTCATCGCGCTGACGGGATTGATCCTTGTGGCGCCGATCATGGTATTGGCGGCGGTTCTTGTAAAGTTGACCTCGCCCGGCCCGGCGCTGTACAAACAACAGCGGGTTGGGCTGAACGGGAAGGTCTTTACAATCTATAAATTCCGTTCCATGCGAGCCGACGCCGAGGCCAAGACCGGGGCTGTGTGGGCGCAACGGAACGACCCGCGCATCACCCCGCTTGGCAGGTTTCTGCGCAAGTCGCGAATCGACGAGTTGCCGCAGTTGTTCAACGTTCTGCGTAGTGAGATGTCGGTGGTCGGGCCCCGGCCGGAGCGGCCGGAGTTTGTCGCCACGCTAAGCGAGCAGATTCCGTTCTACCGCCAGCGTCACGTCGTTCGGTCGGGGATCACCGGCTGGGCCCAGATCAACCACAAATACGGCGACACGATTGAAGATACGGTGAAGAAGCTCGAATACGACCTCTACTACATTAAGAGCCTGTCGCCGGCGCTCGACTTCCTCGTGATGTTCCACACGGCAAAGGTAATGCTGCTCTCGAGGGGCGCGCAATAAGGGCCTTGCGGTAGAATTGAAACTGCTCCGGTGCGGGAGTAACTCAGTGGTAGAGTCACAGCCTTCCAAGCTGTTGGTCGTGGGTTCGATTCCCATCTCCCGCTCCAACGACCCCACCTTTCAGCCTGGCTGTGCAAACGTCCCGGAATGTGGACACCCGACTCAGCTTTCTCAAGCAGGCCAGTGATTGCCTGCCGAATTTCACCGAGCGTGTAACGACGCCGCACGCTGGCATTCCATTTCGCGCATTGCCATTTCGCGGGCGGTTCGCGGGTGTCGCACGCAACCGCTTATTATTCCGGCAGGCTGAATGCGAAGATTCCGCTGCCCGCGGGCATGACGACCATCTGCCTGCCGTTCACGCTGTAGCTCATGGGATTGCTCGCCATCGTGCCGCCCAAATTGATGCGCCACAACTCCCGCCCGCTCTCGGCATCGAGGGCAAAGAAGTAGCTCTCCATTGCCGTGCGTTCGCGCGAGATCCAGCCGCCCGTACTGCCGAAAAGTAATTTGCCCGCGGTAGTCAATACGCCGGACCATGGCTTGGTGTGCATCTTGTGTTCCCAAACACGTTCGCCGGTTTTAGGATTGATCGCGCGGATGGCGCCCCAGCCCGGTTCGTCAGTGAGGTCGATCTCCGGAATGCTTCCGATGTAGCGGTTGCCCGCGATGTATTCGGCATCGCCCTTGCGGTAGAGCCCCTTGTTCTCCCATGCGGTGAGATAAAACAGGCTGGTGAGGGGATTGTAGGAAGGGGAATACCAGTTGGTCGCGCCTTGGACGCCCGGCCACAAGTAGGTGCCCTCGGGTGATGGATCGATACCCGGCTTTCGAATAGGCCGGCCCTTGGCATCGATTCCTTCAGCCCACGTCTGCGTAGCGAACGGTTTGCCCAGAAGAAATTCTCCGGTAGTGCGGTCGAGCACGTAGAAAAAGCCGCAACGGTGCGCCCAATAGATCATCTTGCGCGGTTTGCCTTGCCAGTCGCCGTCGACAAGCACCGGCACCTGAACTGCATCCCAATCATGCACGTCATGCGGAACAAACTGGTAATGCCATTTCAGCTTGCCAGTGTCCGCGTCGAGGGCGATAGCCGAGTCGGTGTAGAGATTGTCGCCGGGACGCACGTCGCCATTCCAATCGGGAGACGGGTTGCCGGTGCCCCAGATGATGAGGTTCTGGGACGGGTCGAACGAACCGGTGACCCACGTGGGACCACCGCCATGTTTCCACGCATCGCCCTTCCACGATTCACTTCCGGGCTGACCTGGCTCGGGAACCGTCCAGAAGCGCCAGCGGCGTTTCCCCGTCTTGATGTCGTAGGCGTCCAGGAAACCGCGAATGCCATACTCGCCGCCCGCGATGCCCGTGATCACCATGTCCTTCACGATGAGCGGCGCGCCGGTAAGGCTGTAGCCCGATTTGTAGTCGGCCACTTCGATATCCCACAAGACGGCGCCTGTCTTGGCGTGAAGCGCGACCAGATGCGCATCGACGGTGCCCACGATGACTTGATCGCCAGAGACCGCGACACCGCGGTTCACCTGTCCACAGCAGACGTTGATCTTCGCCGGCAAACTGCGCCGGTAGCGCCAGAATGGACGGCCCGTGGCAGCATCGAGCGCGACCACGTTCGACGGCGGCTCGCTCAAGTACATGATGCCGTCGGCAACGAGGGGCGTCGTCTCGATGCGTTCGGTGATGGGCATCTGGTAAATCCAGGCGACCTTCAGTTTGCCGGCGTTCGTGCGGTTCACCTGATCGAGCGGGCTGTAGCGCCAGCCCTTGTAGGAGCCCGAATAGGTCATCCAGTTTTGCGGCTCTTTATCGGCGTTGAGCAAGCGGTCGAACGTAACCTGGCTCCATGCGAGATTGGCGCCCGCAAGCGCGGTGAGAAGCTTCCATGTGTTGGTCATTCGGCCCTCCGTGGGCGTTGCAGGGTCCAAAGATAAGCCACGATGTCGTTCAATTCCGTATCGCTCAATTTGCCTTTGTACGAAGGCATGAGCGAAGCCTTACTGATCTCGAACTTGCGGAAGTCGCGCTTGGGCAAACTGAGCAGGCCGCGCGAGGCGTGCAGCATTTGGACATAGTAGGTGTCTTCGTTCAACACGAAGCCTTTGTAGGTTTGGCCGTTTTCGAGAATCACATCGGCGATCCAATAAGCGCGGTCGACATACGCGCTCGGGTCGAGGATCGATTGCCGTAGTTGTTCAGCCGGACGTTGGGAGCCGATGAAGGAGAGCGCCGGGCCTTGCACCCCGCCGCTGCCGCGCACGAGGTGACATCCCGCGCATCCTTTTGAAGCGAAGAGTTTGGCGCCATGTGCGGGATCGCCCGGTGGAGCCTTTGCCGCGCCTCCGCGGCTGAGCGTGCGAACGTGGGTGACAATTTGCCAAACCTGATCGGCGGAGAAGAACTGGCCGGGCATGGCCGTACCCTCGATGCCATCGGAAATCGTGTTGTGCAACTCCGCATCGCTGCCGCCATGGAAGAAGACGCCCGTGGTGAGGTCGGGCCCCTTACCGCCGTGCCCGGTGATGCCGTGGCAGTCTGCGCAGTGCGAATGGAAGATGCGCGCTCCAGCAGCGGCATCTTCTGAGGTGGTATGCGGGTTCTTGACCGGTGGGCTCTGCCCGAAGGCGAGCGCGGCAACGAAGGACGCGGCGGCAAGTAGTCTCATGGAAGCGCACAGTATATCGGTTCGACAGGCTCAGGAACAACGGTCGCGCAAGTCGTCTGCCTATGGACGCCCGGGATCCCATACTGTTCCGCCAATGTAACGCTCCTTGCCGATGTCTTCGTTGAAGTAGTAGACCGTGACGAGCATGCCGTCAGGGCGCTTCACCGTGCGCGGATAACCGAGGTCGAAACCGCCGCCGTCCTGCCGCAGAATGAACTCTTTGCCCCAGGTCGATCCATTGTCGGCGCTGATACGCGCTCGAATTCCGAAGGGCGCAAGCCGATAACCATAAGTGATGACGAGGCGGCCATCGTCGAGCTTCACCATGCTGGGCGGATTGCCGCCGGTATCGAGCACTGCCTGATTGACAAACTGCCATGACTCGCCATTGTTGTGAGTGTTGTAGATGTCGATCCAGCGGCGGCGGCGAATGGCGGTGACGATATCGGTGGGTCCAGTGCGCACCGACGACGGCATGATGGCGTAGTCTTCGGGCTCGGGACCGATGAAGGAAACCATGTTCCAAGTTTTGCCGCCATCCTGCGTGCGCACGCAGATCACGCGGCCTTCCCTATTGTTCGATTTGGCAGCGGTGAGAAAGGCGAGCATGTCGTGCTTGCCGTTGACGATGTAGTCGGTGCGCGCGGCCGTGCCGGGCTGTCCGAAGTTGGGCAGCTTGCACGGGCCTAGCCACGTGTGGCCGCGATCCATCGAATAATGGAAGCGCGATTCGCCGTCGTGGATGCTCGTCATACGGAACGTGATTGCGAAATCGGGATGCGTGAAGTCGATGCCGCCGGGGCAGTCGGCGGGAGCCTTACCGACCAGCGCGGTCGGGACGCCGGCAATACGGGAACCGGGCGGCGGACGAAGGCCTTCGGGCCGTTCGAGGCTCCATGTCTTGCCGCCGTCGAGGGTTCGGGCGAGAACGTGTTCCGCGGGCCGTGCGTAGTCGATATCGTGCCCGGTCGCATTGTCTTTGAAGAAGCCGAGCTCAAAGCCGACGAGGATTTCATTGCCCCACGACCAGATGCCGTGATTCGCAGGCCAGCCGCCAAAGCGGCCGGGTTCGGCGTAGACCTTCACCTGTTCGATCACGCGAGGAGGTTGCTCTGCCGCCAGGCATCCGGCGAGAGCGAGAAGAAGCATGGGAAGGCGGTATGTCGCGTTCATTCGATCGTTACTCTACAACGGTCACTTTGGTGAGATGTTCGAAGCGTCCGGCCTCGCGTCCGTCACGCGCGGCAAGCATGAGCGAAAGCATTTGAACGGGTAATGTTTCGAGGACGGTCCGAATAGCTTCCGGAGCGGTGGGGAGCCGGAAGACGCCCTGTGGAACGCCGAAGTCCACAATCTCGACATCGCCGCCGGCCTGGCGGATATCGCCGGCGAGCAAGCGGTTCAACTGCGCTGTACGGGCTGCTCCCGCGAACACCAACACGAATACGTGCGGCGCAACCACTTCGAACGGGCCGTGCCGAAATGCCGCGCAGCTCATTCCTTCCGCGGGAAAGTGCGCGGACTCCTTCAACGTCAGACCGCCCGCGCGCGCCGTGGCAAGGGAGCCGCCGCGTCCCGTGAGAAAGATCTGCCGTGTGGCCTTCAGCCGTTCATCGAGAAAGTCCACGTGTGCGCGCCAGTCCGCCAAATAGGCGTCCACCGCCTGCGCGGCAGGCGCGAGCGATTCCAGCACTCCAGCGGAGGTACCTGTCAATTCCGCAGCGAGCCATTTCAGTGTGACCAGCGTGGCGAGATACGTTTTGCAGGAGACGCTATTCTCCACGCCTGCATTCATAAAAACGGGCACATGAGCGCGCTGCGCGACTGGCGAGTCGTCGTAGTTAGTTACGCCGATGATCGTGGCGCCGCCGCTTTGATCCAGCAGGCTGACGATCTCCGCGCTGCGGCCCGACTGCGAAACAACAACGATGAGTGTGTCCTCGCGGAGAATTTTCGCCTGGTACCGCAGCAGTTCGGAGGTTTCCTCCATCTGACATACGAATCCGGCATCGGTGAGTTGCAAATGAAGCGGGTACAGTGCGTGCAGGGATCCGCCCATTGCCGTGAGAAGAATGCGACGGAAGCGGCCCTCGGCAAGGCGATTCGCGGCCGCGGTGAGTTCAGGCGTCACGCGCAAGCCGTGCAGTGTGCGCTCGATCGCGGCCGGCTGGTCGAGCAGGTCTCGAAAGTAGGGGCCCTGGATTACCAAGTTAGCGATGGGCATCGGCCACCGCCCGTTGCTCAAGCAACGACTTCGCCGCGGCCCGAGCCGTTTGTTGGAGCATGATCGCGTCGGCGCCAGAGAGAATGAACCGGTATCCCAATGCGTGGTAGTGGGCCACGTTCTTGTTCGCAGGAAGCAGGATGCCCGCGACCTTGCCATGAGCCGCGGCCGCCGCGGAGGTGCGTTCGACAGCCGATACAAACCGAGGATGATCGAACTCGCCCATGATGCCCATGCCGAACGAGAGATCCCAGGGGCCGAGAAACAGCACATCGACACCAGGCACCGCGGCGATCTCGTCGACGCAAGCAACCGCAGTTTCGGATTCGATCTGAATCATGGACAGCAGGTTCTTCGAGCCGTCGAGGTAAGGCTGAAAATTCGCGCCGTATTCACAGGCGCGGGTCGACGACGCCAGGCCGCGCATCCCGTCCGGTGGATAGCGCATCGCCGCGATGGCCGCTCGGGCTTCGTCCGCCGAATCGATCCGCGGAAACATGATGCCGTGCGCGCCCGCGTCGAGCACACGATGCACGCGCTGCCGCTGATTCGATTCCACGCGCACCATGCCGATGCAGTTAGTCGCGGCCAATGCCTGAAGCTGATCCATCGCCTGGCGCTCGTCGCCCGAGCCGTGTTCGAGGTCGATCACCCCGCAGTCATAACCCGCCGCACCCATGATCTCCGACGCGATCGCGGAGCCCAGCGAAATAAAACAACCCACGACCGTCCGGCCTGCCGCGAGCTGCTGTTTAATTTGAAGCGCTCGATCCTGCACGCTCATTTGGGGAACCGCCAGATGCGCAGCGCGTTTTTGCCGAGCAGCAACTCACGATCCCGCGGCGTATAGAAGTCGAGATACTTGTCGACGAACTCCAGTTCCTTATCCATCGGCAACTCCCAACGCGGACGCGGATAGCCGGTGCCCCAGATGAGGTGCTTGCCGCCGAACTCTTCGTAGGTGGCTTTGAAGAAGGGGAAGGTGTCGCGGTACGGATACTCCTTCGTCATCGAAAGTTCGTACGGCTCGGAGGCGCTCACCCAAACCTGTGGAAACTTCTTCAGCGCGAACATTTTCTTGAACTCGGGCCATGGGTCGGAGAGCTTCAGGTCGGGCTTGCCGAGATGGTCGATGACGATCTTCACACAGGGGAACCGCTCGGCCATGTCGGCCAACATCGGCATCTGGTGCGGGGCGATGTAGAAGTTGAAAACCGCTTTCAATTTCTCGGCTTCCTTCCACAGCGGGTAGCTTCCCTGGGCGTTCAGCCAGGTCGATTTCGGATGATAGATCGGGCTGAAGCGCATGCCCTGGAAGCCGTGTTCTTTGATCCAGTAGCGCAGACGTTCCGGCGCCTTCGGGTCTTCGGGATTCAACAGTCCGTGCGCGACGAACAGCTTTGGGTATTTGTGCAGGCTGTAGCTGATGTAGGAGTTGTCCCAGCCGAAGAAGCGTGGATTGATCAGCACCGCATACTTGAGGCCGAAATCTTTCATCTGCTCGACCTGATTCTCGATCGGCGCCGCCATGGGCACCGTGAGATTGGGCCGCTCGGGATGCCCGAACGGAAACTTCGGATCGAGCGTCCACACTTCCAGATGGGTGTCGATAATCAGCCGGTCTTTGGCTTGCGCGGGACTACCCGCCAAACCGGCCGCGAGCGCAGCCGCGAAACCCCTTCGAGTCGATGTCATGTTCTAGAAGTATATCGACGCGACCTTGTACTGTTCGAGCTTGGCCTCGTTGATTTCGTATCCGAGGCCGGGAGCGGACGACGGCTGAAGGTGGCCATCCGTCACTTCGAGGAGCGGCGTGACGATATCGTCGCGGAACCAGCGCAGACTGGCTTCGACATCGGTCGGAAATGTACAGTGGCTCAACGTGGCGAGAGCAATCCCTTGCGCGCAGCCTACACCCAGCTCGGGCATCGTTCCGACCCATACCGGAATGCCGTTCTCGCGGCAAACCTCGTAAATGGCTAATGCGTTCGAGAAGCCGCCCACGCGTTGGATCTTAATATTGGCGATTTTGAAACTGTCCATGGCAATCGCATGTTTTAGATCGTGCACAGACTCCAGGCTTTCGTCGAGGCAGATCGGAGTGCGAACCTTGCGCTGCAACTCCGCCGATTCGGCGAGCCTTGTGCCCGCGAACGGCTGTTCGAACATCATCAAGCCAAACTCGTCGAGCGTCTTGAACACCTCGACGTCTGTGAGATCGTACGCCCCATTGGCGTCGACGAACAATGGAATGTCGCCGAAGGCGTCACGAACTGCGCGGACCAACTCCACATCGCGGCCACGCTCGATTTTGATCTTCACTCGCTTGTAGCCCTCGGCGAGGTGTTTCTCAATGACGCGCAACATTTCCGCCGGCGTATCGTAGAGTCCGACGGCCAAGCCCGATTCGACCGGCCGGTTTGTGCCGCCCAGCAACTCATACAGCGGCTTACCCTGGCGCTTGGCTTCCAGGTCCCACAGCGCGGTCTCGATACCTGTTTTGGCGAAGTTGCTTCCCGGCTGGGCGTTAATCCATTCAACAGCGGCGGCATGCGAACTGAACTCCTGCTGCAATAGCGCCGGCACTAGCGTGTCTTTCAACTCAGCCCAACAGCTCTCCGGTGTGTCGTTTGAATAAAACGGCCCGGCCATGGGCGACGACTCGCCCACGCCCGTAATGCCGCCCGAATCCAACTGGACGACGAT
>JBDTVQ010000228.1:0-11127 GCA_040007195.1 Acidobacteriota bacterium | reverse complement strand
GACGGCTTCACGTTCAGTGGCGGTCATTCCAAGGCTGGCCAAGTCTCACTCCCAACGGTCACAGATCAGATTTGCGGCGTTCGCCTTATGTGGGCGCTCATGCCCTCAAGCCAAGTTTTTTCATCGACACGCCATTGCTTGAGAATTCGAGGCGACCCGCCTGCGAATCCAGATCGTGGCGCCATCGGATCGCTGGCGCAACTACGGCTCTCCCGCTAAATCGTCGGTAAAACCGGGGTAATGTCGTGGTTCGAAATCCGCGGATGGGCGCCGGCATGGCGTTGGTGCTTTGCCGCGCCGGGGTGGCGCTGGCAGAGGAAAAGCCTGTAACGCATCGCTGAGGCTGTCGCCGCGCGATGCCGTCACGCTGACGGCAAAGGGGAAGCCTATCGCCAGCTTGATGATTATCCGCGGGCGATAGAGGAATTCGAGGCGGCCATCGCTGCGGATCTCGAATATGCGCGGGCCTATTTGGCGCCGCGCCCTGTCGCATGCCGCGCTCGACGAAAAGCCGGCGGCCGAGGCCGACCGTGCCCGCGCGCTGAAGCTCGACCCGAGCCTGGCCGATTCCTGAAACCACCGTTCTTTGCCGGCGGAAGAGAAGGGCTTGCCGGGTGCAAAGGCCGATGCTAGAGGCCGCCCCCTTACCCGCCCGGTCCAGCAGATCGGCGCAGGCGCCAGAGCGGGCGTAGCTCAGGGGTAGAGCACAACCTTGCCAAGGTTGGGGTCGAGGGTTCGAATCCCTTCGCCCGCTCCAGTCTTTCCAACAAATACAACGGACTTAGCGTCACTCCCCATGCGGGGGGTGGCAATCGCTAACACGCTACTAGCACGCACGGTTACGGGGATGATCGGACGCGACGCGACCCGACCGACTTCTTCCATGAGGTCGTCAATCGCCTCACGGGCTTTGCCGAGATAGTCCGGGGCATACTTGGCGTAGCGCCCCGTCGTTCGGAAATTGGGCATTGAGTGACCCAATATCCCGGCAATTTCGAGTTCCGGCACGCCGCGCGAACGGAGTTCGGTGGCGACGGTGTGGCGGATGGAATAGGGCACCACGTCATCACTGAGGCCCGCCGCTTCGCGGATGGTGCGCCACGTTTTGTTGATCTTCTGAATCGGCTTCCCGTGCCAGTGAACTAGCGGCCCGGTGGCGCGCTCGATCCACGGGACAAGGAAATCGGGCATCGGCACCACCGGACGGCGCTTCTTCGTTTGCGATCGTCCCGGCGGATTGAGGTCGATTATCCCGCGCGCCGTGTCGCACTGGAAGCGGGTAAGCTGTAAAATCGCTTCTGGGCGCGCGGCTGTGCCCAGCAACATCATAAGGAAGGTTTGAAGGTGTGGCGGGTCGCAAGCGTCCCACAGCGCCGCAATCTCCTCCACGGACAGCACCCGCTCACGCGGCTGGCCTTCCGGCAGCGTGCCAAAGGGGACGGGGCGGTCCAGTTCGCCGTTCTTCCATGCGAAATTGACCGCTGCCTTGACGGCCCCCATCGCGCGCTTGATCGTGCCATCGGCATATTTCATGCCCCGCAACTTGCGGACAACCTCCATCTGCCGCTCAAGCGTGAACTCGCCAACCGTTGTGCCCGGCGGCAGAGACTCAAGGATGATGGTGAGATTGCGGCGCTGGATATTGGCGGAGCGCACATGCTGCCCCTGCTTGTCGTGATAGCGGGCGCATACGGTCGCCAGAACGACTGAGCGCGGTTCCTCACGATCACGCCGACCGTTGAGCGTGAACCATGCTGCTAAGGCTTCTTTTGCGGCCTCAAAGTCAGAAGCGCCGAGTGATGCTCGGCGAGTCTGTCGCGTGTCGGCGTCGAACCACGTCCGGCACCATTGGTCGCTATTGGGGCGCTTGCTGAGATAGAAGGGGCCAAGTTGGAAGGATCGTTCGTCGGATTGTTTGGGCACGGGGCGACCTCGTTTCTGGTCAGATATTCAAGGATATGATCGTTAGTGTATCGCGGTCGTCCACCGATTCGATAATAGCGGATTTCTCCCCGGCTTCGGATTCGGCGCAAGGTGTCAGCCGACATCCCCAGCCGCGCGGCTGCTTGCCGTTCAGGCAGCAGTTCCGGCAGTTTGAGGATGTCGGCCATGGTAGGCTCAGAACGCCCCGTTAAGGCGCACGGAGACGTTGGCGCTCGGGTTGGGAACGCCCTCAGTCGCCACCCCCAGCTTCGTATTGCCGCCCGCCGTTTTCGTCACGACGCGGTTGGCAGTGTCCCAATAAACGACATCGCCCGCGATGATGGCGAGCGCCGCAACCTTGGGGAGCGTGAACACCCCCACAACGTCCAAGTCCACGGGAGCGCCGATCGCAGCATCGCCATTGGCAATGCCGATGATCGAGCCGACGATGACGACGCCGCCGGAAATGATTTCCGCCGGAGCGGCTAAGGTGAGCGTGTCGCCACGCTGGACATAGTTCTTCATGCTTACAGTCCCTTCGATGTTGTGAAGCGGATAGTTGTCGGCGTGGAGCGTCCGCTGAGCGCCTGAATCTCGCGGTCCACCGCTGCCAGTGCCGCCGCCATTTCGCGGTCGCTGGTATAGGTGACGGACTCGCCATTCTGATCGGTGAAGGACCGGACGCCTTGCATCCGGGCTTCAAACAGACTGGCACGCCACGATTGGAGGTCCGCGAGACTCGCCATTACAGTTCGCCCGGATTGCGGTACGCGCCGCGCCAATCGACCGCGCCACAACCGAAATCGAGGACGACGCGGAACTCCCGCCCCAACACGTCCCAACCGTCACGAGCCGCGAGTTGCGGCCCCGGTGCGCTGGAGAGATAGGCATATTCCAGCACCGGCATGACGGCGGGGTCCGCGAATACGTACCATGTGCCGTCCGGTAAGCGCGGCTCCACGAGAAGCGTCAGCTTGCCGGAGAACGGGTTGGCGTCCGCCACCGTGTTCGCCGCCAATGTCGTCAGTAGCTTTTCGGAGCCGGTTTCGAGGTCCGCCGCAACCAGCAGATACTTGGGAACGACGCTGATCGGCGAAACGCCGCCCGGCCCCTTCTGGCGACGCATTGCAAGCCGCGCCTCAGACAGCGGTTCCACATCCGGCACAGCACCATCGGTGGCAAGGTTGGCGTGATCGGCGCTGAATAGGCGCTTTGCATCCTCCCCCATGATCGGCCCCGCGCCATTGCCTTGCATTAATAGCGCGGCAAGCTGATCGGCTTCGGTATCCGCCGCCGCCCGGCCCATCATCGCAGCCCAGCGCCCGAACGCGCCAAGATCGTCATTGATGATCGCTTTGCGGGACAGATTGAACAAGCCGCCAAACGTCTCCAGCGAGTAGCCTTCCGCCGCTTCACCAGTGCTGAGCGCCTTGATTTCGCCGGACTCAGACACGGGCTTGAGTCGCCCGAAATCCCCCAGCTTGATAAGGGACTTGGGCCGGAAATCGTCGGCATTGCTCTGGCGGGAGAGTGTTTTTATCGGCGATTGTGCGGCCTGATACGCGGGCATTAGCACCCGGTTGCCCGCGCCGGTCAGCAAGGCCGGGAAATCGCTTGTGGTGTGAAGGGCGCGGGTAAGCAATTCCTCCCGCCCCAACATGCCGACGCCCTTTGCACCGGCCCGAGTCAGCGCGTCGCGCGCCGCATCGGCAAGGCTCAGCACCATGTACGGGCGGGCCGCATCACTCGGCTCCGCGCCGGACATGCGGCACGCGAACGCTTCCGCCTGCCGGGCATGAATGACGGCAGGATCATCGCCGGACGGCCCGACGCGGGCAGTCGTGACAGGCGCGGCGCGATTGCCGATTTCCTCCAGCACCGCAGCGCGGGCTTCCTCGATGGTCGCTTCGCGGTCGATCAGGCCGTCCGTGAACGTGACAGGGAGATTCATGCGCGTTGTCAGTGCGCGGATTTGCGTATTGGTTTCGACCCGCGTTTCCGGCGGGCTGTCGATCGTGATTTCCGGCTCCATTGCCTGACTCCTTATCAATGCGTTTTTGTCGGCGGGCACCGGCACAAGGGAGACTTCCGCAATCTCCCACTTCGTCGCTGTTCGGATTCTCATTTCGCGTCCTCCCATTCGCTCACGCGATAGCCGACGCTGACTCCCGTCACGCGGCCATCGCGGACGGCTTCAAGCGCGTTGGCATCCGTGATGTGGAGGGTCGCGACCACCGCGCCGTCCTCGAAGCGGATGTTTTCCGTTCGCCCCAGAATGTCGCGAATCGACGTTTGGCGATGCGCGTCCAGCACGGGCACATGGGCTGCAAAACTCACGTTGTCCGGCGCGATGCCGAGGCGCTCGATATAACCGCGCCGCTGCACCGCAGCCCCGGTCGAAAGCACCACGTCAACGCGACCGTCATCGGTGAGCGTCGAAGGCCGCACGGCTGCGGCGCGGGTGAAGAACTCAGCGGACATAATAATATGCCCTCCGCTCTTGCCGGGCGGATAGGCGCTTGCCCGCGTCCGTCACGCGCGCATGTTCGAGGATGCACCCTTCGATCAGGGGCACAATCGGCCCCTTCACATAGCCCGTGAACACCTTTTGTTCGGTGTCCACGCGCTCGATCGAGATATGATATTCAGGCTCACGCATTGGTCGTCTCCGGTCCAAAGGAAAGCCCAAGGCCCGTCTCGCGCTGGCGATCGGAAATGATTTCCGCGTCCAGTTCTTCGACGGAATAACCCTGAGCCGCCACGGCACGACGGCGCGACGTTAGACCGCTGGCGATCATCGCAGCGGTCGCTTTCGCGTCTTTCTCGGGGTCCACCCATGCCTGTGCTGGAGGTATCCATTCGCAGGCAAAGTAGTCTGGCATCCGCGCCTCGAAATCGGGCGCGTCGATCTCTCCGGTCAACACGGCGTGGACGATGAAACGCTCCCAAACCGGCTGGAGCAGTTGGGGCACAAGAGTCTGAAACTGGACGGCCTCGATCCGCGCCCGGAACTCGATCAGTCCGGCACGGAGGCTTGAATAGTTGGCGTTGGAAAGATCGCCCGTCAGCAGATATTCCGGCACGCCAAGCCCGGCGGCAATGCCGCGCAACTGGAGTTTCGCAAAGTCGATCAACTGTGCCGACTGTTGTGGCGCGGAAAACTTAATGTCGAAGCCGCTCGGCAATACCCTGAGCGTGCCCGGCTCCAGCCCGGACTCCATAATCGAGCCGATTTGCGTGCCATCCACGGGAAAGCCAGTTGCCGCGCCATTCTGGTCGGTAAGGAAGCCCGCGTGCATGGCCGCCACCTTGTTTGCGACTAGCGCGGCATCCTCCAGTTGATCGAGTTCCCCCGCGCGCAGCAAAATCGGCGCAAGCCATGACAGCCCGCGCACTTGCCCCGGCCCCAGCGGGCGGCACAGTTGCACCATGTCCAACGCGGACACGCGCACCGGCGGCGCATAGGACTCCCAGATTGCGGACGGGTCGAGCGGTCGCACATGATAGGCGACGCGACGGCCCCGCGCATCGAACTCAATCCCCGCGATGATACGGGCACCGCCGCCAAGTTCGCGCGTCTCGGCATGGTCGATCAGTTCGGCGGGGATAAGCTGGAGGCGAAGGCCGTCCGGCTCCGTCACGAATTGGATGAACGCTTCGCCGTCCACCACTGTACCGCGAAACATCCCGGCTTGAAGGCCGTAGAAATCCGTTCGGCCATCAAGATCGCACGTCGCGCACCACCGCTTGAATGCCGCGTCCAGCACCTTGCGTGTTTCCGGCTCTGGGTGCTGCGATGTGGGGACGATGCCCGCGCCAATCGTGTTGCCAGACCATGCGGCGACACCGTTCGCTATCCACGGGTTATTGACAGCAAGCGCCCGGCTCTTTGCGCGCACCGTCTCAGACACGGCGTTCGTCTCAGACGAATAGGACCCGAAACGCGGCGACGCGCCGCCGGTCCAGCGCCGATCGCTCGCCGCCTCGATCCGGCGGACGCCGAAATACGCCAGTGCCCGCGTTAGAAAGCCGGTGCGCGCGGCCATCTCAGTTTGCCGCCGCCCGATCGCTGGCAAGGCGGATCAAAAGCGGACGAAGCTGAATCGTGACTGCGGCGCGGGGCTGAAACTCGTCCGGGAGCGGCTTATCTTTCGGAATGCCGTTCCGTGGATCGTAAAGCCGGATACGGAAACGGCGTTCGCCGGTCTGATCGCTGCGATGTGCCCGGAGGTCGAAAACCCACCATGCGTCTGCGTCGCTCAGCGTGTGCGCGAGCGCCGTTAGGACGGGACTGTTCGCGTGTTTCGCCGGAAGCGGCATGTCCGCATCCCAAGTGTAGAGCGCGAGACTGACGGCCTCCATCACCTTGTTGTCGGAGAGGCTGAGGTCGCTTGTCAGTACCGAAAGCACCTTCGCAGCGGCAAGGTCGGACAGCGCGTAGAGATTGTGTGCAGTGCGTCCGCTGCCCTTCGTTCCGCGAACGTGGACAAGGCGGCGCTGAGCAAAGCTGCGGATTTGAGATGCCAGCGTGTCGGCGGGCACGCCGGGTTCCTCCAGTCTCTTGGACGCCTCAGCGACCGTGAAGCGGGGTCCCGGCTCGTCGTGAGCGAACAGCGGTGTGATAGGATCATCGGTCATGGTTAGCCTCCATTGCTTTGGGAGGCTTCTAGAGTACCCGGGCCGCCGAGTCAACAGACTCTAGGCATTGAATGGAGTCTGGACTCTGCAATCTTTTCCGGCTAGAGAATGCCAGTCACGTCGCGAGCCTTGGGTGCCGGAGCGCGGTGTGATCTCTTCGTCGTCGCGGGAGCCGGACGGGCGGTTTCACTCCCCAACCCGTCCGGCTCTTTCCCGACCACGCAACGGCTCAGCCTTCGCCGAATTTGCGCTTTAGCCAATCAAAGACCGAACGCTGCTCGTCTTGGCCTGCACGCCTCACCTGCGACAATAGCCAGATGCCCGTTGGCTTTTCTGACGTAATGTTTTTAGCCCCCTGATTGCAGGTAGAGCAAAGCGCCCTGAGGTTGGAAAGTTCGTCGCGCCCGCCAAGACTCTTGTCCACAATGTGGCCAATATGAAGCCGCACCTTACGCCCAGTTTCCGGGTCTATATCGCCCGGCGTTAGCCCGCACATCTGGCAGGTAAAACCGTTCCGATCCAGAACCTCGGCTCGAAGTTTTGCAGATATTCCCCGTGCGAACGAAACGTCTTTCTTTTCAGGCGGCGCATTCTCCATCAAATAGTCGCCGGGCTTTAGGCGGGCATCATCATTATGCGAAAGGATTGGCCACCCTTCTTCATCACGCAATTCCCGTAAGCGGCGCGCCCATTCGCTCACCTCGGCACCAACTGCGTCGCGGATTTGAATGGCGGTGACGACTTGCCCGATGTTAGCAAGCAGGAATTGGCGGATGCGTTCTTTCGAGCCGGGCTTACGCAACTCTGCGAGCCTTTTCAGTTCCAACAACCGCTATATGCTTCATCAATTGCCGGCCGATAAACTCTGTATATGCGGGCGGGATTGCCTCATTGATCTCGCCTTTAGACATCCAGTTAATGCCCATAGCGTCTCGCGCTGCCGCTAAGGTGCAATTACCGCCGCCCGTGACCTGTACGAAATCTTTCCATTCGTCCGTTTTGCCGAAGTGGGATTTCCGCTTGTCGAACGTGTGAACTTTCGGATGCTTTCTGTGCGCTGGCGGCAGGATTTCAAAGCTGGCCTCGAAAAGACGATGCCGCAACACGCGCAGTCCGGGAAACATTGTCCCGCATAATACCACGGGATCAATGAGCGGCGACCCTTCCACGTTTTCGATTACCCATGGCTTGCCAGAATCAACGAGGATTTTTCGGACTGGATCAATCAGTCTAGGCCATTCGTCGGCGTTACCGTTTCGCTTGGCCAAATCTGAATATGACTGGCAGGGCGGCGACGCATGAATGGCGTCAAATAGCGCGATGAACTTGGGATCGAGCGTAAGGGCATCTGCTTGCAGGAAGGGCAGCGGATTAGACGGCCTCGGCACAATATCGACGCCGATCACATCGAAACCCGCGCGGCTGTAGCCGACGCCCGCGCCACCGGCACAACAAAAGAGGTCCAGCAACAAAGGTTTGCGAGATACAGAAATTTGACCCGATTTTCGCGCCGCGAGCAGCTTCGTTACTACGTCTGCCATGCTTCAACCCCGTCAATGTTCCCGTCGCGTTCTAAGAATCTTCTGGAGTCGTGTCACCCCCATTTTCGTTAGGTCAAAAGTGTCAACCGCGACTCGCCTCCACAGTTAGCGCCCCAGCCATGCCGATCGGATAACCGGCGACACGGCAGGCGGCACGGCGGCGACGCTGGACAGTTCTTCCTCCCGCCGATCGAGGTTGGCCGTCACAAGGCTCCGGGCGGCGAAACCGTACACGACACAATCGAGCGCCTCCGCTCGCATCCCCGGCTTGCGCTCAAACCGCCGCACCGGCTGTCCCCGGACATACCGGACGATGCGGCGCTCCGATGCCAGTTGCTCATACCATGCGACCTCCAGCGTGTTGCTGAAACGGATTGTGCGGCCCCGCGCGAGACGGGTGAGGATTTGTGCTTTCAGGCCGTCAACGCCGATCAGAAAAAACCGAACGCCCTTGCTCACGGACGCCGTGATTGGGGGCCGATTGCCGGCCACGCCCTTCCCGGCCATCACCTTGCGGCCATATCGCGGGCGGCAGAACGCATAGACACGCTCGGTCCACCCGCCATCGCCGGAGTCGATGATCGCGGCGTCTAGCCGGAGCGTGCCGCCGTTCGGATGCTGCCATGTCGTGCGGAGCAAGTCGTCACATTCCGCCCATGTCGTATCGTCGCCGGGGCTGCCCCAAATCACAATATGCCCCAAGATTAGTGCGGCGTCCCGCGTCCAGCCGATCAGCGTGACCTCTAAGCGATCGTCCTGGACATCGATTCCCGCCGTGACGATCAGCACGTCCGCCGGGATATTCTCCAGCCCGAATGGCTCGGCACGCGCTTGGAGTTCGCCTTCGTGAACCTCATCCGCTGCCTCCCGCCAACCTTGCGCCAAAATTGTATTAACGAAGGTCTGCAATGTGTCCGGGCTGCCCTTGGCGCTCAGGAACTCAGCCGCCAGTCGCGACCAGCTTGCGTTCGCGTGCGGCGACACAAGCGCATTGATGCGAAACCCGGCATGGCCGATCACGTCCGGGCGCGTCGCGCGCCACCGTCCGGCCTCGATCATCGCGGGCTTGTGGCGCTCGGAAATCATTTCTTCGCAATGCGGGCACCGGAACACCGCAGTTTCGGGCTTGTCCGGCTCCCATTCGATGTGCTGCCACAGAACCTCAGTGAAACCGCCGCAATCCGGGCACGGCACCTCAAAGATACGCTGATCGCTGGCAGCATAGGCGCGAAGGACGTTCGACGTATCTTCGATTGTTGGCGTACTGCCCATCACGATTTTGCGGTTGGAAAACGACATCGTGCGGCGCTCGGCTAGGACAACTGGCGAGCCTTCCGCACCTGCCTCCATGCCGTCAACTTCGTCCATGAGCAGCACGCGGACATTGTGTCGCCGGAGATTGCGCGGCGCTTTCGCTGCAATGATTTTCAGACTGCCGCCGGGGAAGCGGCGCGATAGGAGCGTGTTGCGCCCGCCTTCGTCCGTGTCCGCGCTCAGCAATGCCGACAATATCGGCGTGGCGGCAAAGATCGGCTCCAAATCTGAAACGGTGTAGTCGCGGCAATCCGCCTCAGTCGGCAACAGCAGCAGGATTGGCGAAGGTTCGTTCGCCACGAAACTGCCGATCGTCGCCGTGAGCAACGTGCTGAGTCCAACGCGCACAGATTTTACCAGCGTCACCCGCTCAATTTCCGGGTCGCTGATCGCATCGGCAATGCCACGCTGGAACGCCCATAGCCGGACCTCACCCGGCAGCGCGGACACATCCTCAGGGAGCCGTAGATGCGTCTCGATCCACTCTGACAAGGCGAGCCGGGGTGGCGGGCGTAAAGCCGCCAGCGCCCGTTCGCGGACGCGCCATGTCGATTTGCTAAAGGTCGTCATTGGCAAGTTCCGTCAGTCCGTCGCGGACCTCCCGGTCGATTACGGAGAGGTCGTGCGGCGATAGGTGTGCAAGGTGTTGCTGGAGCCGGGCGGGCAGGCGACGTTCGGCCAGATCGCGACGGGCACGATTGAAGGCCCGCTTTCGGCCCTCCCGTTCCTCGGATTGCGACACGCGCCGTCCGTCGATGCACGCATCCCGCCATGCTTCCTCGAACACATCCCCAGCCGCCTCCAGATCACGCAGGATGGCGAGTGCTTCCCGCTGCCCCGGCGATAGCCGTGGTGCCATGCTGAGCGTGCTGGCGGGCAGTTCGTCCACAAGCGCCGCCGTTTCCGGGTCGCCATCCTCGTCATGCCCCAGCGTCTCCACGCCGATGCGGAACGCGATGTCACGATCACACGCGCCGTTGCGATTCTTCGTGAGCCGCCCGCGCACAATGCCTTCGTCATCCCTCTTGACGTGCATCGCGGCGTCCAGCGCCCCATTCAGGATGCTATGCCCACGCGGCGTGGAGCCTTCGTCCTTCGTGTCGTGGTGGATCAGCACCACCGCCGCCCCGTATTCGGCAAGCTGGCGAGCGACCGCGACCACGCGCCCCATGCTCCGCGCGTCGTTTTCCTCCAGTCCGGGGAACGCCATCGCCAGCGTGTCCACGAATATCAGCACCGGCATTTGATCGGAAATCGCTTCCCTCAGCGCCTGCAAATGCGGGCTGTCGTCGTCCAATAGATCGGACACGCCGCCGACGACGCGGAACTCCGTCGCGTCCCCATGCCGGAGCCTCAGAGCCGCAACACGCCGCCGCAGGCCGCTAAGGTCCTCAGCCGCGACGTAGAACACGCGGCCCGGCTTCGTCCGCATCCCGAACGCCTGTTCGCCGCGCGCCACCATGTATCCGATGTGCGGAGCGATCAGCGACTTGCCCGCGCCCGGCGCTCCAAAGATGCACGCCACGTCGCCGCCCGCCAGCAAGCCCTTCACGAGATAGCCGCGTGCGGCAGCGATGGCACATTCGGACGGGGACTCGAATGTCAGTTCGCCGAACGTGCGAGGCTCCGGCGCTAAGCGGTAGAGCGTTCCGATGGTGGCCTTCGCGGCGCCGGCTTCGTCGCTCAGCTTCTGCGTCGCCGCCTTGCGCGC
>JBDTVQ010000227.1:0-11222 GCA_040007195.1 Acidobacteriota bacterium | reverse complement strand
TGATCGAACCGCCCGTCGACCCCCGTCCCGTGAATGCCGACTGCGGTCCCTTGATCACTTCCACCTGCTCCAGGTTGAACGGGTCGCGCGAATTCGGACCAATGTCCCGCACCCCATCGACGAAAATATCGTTCCGCGCGCTGAACCCGCGAAGCGTCAGGTTGTCCCCCGCCGGCGCGCCGCCTTCCCCCGCCGCGATCGTCAACCCCGGCACATTGCGCAACACCTCGGTCAGCGTCGTCGCCCCCTGCTGCTCCATTACCGCTTTCGGAATCACCATGATCGTTTGCGGCAGGTCGCGCACCGGCTCCGTGTACTTCGGCGACGCCATCGGCATCCGCTCATTTACGTCTACCGAAGCGCGCAACACCGGCATCTCAATAATCCACTGTCCCGCCGAACCCTGCCGCACATTTAGCCCCGTGCCCTCCAGCGCCTTGCGCAGCGCCTGCTCAGGTGAAAACAGTCCCGTCAAACCGGGCGAATCGACGTCCCCCGCACGCTCGTCCGTCATCTCCACACGCAATCCGTTTGCGTTGGCCAGCTCGCGAAGTACTTCTTTCAACGGTGCCGCCACAATCCGAAAGCGCCGCGCCGGCTGCACCGCCGGACTTCCACTCACCGTTGCCGGCGACTGGCCGCCCGCCTGCATGCCATACACCGGCACGGCTACTTCCCCGCCAAAGACGGTACAGGCAGCCATCGTGCCGACCGCCGCCCAATACCGGGGACTACCCTGGCGGAATTCAATGTTTTGCTTCTTTTGATTCGTCTTGCGGCGCACTTTGATGCGAATTCGCATGGAACTCTCCCTGGCTGGTTTACCTGCTCATAGCAAGCGATTCTCATCTGAAGCGAGCACTCACGCTCTCTTCAGTTCTGCCGCCGGAGTCCCCGCCGAAGGCCCACTGTTATGCCAAAACTGCGATTTGCGATACGAAGCCGTGTCCCGGATGTCCGCACCAGACTTCTAATTAACGCAATTCACTTGCAACTAAGGCATGAACGAAATCCTAGCATCTACGACCAAACCTGTCCAGTATTTTTTTCCAGCCCCCGCCCCGCCCTCATCCACCTAGCCCCTTCACCCCTTTTAACTTGTTAATTCTGCGGGAATTGCTTGTGTTCCACCGCGCCCGGACGTAGGCTTTCGAGTGGTATCCGATATGAAACAAAACTTCCTCCGATTCGCCGCCGCAGTGCTCCTAGCAACAGCCTCGGCCTCCGCCCAGACAGCGGAAACCCGCATCTTCCGCGCCGTCCTGTCGCCGCTGAACGAAGTGCCGGCCATCACCGACTACAACGCCTCGGGCGTGGCCACCATCACAGCCCACGTCGTCAAAGACTCCTCCGGTAAGATCGTCTCCGGCACGGCGGACTTCCACGTCACTTACAGGTTCCCAGGGGAAGCCACCGTCACCGGCCTACACATCCATTCCGGCGCCGCTGGCGTCAACGGTCCCGTCACCTTGAACACAGGCCTCTCCGGCGCCAATAGCCTCGCCGCCAACGGCGCGGGCGTGGTCGACCTTCCCGCCCAGGCCCTGCCCACAACCACCGCCGCGCTAGCCACGCTCGAAGGCATGTGGGCCGACCCGTCGCAATACTACGCGAACATGCACACCTCGGTATATCCAGGCGGAATCATCCGCGGCCAGCTCAAACTCGCCGAATGGAACGTAGGCATCGGTTTGATGTCCACGGCCAATGAGGTGCCCGTCATCGAAAACTACAACGCCAGCGCCGTTGGCTCCGTGGTCACCATCATCACCAGGCGGCCCGACGGCAGCATCGACTCAGGCGAAGTCATCTTTAACGTGAATTACAACTTCCCGTCGAAGGTGACCTTCACCGGCCTGCACGTGCACACCGGTGCGGCGGGCGCGAACGGACCCGTCACGCTAAACTCGTCCCTGACCAGAATTGATTCGACAGATAGCGGTGTTGGCAATCTGACCTACCGGAACGAAATGGACGTGACCAACGCCGCCGCCGTGGCCGCGCTCGACGGCCAGTTCCGCAACCCCGCCGGTTACTACATCAACCTGCACACCACCGACTATCCCGGAGGCGTCGTCCGCTCGCCCATGCACGCCACCGATGCAACCACGCTATCGATGAACATGCTGCCCAGCAACGAAGTTCCCGCCGTCACCGGCATCGATGCGGAGGCGCCTTCGCTGCTCCACGTGCGCACCCTTCGCGATGCCACTGGCACTCCCGTGGCCGCCTGGATGGCATTCGATGTGAACTACCGCTTCCCGGCCGCCATCGACTTCCAGGGCCTCCACGTACACACCGGCGCCGCCGGCGTGAACGGCGCCGTCCGCCTCAACTCAGGCCTCTCGGCCACCAACAAGCTCAGCTCCGCTACCGGCTTTGGCAACATCTTAATCCCCGTCGTCTTCTCCGGCGACACCATGCCCTCCATGGCCGGCATGTTGAGCGCGCCCGATGCCTGGTATCTCAATATCCATACCCCCGCCAACCCCGGCGGCGTCATCCGCGCGCAAACCGGTGCAGCCGTGAAGACCCCCCGCATGGGCGCCGTCATTAGTGCCGCGGGCGTCGTCACCAAACAGACCGGTTCTCCCGGCGCGCTCATGTCGCTCTACGGCGCCGACTTCTCCCCGACCACCACCGACCTCAGCGGCTGGTCCGGCACCACGCTTCCCAAGACGCTCAACGGCGTCAGCATCAAGGTCGGCGGCGTCGATGCACCACTGCTCTTCATCTCGCCCTCGCAGGTGAACTTCCAGGTTCCCGCCGAAGCCACCGCCGGCGCCATTCCCGTCACCATCACCAACTCCGGCGGCACCGGCAGCGGCCTCACCATGCAAGTGGCGGCCAACGACCCCGGCATCTTCGTCTACAACGGCAATAACGGCATCGTCGTCAAGAACGCCGACTTCTCCCTCATCAACGCCACCAACCCGGCCACCGCCAACGACGTGCTCGTCGTCTACCTCACCGGTGCCGGCCAGACCACGGGACCAACGGCAACCGGCGAAATCGTCCCCGCTTCGCCCTTCCGCAATACGGCCACCACCACCGCCACCATCGGCGGCGTCAACGCCCCCGTTCTCTACTCCATCGCCTCGCCCGGCTACGCGGGCCTCTACCAAACCGCCATCAGCGTCCCCGCCGGCCTTTCCGCCGGAGTTCAGCCGTTGGTGTTGACCATAAACGGCGCGGCCTCCAATAGCGTGAGTATCATGGTGCGCTAACCAGACTACTTTCGAAGTAAGTGAGTAACGCCAGCGAGTGGCGGGGAAAATCTACTGGAGACTCCCACCACCCGCTGGCGTTTTGATTTACTCCGCGACCCCGTTTGCGCCCGAAGCGCCGAGGCGCGAACAGCCCTCCCCAGTTATTGCCGCGGCTCACCCACAGTCTGATTGCGTCTGCGCTTCCTCGCGTAGATCGCAAGTGCTGCCAGACTCGCCAGAGACGTCGCCAGCGTGCCCGGTTCGGGTGTAGGCGTGGGAAGCCCGTTGCCAATGAAGCCGCCCGTCTCACCCGGCTCCAGTTGGAGCGAGGTCAGCTCGATCTGCGGGTCGCCGATAAACTGCCCGTAGATATCCACCGTCGCATTGCTTCCCTCGTACACATTGAAGGTAGTCGGAAAAAGCACGTTGAAGGAAAAGAAGTCGGCATCGAAATTCGAATCAAAACCGGTATTCTGCGTCGTAGTAATCGACGCCACAGCCTCCAGCGGATCGACACTCGGATCGTTCTTGACCGTCAGCGTCAATACGGCACCGAAGATCAGCGAGTTCAGGTCGCTGGTGCCGTTCAGGAACGTGAGTTTACCGAGAAGCACGGGCGTATTGCTCGGAACGCCGGTGAGCGTTGATCCGAAGAACGTCAGAACGCTGAACGGCTGTGGGCTCGTACCGCTCGCACCATAAATCAAGGCGCTCCCCGCGGAGCCGTCGGGGCTGTTCACAATGTTGTAATAGGCAGTGGTTGTGTTATCGAAGAATTGAAATTGGCCGGTCGCTAAGATGAGATTTCCCGTAAGCGCCGGATTGGACCATTGTCCGATCACCGTGCCGCTGACTGAGCCCCCGAAGGCGGCGCTAGTCAGCAGGCCGGTGGAAAGGACTGCGGTGATGAGTGTCGAGTGGTGGAACATGCGTATGACCTCACTACTAGTGAGTCCACATGTGAAACATCACACCGGCGGCACGGCGCATACCCCACAAACAGCCGCATCCGGTACTGGGTCGAAGTGAACCAGCGGTACTGGGCTTCTCAGGCTCCGCCGCCCCCCCGCTAGTCCCCCACCGCCTCCAAAGGCGCCGTTTCCCGCACCGCCGCATCGTGCACCCGCACCACCTTCGAACGCCGCCAGTACTCCTCAAACAATCCCTTCATCGCCTCGGCCATCCCCGGATGCTCGAACACCACCGCCGTCCACGCCGGTTTCGTCACCAGCGGATCCAGCAGCGCAATCATCCCCCGCCGGTCGTCAAACAACGCCAGCTTCATCGGCAGCGAATCGATCTCGCGCACCTCGATGCCCGCGCTCAGGTACTCGTTCAAACGCTGCCGGTGTTCGGGGTCGAGCGTTCCCGCCTGAATCAACAGCCGGCAATTCACCCCGCGCAGCCGCGCCTGCTTTACTAACTGCTCATCCAGCGGATCCACAGCATACGGCGGCCGCGAAAACTCGATGTAGTCGCGCTCGCTTTCGGAAATCATCCGCCGGTACTGCGCCGCCGTCTGCCCCGGCTCGTTCACAATGCGCAGAAAGTCCAGCGTGCCCCGGCCTTCTTTGCCCTCCGAGTAGGCATGGTTCAAATCGTCCACCAGCCCATCGGCCACCCGGCTCTGCTCGCTCAGTTCGATCTCCAGCTGCTGATGCCGCCGCGCAATGTAATTGGGAATCGCCAGTCCCGGATCGACCGCCGAAAACAATTTCGTGCGTTCCTGTACTACCTGCGAAAAGCCCTTCTCCACCAGGCTGTCCAGCACCTCGTAGATCTTCTGTCGCGGCACGTTTGAGCGCGCGGCCAGTTCCAGGGCCTTGAAACGCGGGTGCCCCAACAGCACCATGTACGTTCTCGCCTCGTATGCATTCAATCCAATATGCTGCAGCCTGCGCCACAACCTTTGGAAGTCCATCTCTTGTAAGTCTCTCGGCATGAATCGCTCGCTACTCCATCACACTCTTGCGGACAAGCGCAACCCGCGCCTCTCCACCCGGTTGGAAATAGAAAACTTTGTCAGGATTTACAAGGCCCGCCGCGCGGCTAGGATTCCGGTTGGAATTGCGCAACCACCAACGTCATGTCGTCCAACTGCTCCAGGCCCGCCGTGAACGCCTGCGCGTCTTCCAGGATCCGCCGGTGCAGCTCCGCCGCTTCCAACCCCGCTCCCGTTATTAGCAGAGTCTTCAGCCGCGATGCCTCAAAGTTCTCACCCCTCGGGCTCCGGGCCTCTGACAGCCCGTCGCTAAACACGATGATTGTATCGCCTTTTTCTAGATGCAGGGTCTCGGTGCCGAACGACACTCCATCCAACAATCCCACGGGCACGGAAGTGGCCCGCAGCCGCTCCACGCCGCCCGATGCGCGCAACAGCCGCGGGTCGCAATGCCCGGCGTTTGCCCAATGCATCGTGCCGTTGGCTTCCAGTGCCATGTAGAACAACGTGGCGTACTTCTCGCCTTGCGTGCGGTCCAACAAATAGCGGTTCAGTGCCGTCAGCTTCGCCACGATCTCGGCCGGTGTCCGCGGCGCCTGTAGAAACGCCCCCTGCAGCAAGCCCGCCAAAAGCGCCGAACTTACGCCTTTGCCGCTCACATCGGCCACCGCCAGCGCCCACCCTCCATCGGCCAGCGGAACCGCGTCGAAAAAGTCCCCGCCCACCTGGTGCGTGGAGATGCTCGTGCCCGCCACCCGCAGCGTCCCCGTTTGCGGCAGCGCCCGCGGCAGCAGGCTCTGCTGAATCTGCCGCGCGATGTCCAACTCCTGCTCCATCCGCTGGCGGTGCCGGTCCTGCGTCAGCAGCCGCGCGTTCTCGAGCACCGTCGAAGCTTCAATCGCCAGCGTCTGCAACAGCTCGCGATTGCCCATGCTCAGGTCGGCCGCCATGGTGCGCGAATCCAGATAGAGCAGGCCCACCGTGTCGCTCATCCCCGTCGCCATCGTGCCTTCGCCGATCTCTGTACGCATACGCACCAGCGGTACGCACACCACGCTGCGCAACTCCAGCGCCGCAATCGAATGCTCCGGCGATATCCCCGCTTGCTCCGTGGGATCGAACTGCATGCTCAGCAAATCGCGCCGGTCGCGCAGCGCCCGCTCAATCACCCGCCGCGGCACCCGCAGCGCCGATTCGCTCAATGGATTCCCCTGCCGGTCCCGCGCCACCCGTACTTCCAGCTCGCTCGGCGCCGCGCCCGCCTCTACCGGCTTCGGCGGTAAATTCGAATACGACCCCGGCCGCAGCAGCAGAAACCCACGTTCGCTTCCCGTGAGCGACAATGCCGCATCCACCACGCTCTCCAGCACCTCTTGGGTCGATAGCGCGCTCTGCACCGCGCGTGCCACTTCCAACAGCGAACGCAGCTTCGCGAGGTTCGCACCCATCGCCGGCATCGCCTGCGTGCCGCTGGTAATCTGGTCCACTAATTCCGGCAGTTGCCCGCTACTCGTGTGAAAGACCAGTTGATACCCGTCGTCGAACCCAAACGTCACGCGGTCGTGCGGCTGCAAACGGCGCCTGCCCTCTACACGTTCTCCATTCACGAACGTCCCATGCAGGCTCTGGCAATCGGCGACATACACCCCGCCGCCTTCCCACTCCAGGCGCGCGTGCACCCGCGATACGCGGTTGTCCCGCAGCACAAGTTGATTTTCGCTTTGACGCCCAATCGTGAACGGTCCCGCCGTAAGCTCCACGCGCTTACTCTGGCCGCTCGGATTGATCACCGTTAAGTAGGATCCTTTGGAAGCGGCCGCTCCCAATGATTCCTCGCCCGCCGCCGGATTCACCCTTTTCGTTGCCTCGGTTGTATGTGCTCGCCCGTGTTGAGTCCCGATTGAACGCCTGTCTCGGCACTTGCCGCCGCCTCGGCCATCTCGCGCAATCGCTGCGATTGGCAGTTCACGCAGTATCCGCCGATCTCCGTGCGTGCAATCAATACGCTGAATCCGAGATTCTGTTCCACCTGCCGCCGCAACCGCTGCAGAGGCTCGCCAAAGAACTCCTCAACCTTGCCGCAACGCAGGCAGATCACGTGCGCATGTTCCTGCTTCATGCGCGTTTCGTAATAGTGCTGATCGCCGCCCAGGTGCATCAGGTCGAGCTCATCCACCAGGCCCCCCTGCTTCAGCATCTTCAGCGTGCGGTACACCGTCACGCGGTTCAACTTCGGGTCCTGCTCCCGCGCCATCTGAAAGAGTGTTTCGGCATCCAGGTGCTTGCCTGATTTGTCGATCAGTTCCAGAAGAATCTGCCGCTGCCGGGTGAGCCGTATGCCGCGCTCCTTCAAGGAGCCCTGAATGCTCTCTCCCTGAGACTCTCCGCCGCTAGGCCCAGCTGCCGCCGCTTTTTTTGCCGCCATGAGACTACAAATTTACCACCTCACTGGCCAGGAGCGGCGCCAATTGCCCTCATTTTCGGCGCATCGCCGCGCTTTCGGCGGGCGGCGCGCGAAGCGGAAGCCCGGTGCGCAAGAGCCGTCGAGGGCGCTTCCGGCACCGCTGCGGGTGGCGTTCCCTCCGTGGCCACCGCATTGGCGAGCGCTGCCAGCCCTGTCGCCGAGCTCTCTTCCAGCGTGGCAGCAACCTGTTTCTTGCGAGCGCCCAACAGGCGATTCTTCAAGCTGTCCATCCAGCCCAGTTGCTTCTTCGGCCGGCTTTCCTTGGCTTGCTCCTCGGCAATGTCGGCCTGCGCCATCCACGCCGCAAGCGTGCGAATGTCCCGCCCCAACTCGGACTTCGGCGCGATCCTCTCCCCCGATACCCACGCCTCGCTCACCCGCTTGTAGTCGTTCGCCATCGGCAGGTATTCCGGCACGCCCAGCAGTTCTGCCACCTGCGCCGGCGTCACATGGCTGTTCGTCGTGGCACGGTTGACGATCACCCGCACCCGCCCCGACAGCCCCAGCCTCTCCAACTCCATCAGCCGCTTCCGTGCCAGGTACAGCACCTGCACTTCGGGCGTGCAAACCAGGAAGATCTCCCGCGCCTCTTGCATCGCCGCCACGGCGTGCTCTTCCAGCGCCTCCGACACGTCCACGCACACACTCTGATACTTCTTCCGCGCCGCCGACAACAGCTCCACAATCCAGCCCGGATCGAGCCGTCCGCCAAACTGCATCTCGCTCGAAGTGGCCACGTCCAGCTTGCCCCGGCTGGCCACCAGTTTGTTCATCAGATCGTCGTCCATCTCCATCTCGCGGTTCATCGCCGCGCTCATCGGAATCGTATTGTTCAGCCGCAGCAGAAACGAGATCAGCCCGTTGCTCAAGTCCAGATCCACCAGCAGCGTCTTCCGCTTACGGTCTTCGGCCAGCGCGAGCGACGTCTGCACGGCCAGCGTCGTCGCCCCCACGCCCGGTTGCGCCGGAAGGAACACGAACAAATCCTCGGTAAACGAGAACGCTTCACTGTTCATCTCGATGCGCTGTTGCAGCCGCCCCAGTGGACCGCTCAACTCCGCCTCACCATACGGTGCCGGCAGGTATTCCCGCACCCCGTTGCGCATCAACCCAAGCAATACGTCCCCATGCAGATCCTCGCCCGCCACCACCAGCTGAATGTGTGGATTCATCTCTGCCGTGATATCCCGCAACATCTCCAGAATGTGGAACGACGTCTTGTCCAGGATGATCACATGCGGCGTTTGCAGGCGAATCAGGTTTCGCAGCAAATCGTCGTGGCCCGTCGGATCGAATCGCCGCAAGCATGAAAACAGGCCGCTGGACTCCAGGCCGTCACGCAGCGCCGGCCAGGTCTGCGTCTCCGAACTCAATACAAATCCGCGCATGAAAAGTTTCCTAACACGGACTATCGGCTGTCGGCCGCTTATACCTTACCCTGCTACTCCCCCAGGGCAATTAAGGCTGGTTTAAGTGGATTTGGCGCCACAGCTTAGAATGGTTTGGAATGCGGGTGATGTTCAAATGGCGGAAAGGCCGCAAGGACTTCTCAGACGCCCTTCATCTCGCTTGGCTCGTCATCGCGGTATGGTCCGCCACCAGTGCCATCGGTCTGTTTGCTCTAAAAAACGCCGGCGTCCTGAAACAGGCCACTGCCATCAGCCTCTGCGTATGGCCCATCGCCATTTTCTGGCGCGTGCAATCCATCCACCGCCGCTACTCGCGCTCGAACGAAGGCATACTGCGCATCTATTCCCTGCTCATGCAGGCAATGGTCCCCTGCTCTCTCCTCTGGTTCATTCTTCTGTATTGGACTCTGTAGCCTCGCTTGCGCCCGCCAGCGCTTCCTGCAGCGCGATCGAATCCAATAGCTTGCTCGCTGCCTCCGCCTGCGTATCGCCTGCGCCTTCCCACAACGAGAGCGCCTCCCGCGCCCGCCTTCGCGCGGGCCGGAAGTGCCCCGCCGTCAGCAGCGCACCCGCCAACAAGTACAGCGTCTTGGCGCGAATCTCCTCGGAAACTCCCTGTCCGCTCGACTCCATCACATTGTGCAGCAGCGCCGCCGCCGCCGCTGCGTTCCCCTCGGCCAGCCACGTCTGCCCCAGCCCCACCGCCCCCAACACCTGCCACTTCGCCCGGTCCGGCTCGGTCTCAGGCAGCTCGCGCGCAAACTCGCTCAACGCCCCATAAGCCTTGGCCGCCTCCACCAGGTCTTCCATCTCCAGCGCCGCCGCCCCCAACGCATGCAGCGACCGCGTAAACAGTTCCGCCCGCTCCACTTCCAGTTGCTGCGCCGTGCTCGCCGCCACACGCAGATGTTCCAGCGATTCCTCTTTTTTCCCCCGGCGTTGCAAAGTCGACGCCACCTCCAGCCGCAGTTCCACCGCCAGCCGCCCCGTCGCCTTGGCCAGCCGCTCTCGCACGAACTCCTCCAACTCCCCCCACTTCTGCATCCGCGTGAGTAATTCGATCAGCACCAGCGGACCCTCCTCGGCAATCTGCAACTCCTCCCCTTCGGTCGAGCCCTCGCTTGCCGCCATCGCCGCCCGTGCTTGTCCCGCTGCCTCCTACCGCCGCTTCATCTGCCGGTATAGGCTCAGCAGCTCCCAGTGAATTCCCGCCCGACCCGCCACCGTTCCGCTCTCCGCCTGTTCCCGCAAAAGCTCCGTGAATATCTTCTCCGCCCCTGCCAGGTCCCCCTCCTCCCGCGCCCGCCGTCCCGCCTCCCGGCGCTCCGCCTGCGCCCGCGCCGGCGCCTGGCTCTTCCATAGCCAACTCACAATCCCCACGCCCACCGCGCCCACCAGCAGCAACGCTCCCTCCCAACCGCTGGATGCATACACCATTTCCACCACCATCCAGCCCGCCCAGCCCGCACCCACCAACAGCCCAAACAACAGCGCCAGGGTCTCCCACGACGGCGGACTCCCCCGCCTCTGGCCTTCGCTCTTTTTATTGATCTTTACCGCCATGCCCGCACGCGGTTCTCCACTTCTCCCCATCGGTTGGGAAACTCCTGGTATTAACGTCAGAAATATCCGCTACACTGAACCCCATGGTGGCGTCCGTTGGCCGGCCTCCCCGTGACCCTCGTGTTGAAGATGTCGTACGCAACATCCTCATCCAGCGAGATTTGTTCTGCCAGCGCGCAGCCTACGCGGGCGACGATGAAAACCCGCGCCCCCTCCCCCAGCTCTCCCTCGCCGATTGGAAGCGCTACACCGAATTCATCTGGCAGAACTCCCGCCGCGATGGCTTCCAGGCCATCCCCTCGGCCCTCTACTTCGCTTTTTACAACGACCGCTTCTCCGGCGAAGACGGCGCTACCGTCTCCGTGCCCCGCGCTCACCTCTGGTGGCTCGTCGCCCCCGGCGATTCCGTCCTCCTCTCCGACGGCATCGTTCACCACTACACCATGGTCTCCTCGGTCGATCGCACCGCTAATCGCGTCGCCTTCGCCGACCCCTGGGAGGACCGCTTCTTCCTCAAAGAAGGACTGAATATGGCCGATGTCGCTGCCGTCCCCATCGACGGTGTGCCCGGCCTCACCGTCACCAGCGACGAGTTCGAGCGCGTCATCGTCGGCCTCGAAACCATCGATACGCCC
>JBDTVQ010000226.1:0-11225 GCA_040007195.1 Acidobacteriota bacterium | reverse complement strand
CGGACGGTGCCGGTGAAGATCATGTTGCCGCGCGGCCAGAGGTTGTCGAGGAACGGACTGGAAGCAAGCGGCCGAACGGTGGGCCACGGGGGCAGGGGTTCGCGGAGATAAATGGTAAGGGCGTTGCACTGGCCGCTGCCGGCCCGCATGTCGGCGACAACTTCGGCGGTCATCGTGAGGCGCACATCGGCGGGGGTGATCTGTTTGGTGTTCATCTCCACCCAGGTGGCGCTGGTGACGGCGCACTTTTGGACACGGTAGAGAACATCGCGGATGGAGATTTCGCCGACGCCGCCTTCATAGCCATATGCGGTGACTTCACCGCGCAGCAAGCGGACGGGCGCCTGAGCGAATAATGGCGCGGCCAGCAGCGGAACTGCCCATATCCAGCGCATGGCACCACTATACGGGTCCGCGCCGACGAATGCTACAATCCGTGATTTGCAAACTTCTTCCACTCACCGGACTGACTTGGCGACCGTCTTACCGGCCGCGGGGAACTGGTTTATCAATTCTGGTATTCAAGATGCGCACGGCGGAGTTGCGCGTTACCACATGAGCGACGCGGGGCTGAATAAACCGGTTTCGAACGAGATTACCGGCTATGCCACGAGTACCTATGCGGCTTTGTTCGAGGCGACGGGCGAGCAGAAGTATCTGGATGCGGCGGCGCGCACGGCGGCATTTCTAGTGGAACACGCGTGGCGGGCCGATATCGAGCAGTTTCCCTTTGAAAACGAGGCGGACTCGCCGCTGTACTTCTTCGATTGCGGGATTATGGTGCGCGGTTTGCTGGCGGTCTGGCGGCTGAACGGCGATGCGCGTTTACTTGAGATTGCGGCGGCGTGTGGGCGATCGATGGCGCGGGATTTTTTGACGGAAGATTCGATTCATCCGGTGGTGTCGGCCGCGGGCGAGCCGCTGCCGTATGAGAAACGGTGGTCACGCGAGCCGGGGTGTTTTCAATTGAAGTCGGCAATGGCGTGGCACGATCTGGCCGAGGCAACGGGCGACGACACGTTCACGCTTTGGTACGAACGGGCGCTGCGGATGGCGCTCGATAACTATGCGGAATTCCTGCCGGGGGCGAGCGAGCCGGAGCAGGTGATGGACCGGTTGCACGCATTCAGTTATTTCATGGAAGGCTTGCTACCGCGCATCCGGAGGCCGCAGTGCCAGGAAGCGATGCGGGTGGCACTCGCGAAGACGTCCCGGCTTTTGCGGGAGATTCGACCGTTGTTTGAGCGCTCGGATGTGACGGCACAGTTGCTTCGAGCACGGTTGTTTGCCGACGCGCTGGGCGTGGAGCCGTTGAACGTAAAGCGGGCGACCGATGAGGCAGCGCGGATTGCCGCGTTCCAACAGGAGAATGGCAGCTTCTGTTTTGGGCGGAAGGCTGGGGTGATGATGCCGTTCGACAATCCGGTTTCCACGGGGTTCTGTCTGCAGGCTTTGACAATGTGGCGGCAGCGTAATGAAGGGAAGTTCGTCCCTCGCATTGAAGCAATCATTTAGTTCCGTGCGCGAGATCAAGGTAGCGTTTTGCACAAGCTCACCAGAACTGTGGCCGGAGTTCATCGAGAAGATGCGGGCGATCCGGCCAGACGTTTCGCTGGTGGTGGTGAGCGAGTTTCCCGTGGCGGGCGCGGAGTGGATTCCGTGGCATGTGAAGCGGTCGCCGCGCGATAACGTTGAGAAACTTGCGTGGCACTTTCGCGATTGCCGAATCGTGCTGGGTGCGCTGATCCTGCAGCCACGGATGCCGGTGTGGGCCATGCGGCGGGCGGCGATGCGGTTTGGTGGGGCGCGCACGCTGTTCTTCAACGAGAACCTCGATCATTTCATGCTGCGGCCGCGGTCGGCGGCGATGATGGCGCGGCACGTGTGGTGGCGGGCCAAGAGCGTGGCGCGCAAGGAACTGCGGCCGGGCGGAACGGCATATACATTTTTCTGGCGGCTGGGACATTGGGAAGCGCTGCGGCGTCCGCGGCTGGTGCGGCGGGCGTTGGCGGCGGGGCGGCGGATCGCTGACCGGAAGAGGGCGCCGGCAAGCGTGGGAGCGGAGCCTGGGGCGAGGCCACACGGAGTGAGCGTGGTGATTCCGACGCGGGATGGGCGGGAGTTGCTGGAGCGGTTGTTTGAGAGCCTGCGGCGCGAGTTGGATGGGTGGCCGCACGAGATCATCGTGGTCGATAACGGATCGAGCGATGGAACGCGGGAGTGGCTGCGCAATGTGGTGCTGGAGTGGAGCGAGCAGCCGCTGAGTTTTGCGAGCGCGGTGAATCGGGGGATACGACGGGCGCAATATTCGCACGTGCTGTTGTTGAACAACGATATGACCCTGGAACCTGGGTTCTTCGCGCCGATGTTTGCGGCGTTCGAACGGGTGCCGGATTTGTTTTGCGCAACGGCGCAGATTCTATTTCCCGAGGGCATGCGGCGGGAGGAAACGGGCAAGGCTGTTTGGCAGGCGCGGCGCGGGAGCGAGGACGAATTCTTTCTGCGGTGCGATGAACCGGTTGCGGGTGAGGACCAGACGTATGTGTTGTATGGGAGCGGCGGGTGTTCCTTGTTGGATGCGGGCAAGCTGGCGGAGCTTGGTGGACTAGGGGAGCAGTTTGTGCCGGCGTATGTGGAGGATCTGGATCTAGGTTGGCGCGCGTGGCAGCGGGGTTGGGCGAGCGTGTTTGTGGCGGGGGCGAAGGTGGTGCACCGGCATCGGGCGACGACGAGCCGATTCTTTTCGGCGCAGGAGTTGGACATCGCGGTGAAGGTGAACTTCCTGCGGTGGATGGTTTCGAGCGTTGCCTCAGGGGCGGTGTTTGCGCGGCTCTGGAGCGAGGCGATACGGCATTTGAATCATCTGGCGGCGCGGCAGGAACCGGACGAGTCCGCAATGGCGGCGCTGGCGTGGGCGGCGGGTGTACGGACCGGCGATGCGAGTGGCGTCGTGTGCGGGGTAAATGAAGAGCTGGTGCTGGCGTTGGGGTCGGGGGAGCACGCTGTCTTCCCTTCCCGTGCGGCAACGGGGCGGCCTCGCGTGATGGTGGTGAGTTCGTACGCACCGTTTCCGCTGTCGCATGGCGGCGCCGTGCGCATGTTCAATTTGATGCGCGAGGCGGCGCGGGATTTCGATCAGGTGCTTGTGTACTTCGCGGATGAGCTGGAAGCGCCGCCGGCGGAGTTGGTGGAGTTGTGCATGGAGATTGTAGTGGTGCGGCGAGAGGGATCCCATGCGCGGGCAATGACGGATAGGCCGGAGGTAGTGGAGGAGTTTGACGAACCGGTGATGCATGCGCTGCTGCCGCAACTGATACGGAAGTGGCGGCCGGGCGTGGTGCAGCTGGAGTTCACACAGATGTCGCTATATGCGAAGGACTGCAAGCCCGCGGCGACGGTGATGGTGGAGCATGATGTGACGTTCGATTTGTACCGGCAACTGCTTCGCGAGAAGGAGGATTGGGAGACGCGGAAGCAGTGGGAGCGGTGGGAGAGATTTGAGCGTAAGGCGTGGGGCGACGTAGATCGCGTGGTGGTGATGTCGGACAAAGACGCGAGGAAGGTGGGAGCGGCGAACGCGGTGGTGCTGCCAAATGGCGTGGATTTGGAGCGGTTTGCGCCGGGAGGCGATGAGGCCGAAGAGAAGCGGCTACTGTTTATTGGGTCGTTCGCGCACTTGCCAAACGTGCTGGCGCTCGAATGGTTTTTACGAGAGGTGTGGCCGCGACTCCAGGGATACACGCTGCATATTATTGCGGGCAAGAGGCCGGAATATTTTCTCGATCTGTTTCGTGATCGCGTGCAGTTGGCGCTGGACCAGCCTGGAATTGAGTTGGAGGCGTTTGTGAGCGACCCGCGGCCTGCTTACCGGCGGGCGAGCGTAGTGATTGCTCCGTTGCTGGCGAGCGCGGGGACGAACATCAAGATCATGGAAGCGATGGCAATGGGCAAAGCAGTGGTGTCGACGGCGGGCGGGGTGAATGGGTTAGATGATTTGCTCGAATTCGTGTCGATTGCAGATACGGGCGAGGCATTTGCGGCGGCTATCGTCGAATTGGAAGACCGGCAGTTGTGCCGGTCGCGTGAACGCGCAGCGCGGGAGAGGGTGAGTGCGTTGTACGGATGGCGGGCGATTGGGGAGAGGCAGAAGGCTCTCTATCAGAGCTTGATGCCGATGCAGGCATAGTCGAGCGATCCGAAGAAGCTCTCGCGAATGCTGGTGGGCAGGTCGTTCAGCGCGGGCATGGATTCGACAGCGGGCGCGAGGCGCACCACTTCAATGTTGCCGAACCCTGCTTCTTCGAAGTAGAACGCGAGAAGCGGGGGCGGGAGCGGGCGCGTGTGCGTGGGGTCGATGTAGAAGTGCGTGGCGAAGATGGCGAGACACTCGGGGTTGGGGGTTTCCGCAACGAAGACCGCACCGGGCTTCAGTTTGGCGGCGGCGAGCTTGACGAGGCGGAGGGCGTCGGAGGCGTGAAGATGTTCGACAACCTGGGCGCAGAAGATGCCGCCGAGAGAGTTGTCGGGCTGGGCGGCGAGGTAGGTGAAGAGGTCGGCCTGTTCGGCGTTGAAGCCTTGTTCGCGGCAGAGGGTAACGAGTTCCGCCGAGGCTTCGATGCCGCGCGCGGGGATGTCTGCCTCACCGAGGAGTTGAAGGAATTCGCCACGGCCGCAGCCGATGTCGAGGACTTCGGCGGTCGCACCACGGTAGCGATCGACGTATTGAATTTGGTTTCGGCGGACGTAGTCGGGCGAGCCACGAAACTTTTCGGCGAACTTCAGCCAGTCGATTTCGGGCGAATCGTAGCCGACCGGGGCGGCGGAGGGAGCCGGAGTGGTGGTGGCGATGCCGCGTTGGCGTACGAGGCGCAGTTCGTGATGGATGAGTGACTCGAACTCGGTGCGGATGCGGGCGAGATCGTCCCAGAGCCTTTTTTGAATGTCGCCGGTGGCGTGTTCGAGGGCGGCGAGGTAATCGCGATGCTGGGCGGCGATTTGATTCCTGAAGTTCTCTTCGGCGATGGTGACGCGGTGTTGGAAGGCGTGCTGAAGTTCGGAGGTGGAACGGGCGAACTGCGCTTCATTCACAACCAGCTTGTGCTCCCATTCGGTGCGCCATGCCTGCCAATGGGTGTGCAGATCGGAAACCTGCTGGACCTGATTCGACAGCGCACCCAGACGTTCGCCAGCGGCGGCTGAGAGCCGGGCGATGGTGCGATTCGATTCGTCGAGGGCGTCGAGCGTGGCGTTTAGGGCACGGAGCATTTCGCGGTTGAAGTCGACCTGATCGCGTACAAACCAGCCGAGGCCGCGGGCGATGTTGCGCTTCGCACCCTGGATGAAGCCATTCAGCAAGCCGCCCGGGCGAGGATTTACGCTGCCGATGGCGGCGACTTTCGCTTGTGCGGCATCACGGGCGTGAAGGAGCGGTGTCAGATCCGGAAGGGGAAGATCGATGGCGCCGCCGGTGGTTGCGGCGTGGCGCTCACGGACTCGTTCGCGAATTTCGGAAACGAGGTGGGCGAGTTCGGCGAGTTTGGGATCAGCCTGGAGCGACGGTTCAGCCACGTTTGCGGCTCCCGATTCGCCGGGAGGCTTCCACCGCTTGCCTGGAGTAACTGGCTGTGATTTTCGAATAGACGCCACCACGCGGAGTAAATTCGCTGACCACGCTTGCCCAAATTGGGTTACAGGCGTGGACGACGTCCTGAAGGATGCGGTTGGTGGCGTTCTCCTGGAAGATACCGAGATTGCGGTAGGCGAGCAGGTACATCTTGTAGCTTTTCAACTCAAGACATTCCTTGTCCGGCATGTAGTGGAGCGTGACAGTACCGTGATCAGGCAGGCTGGTTTTCGGGCAGACGCTGGTGAACTCGGGGCTGGAGATCTCGATTTCGTATCCGGCGAACTGATTGGGCCAACATTCGATTTCGGGCAGCGCGGCGTCGAGGCCGGCGGCGGCGTGTTCGTCGGTATAACCGAGCGTGGACGACTTAGTCTTCTTAGGCATGGCAAAGATTCTTCGCAAGTAAGTCGAGGAAGAGACCGACATCGGTGACGACGCCGACGGCCTGGCCGGTACCGCGGTCGCTGACCTTAGTGGCGACGGCGGGATTGATGTCGACGCAGACGATCTTGACCCAGCTGGGCAGCATATTACCGGTGGCGATGGAGTGCAGCATGGAGCCGCAGCAGAGCACGAGGCCTGCGCCACGGAGGTTCTCCGCGTAGGCATCCTGGGCAGCATTCATATCGGTAATCGTGTCGGGAAGAGGGCCGTCGTCGCGGAGCGAGCCGGCGAGGACGAACGGGAGTTTCGCCTTGACGGCTTCATACATGACGCCCGAGGTGAGCTTGCCGGTTTCGACGGCTTTGGCGATGCCGCCCGCGTGATAGATGGCGTTGATGGCGCGCATGTGATTGCGGTGGCCATGTTCGGCCTGGCGGCCGTCAGTTTGGCGGACACCGAGAGAAGTGCCCAGGAGCGCCGATTCGATGTCGTGCACGCCGAGGGCGTTGCCCGCGAGAAGGGCGTCGACCCAGCCGCCCCGAATGAGTTCAGAGAGCGCATTGACACCACCGGTATGGACAACGACGGGACCGGCGACGACCACAATTTTCAGACCCGCTTCCTTGGTTGCCTGCATGAGCGATGCAGTTTGACGGACGGCGGTTTCGACCTGGCGTTCCGAAGAGATGCCGTTCGACATGAAGGCAAAGGCGTGGCGGTCGCGCTCCTTCGACTCGGGCAGCACGCGGATTCCCCGCATGCCGGTGACGACCATGTCGCCTGCTTTCAGGTCGCGCAGGCGGCGGCAGGCAGCGGCTCCATCCTTGAGAACGACCATCGCGTCCATGCGTTGATTGTCGACCTCTACCCAGTCACCGGCGTGGCGGACGAGGGTTTTGTGGTTGGTGGTGGAGTAGAAATCGAGCGGGGCGCAGCAGTCGCGCTCGACGCGTTCGAGCACGGCGTCGTCATGATCCAGAGGGGAACAGCCGAAACCGACCAGTTGAGTGAGCATGCGATCGAGAGCTTCGCGGGAAGGCGCTTCGATGCGCATGCGGAGGCGAGACGGATCGGAATTGGTGCGGCCGATGTGAAAGTCTTCCACTTCGAAGCGGCCATTGAACTCGACCACCGTGTCGAAGATTTGCTCCATGATATGGGAGTCAATCAGGTGGCCCGAGGCTTCGACCGTTTCGCTGTGATTGGGATTCGTCGTGAGCGTGGAGGGCATGCGAGTAACTTCTTATTCTACCGCGCGCCCCGGATTGAACCAACAAATCAGCCTTTATGTGTTGTGGGCCACCACATGATGCCGAAGGGATCCTGCACACCGCCGGTGCGGCCGTAGGGTTGGTCGGACATGGCCGTGATCTGTTTCGCTCCGGCTTCGATGGCTTGTTTGAACATGGCGTCGGCGTCGGGCACGTAGAGAAAGATGCTGATGCCGGGCGTGCCGTTTTTCTGCGTGCTGGTCATGAAACCGTACTGCGGCTTGTAGTCGGAGATCATGATGTGCGAGTCGTCGATGAGGATCTGGGCGTGGCGGATGGAGCCGTCGTCGTTGACGTCGCGATAGGTTTCGGTGGCGCTAAACGCTTTCTTGTAGAACTCGATAGCCGCGGATGCGCCTTCGATGGAAAGATACGGTGTGGCGGCGGCGAAGCCGGGTGCTTTGTAGCTCATGGGGCCATTTTGCACCAAGGGAGCCGGGTGTGTATTGGAAAAAATTGACGCGTCAGACCGGAAGGGCGACGTGGGTCGCGTAGAGGCCACGGTTTAGGTAGTACTCGGTGGGGGTGATGCCGGAAAAAGCGCGGAAATCGTGGATGAAGTGGGCCTGATCATAGTAGCCGGTGGAGACGGCGAGATCGGTCCATGAGATGAGAGCGCCCTGGTGAGCGAGGCGAAGGGCCTGCTGAAAGCGCTGGATGCGCTGGTAGGTTTTAGGGCCGATGCCGGTGTGATGCCGGAAAAGTTCGATGAAGCGACGCTGGGAGTAGCCGGTGATGCGGGCGACTTCTGCAAGCGGCGGCGCGGCGGTGGCGCGATGGAGTTGCTCGAGCGCATACGTGATGACGAGTGGTGGCGGGGCGCCGGGCAGGCGTTCGAGAAGGCAGCGTTCGAGGGCCGCGAGGATGGCCGTTGGGGACCGTGCGTGCATGAGGCGTTCGCGAATGCAAGTAGCCTGGCGGCCCCAGAGAGTGTCCAGCGGAACATCGAGATCGGTTAGTTCGTATGCCGGCATACCAAGCAGCAGCGCGGCACCAGCGGGACGCAGCACCACACCCGCGAGATGGCGCTGGCATTCGGTATCGATGACTTCGAATTGGGCTCGAGGGCCGGCGACGAGCGCACCATTACTGTGCGTGCTGATTTGGGGACGCTCCCGGTTATAGCTGGTGATGCGATCTTCGGCGAGATTAAAGATCAGGGCGGCGGCGCCGTTGGGGAGGACGCGCTCCTTGTTGTGAGTGGGCGGCGCGCCTTGGGAGAGCCAGATTGTATCCACAAAGCGGGCAAGCGCGGGGGAAGGGACACGCTGGTAGAGTGCAAACGACATGCGCCTGTGGCAATTATCTCGTGGATGGGGCGCGTGGCAGCTGGCAGCGGGATAGAATGACGTCGCTATGGGAAAACGTGTTCTGGTGGTGACCGGCGATGGCGGCGAGTCGTACGAGACGTGGTATGCGATTCACCGGATGTTGGAAGAGGGGCACGAGCCTGTGTTGGGTGCGCCCGCGAAGCGGCGGCTGCACCTGGTGATTCACGATTTTGAGCCTGGCTGGGACACGTATGTTGAGCGGCAACCGGGGTACGGTGCGACGGCCGATCTGGCGCTTGCCGATGCGCGGGCGGAGGATTTCGATGCAGTGTTGTTGATTGGCGGACGGGCTCCTGAATATTTGCGGCATCGCGCGGATTTAGTCGCACTGGTGCGAGAGATGGCAGCGGCGAGTAAGTGGGTGCTGGCGATTTGCCATGGCATTCAAGTGCTGGTGGCGGCGGAGTTGGTGAACGGGCGGACGGTGACCTGCTATGAACATGTGAAGAGCGAGGTGACGCGCGCGGGCGGGGAGTGGAGTCCGAGGCAGGCCGTGAGGGATGAGCGGATGATTACGGCGCAGACGTGGGAGTCGCACCCGGAGTTTTATCACCTCGTGATGGCCGCACTGCGCGAGGCGGATTAGGGCGATAGGTGAGGAGCAGGACTCCGTTGCCGTAGTCTTTAGTGGCGGTGAGTTCGAGGGGAACGATGGACGGTAGAGCGCCGGTAATACGGATTCCGCCGCCCATCAGGAACGGATTCAATTTGACGATGACTTCGTCGACCAGTCCCGCGGCAAGGATGGAAGCGGCGAAGGCTCCTCCGCCGGCGAGGTAAATAGGCGCCGTGCTGCCGTTGGATGCGGGGCGCTGTTTCAGGGCGGCGAGGTAGGCTGGCGCGCCGTCACGTATTACGTGGACGTTGGGGTGATTCACGGGCGCGAGAGTTTGCGAAAAAACGTACGTTTCGAGATACGGGTAGGGATCGATGACGCCCATGCGCGGCGCGACTTCGTAGGTGGCGCGGCCCATGACGACAGCCGAACAGGTGTGCATCCAGGCCAGGTACTCGTCAGCGTGCGGACCGTCGCCCCTGAAGCCTTCCCAGGTGCCGCCGTGGTGCGCGATGCAGCCATCCAGAGAAACGGCGACGTAATAGACGAGGGGGGCGCATGCTACTGTTCCGCGCGTAAGATGGCGGCGATCAGGCCAGCCATGGTGTAGGGCGACGCTTCGGCGTCGATGGTGAGGCCGTGTTTGAGGAGGACTTCGGTAGTCACCGGACCGATGGAGGCGATGCGGATGTTGGCGAGGGCTTCGCGGGGTACCAGCGTGAGGAGGTTTTTGACGGTGGAGGCGGCGGTGAAGGTGATCCAGTGGGGCGGGGGGTGTTGCAGCGTATTGGCGAAGATTTCGGCGGCGCGGGCGGGGGCGTCTTCGGGGATGGCGTTACGGTAGGCGGGAACGACATCGACGGTGGCGCCGCGCTTGCGGAGGGTGTGAGGCAGGAGTTCGCGGGCGACCTCGGCGCGGGGGATGAGGATGCGTTGTCCGGCGAGTTCGTGAGCAGCGAATGCCTTTAGGAGGCTTTCGGCCACGAATTCGTGCGGGAGGAGGTCTACGTTGAGATGGAGGGCTTGGACGGCGTCTCGAGTCTTCTCGCCGATGACGGCGATGCGGGCACGCAGAGAGCGGAGGTCGTGAGAGGAGGCGTCGAGGCGTTCGAGGAAGAAGCGGACTCCATTGACGGAGGTGAAGATGATCCAGTCGTAAGTGGACAGGCGTTCGATGGCGGTATCGAGGGCGGCCCAGGAGAGCGGGGGGCGGATGGCGATGGTGGGCAACTCGACGACGCCGGCACCGAGAGCTTGGAAAATTTCAGCGGTTTCGGCGGCTTGCTCTTCAGCGCGCGTAAGAACGATACGGCGGCCGAAGAGCGGGAGACGTTCGTACCAGTTGAGGCGGTCCGAGAGCGAGACGACGTCGCCGATGATGATGGTGGCGGGCGGGCGGAGATGTTCGGTCTCGATGCCTGCGGCCAAGGAGGAAAGCGTAGCGCGCAATGAGGATTGTTCGGGGCGCGTGCCCCAGCGGACGGCGATTGCAGGAGTATCGGGCGAGCGTCCGGCGGCGATCAAACGCTCGGCGATCTCGCCGATGGTGGAGAGGCCCATGTAGACGACGAGGGTTTCAGAGGCCGCGATGGCGGTCCAGTTGATGGATGAGGGATCGTGGCCGGTGACGAAGGTGACGGCGGAATTGTGGTCGCGATGGGTGAGGGGGACGCCGCTGTAGGCGCCGATGCCGAGCGAAGCAGTGACGCCGGGAATGACTTCGAACGGAACGCCTGCCAGGGCGAGAGCTTCCGCTTCTTCGCCGCCCCGGCCAAAGAGATACGGATCGCCGCCCTTGAGGCGAACGGTGCGGAGGCCGGCGCGCGATTTTAGGATTAACAGGTCTGTTATTTCTGTTTGTGTGGCGGCGTGTTCGGCACGCTTCTTGCCCACATAGATATGCTCGGCTTGGGGGGCGAGTTTGAGGAGGGCGGGATTGGCGAGGTGGTCGTGGAGAACGCAGGCGGCACGTTCGAGGGCATCGCGGCCGCGGACGGTGATAAGGCCGGGGTCGCCCGGACCGGCGCCGATGAGGGAGACGAGTGCGGGGACCGGGT
>JBDTVQ010000225.1:0-11253 GCA_040007195.1 Acidobacteriota bacterium | reverse complement strand
GCAGGTTGTTCCACTCCACGTAGTCGCGGTCAATCAGCCGGAGATATCCGGCGCCGGCGCGAGCCAGTGCCGCCGCGTGGTACGAACCAAGGGCTCCACAGCCCACAATGGCAACGCGCGATTGGCCCAGCCTCGCCTGGCCAGCTGGACCGATCGGCGCAAAGCGCTCCTGACGGGAATAGCGGTCCGGGGCAGCCATCAGCCTTCATCGTAGCAATGGAAGTGAGGAAGTCACGGTACGGGCGATCGACAAAATGGGGACGCGATTTCAATTACGCCGAAACGATTGCGCGGACTTCGGCTGCGGCGAGTTCCGAAAAGACGGAATCCTCTTCAGTTGAGAATTTCCGCTCGCTCACATCCCCGGCCGGCATCCAAAGCTTGGTCACACACGGTATATGCAGCCCACCTATCCCACGCACACGGCTCGTCTGATTGGCGTTCACCGCGCCGCAGCCAAAATTCGTCGCGGACCTGCCTATCCTCGCCAAATCAGCACCGCAATGCTCGCCAACGGTGTCACGCCTGCTTCCATCCCACCCGCGAGTGCCACGCTATGATGGCGTTAGTGGTGCGATCCTGCAGCCGATGCGCGGCCAGCACAGTAGCCTTTCTGATCGTCCTACTGGGTACTGTCCCGCAGTTGGCAGGCTTGGAGTGGGAAGGGAAGCCTTTGTCCGCAATCCGCTTCGATCCGCCGGCCCAACCACTGCATCAAAAAGAGTTAGACGAAATTCTCCAACTCGGGCCAGGCGTCACCGTGGACCGCATTGTCCTCCGCGAAGCCCTCGAACGGCTTTACGCCACCGGCCGGTATGAGGATTTGCAGGCCGACATGTCGGCCGAAGGCGGCGCCGTCACGCTCACGATCCAAACGAAACTTTCGTGGTTCGTCGGCCGCATCAGTGTCAGCGGCGTGAAAGAACCGCCTAACCAGGGCCAACTCGTCAGCGCCACCAAGCTGCAGCTCGGCTATCCCTTCGCCTTGGACGAAGTCCGGGCCGCAGCGGAAAACGTCCGCGCCAAGCTCGAACGAAATGGCCTCTTCGACGTGCGCATCAATCCGGTTCTCGATTACGACGAGGACACCCAGCAAGTACACGTGGACTTTCAAGTTACCGCCGGATCGCGCGCCACCTACGCTCAGCCCGAGATCACCGGCGCCACGCCCGCCGAAGCGGCGGCCCTGACCCGCACCTCGCGCTGGAAGACCATCCTCGGTCTATTCGGCTGGAAGAAAGTCTCCGAGACCAGAACCGCTCGCGGCGGCGAGCGCATGCGCCGTTACTACGCCGACCGGGAGCGCCTGCTCAGTGATGTCGAATTGACCGCCATGCGTCACGACCCGCGATCCAACCGCGTCACTCCCGTTGTGAAAGTGTCGCCTGGACCCACCATCCGCATCCGGCTCGAAGGCGCAAAGATCAGCCGGTCGAAATTGCGGCAATTGGTCCCCGTCTACCAGGAGCAATCGGCAGACCGCGACCTTCTCGTCGAAGGCATGCGCAACCTCACCGAGTACCTGCAGAGCGAAGGCTACTTCCGCGCCGAGGTGAAGTTCGAATCCCGCGAGCCCCAGCCGGGACGCCAGGAAGTCGTGTACACGGTCGACCGCGGCCCTCACTTCAAACTCACCGACCTCGATTTAGCCGGCAATCGCTATTTCGACCGCGAAACGATCCGGGAACGCATGGCCATCACACCGGCCACCAAAGTCCGCTATCGCAACGGGCGGTTCAGCGAGGCTCTTCTGAATGGCGACGTCGCCTCCATCCGCGAACTCTATCTCTCCAATGGATTCCGCGATCTAAAAATTGTTCCGCGAGTCACCGAGCACGGCCAGGGCGACACCCAAACCTTGCAGGTCGTGATCGACATCGACGAAGGCCAACAGTGGCGCGTGGACCAGTTCACCTTAGAGGGCGTCGCCGAAAACCACCTGAAGGCCGTGCAAGGGTTATTCAGCAGCCACGAGGGCGAACCGTTCAGCGAGGCCAGTGTCGCGCTCGACCGCGATCAAGTGCTGAATTATTACTACAACCGCGGTTATCCCAACGCGCAGTTCGATTGGGACGTGGAATCCGTCGCCGGCGTAAAAGCGGTAAAGATTCACGTCCGCGTCGATGAGGGCAAGCCGCGCTATGTGCGCGACGTTTTGGTAGGCGGCTTGAACACTTCCAACCCGGGCATGGTGTACGAGCGACTGCAACTGCACGCGGGCGATCCGCTCTCGCAGTCGGCCATCATCGAAAGCCAGCGCCGTCTCTACGATCTCGGCGTGTTCGCGCGCGTCGACGTCGCCGTGCAAAATCCCGACGGAGTCGAGCCGAACAAATTCCTCCTGTTCCAGGTGGAAGAGGCCCGCAAGTATTCCCTCAACCTAGGCGTCGGCGCCGAAATCGCGCGCATCGGAGGAGGCAATAATTTCGATGCTCCGGCCGGGTCGCCCGGTTTTAGCCCGCGCGTCAGTTTCGGCGTGGCGCGATCGAATTTCCTCGGCTACGGGCACACCGTGTCGATACAGGCCCGCGTATCCAACATTCAGCAGCGGGAGATCGTCACCTATCTGGCCCCACAGTTCAAGGGTGTCGAAGGACTCGCGCTGACCATCACCGGATTCAACGACCTCTCACGCGATATTCGCACCTTTACCAGCCGCCGCCAGGAGGGCGCCGTCCAGTTGAGTAAAGTGTTGTCGCGCGGCAATACCGTGCAGTCGCGGTTTACCTACCGGCGGAATACGGTGGACGCCAACAGCCTGAACATCTCACCTATCCTGATCCCTGTCTTTTCCCTTCCTGTTCGTGTCGGTATCCTCAGCGGAACGTTTATCCAGGAGCGGCGAGACGACCCCATCGAATCGCGCCACGGCTACTACAATTCAGTCGACGTTGGACTAGCCAGCCGCGCCTTCGGCGGCAGCACCAGCTATGCCCGCGTTCTGGCGCGCAATTCAAGCTACTACCAGGTGTACAAGGATGTGATCCTGGCCCGCTCCACCACTTTCGGTTGGCAGTACAATCTGAATCCCATTGCCATTGCCGCCGAGGGCGAGGCCGATCTCAACCTGCGCGAACCCATCCCCCTGCCCGAGCGCTTCTACTCTGGCGGCTCTTCAACCCATCGAGGATTTCCGGAAAACCAGGCCGGCCCGCGCGATCCCACCACGGGCTTTCCAGTCGGTGGGGCGGCGCTGCTAATCAACAATGTGGAATTGCGCTTTCCCCTGCTCGGAGACAACCTGGGCGGAGCACTCTTCCACGACATGGGAAACGTATTTTCCCAACTCGACAAATTCACATTCAGATGGAAGCAGCCGGGCCTGAAGCAGTTCGACTACATGGTCCATGCCGTGGGCATGGGCGTCCGCTACCGTACTCCAATCGGACCGGTGCGCCTGGATTTGGCATATGTCCCCAATTCGCCGAGCTTCTTCGGCTTCCGCGGAACCCGCGAACAACTGTTTAACGGCCAGGGCGAATTTGTTCAGCAACGTTTGAGCCACTTCCAGTTTCATTTCTCACTGGGGCAGACATTTTGACGCGTACCATCGTCCATATGCTCGCACTCCTGGCGGCCGCCACATCGATCCTGGCCGAGCGAGTGGACCGCCTTGCCGTCTCTATCGAACGTTCGGCCATCATGGAAAGCGAAATTCTCGACCACCTTCGCGTGGCCGCATTCCTGGAGGGCAAACCGCTCGACGTCTCTCCGCGCGCGCGCCGCACCGCCGCCCAACAGTTGATCGAGCTCACCCTCATCCACCGGGAAATGCAGTTGAGCCGTTACACCCCTCCGGGCGCCGATGCCGCCATGCCGCTGCTCCAGAAGTTCCGCGCCGCCAACTATCCAGACGATGCGAAATATAAGGAAGCCCTCGCCGCCAATAATCTGCGCGAAGCGGATCTACTTCGCAACCTGCTCCTACAGATCACCATCACGCGCTTCATCAACTACCGTTTCAAGCCCGGCGTCCGCGTCGCCGAAAACGAAGTCGACGAGTACTACCACAGCACCTTCGCGCCCGGATGGGAGAGCGTGAAGAGCCCCGTTCCCGTGCCCCCGCTCGAGGATGTGCGCGCCGAGATCGAAGCAACGCTGACCGATCAGAAGGTCGACCAGGCGATGGACGATTGGTTAAAAGCCGCCATGGCCTCCGTGCGCATTCAATATCGCGAGGAGGTGTTCCGGTGAGCCGCCGTGGCCGCTCGTGGTGGATTCGCATCCCCGTAATCCTTGTGGTGCTGGGCGTCGCCGGGTATTGGATCGCCTGGCAGACGCTCCAATCTCCTTGGATGGCGGAGCAGATTCGCGTCCGCGTGCTCTCCGAAATCGAAAAAGCAACCGGTGGCCGCGCTGAGCTTCAGCGCTTCTCGATGGACTGGACCGGCTGGCGCGCAAACATCGAAGGCCTCGTGCTGCATGGCACTGAGCCCGCGGGAGCCGAGCCGCTGCTCCGCGTGCCCAAAGCCGCCGTCGATCTGAAGGTGCTTTCGTTTCTCGAAAAGAAAGTGAACGTGTCCGCGGTGCGGCTGGATGGACCCGAGGTCCACTTGATGCGCGATGCTCAAGGCGCCTGGAACCTCCCGCAGCCACCGGCGGCGCGAAGAAGCGGCAAGTCGCCCGTGGAGACTGTCCTCGATCTTGCCATCGGCGAACTCGCGGTCCGCGGAGCTCTCGTGCACTATGAGGATCGCATCGTTCCCGTTGACCTGACGGCCCGCGACGTCGAGGCGAAGCTGCAGTATGACCGCGGGGCTCGCGCCTACGCGGGCAATATCGCCATGCGCCAGTCGACCCTCGCCGCCCCACTGGCCGTGCCAGTCAATTTCGAACTACACGGCCCCGTGCGGTTCGATGCCGCCGGATTGGAGATGGCAGGCGCCGAACTAGCGCTCGGCAAAAGCGCCGCCAAGGTAAACGTCACCTTGCGCGACTGGAACACGCCTGCCGTCACCGTTGAAGGCGACGGCACGGTTCTCGTAGCCGACCTCCACAAACCACTGCGATTGCCTATCGAGCCCGGCGGTGAAATCCGCGTGCAGGGACGGCTCACCGCTGGCGCGGGCCAACCGTGGGCGGCCCAGGGCACTGCGTCGGCAAACGGACTGGCCTACTCGGCGCGCGGCATTCGTATTGGCGGCGCTTCGGCCACCGCGTCATGGAAAGCGGAGTCCAACCTGGTCGCCGTCGACAACCTGAAAGCCTCCGCTCTGGGCGGCTCCTTCACCGGCCGGGCGCGCCTTGAGAACGGCGCACGGTTCCATGTCGAGGGCACCGCCTCCGGTTTGGAACTGGAGCGGCTCTACGCCCTGCAATATCAGACCATTAAGTCCGATATTCCGCTGGTGTGGGCGGGCGTCGTCCGCGGACCCGTCGTGATGGACGGAACCGTAAGTGCGTTCCAGGTGGCTGTGGACCTCACAATCGACCCGCCCGAAACCGGCGACACCACCAGGCAACCCGTAAGCGGCGCGCTGAAGGCCACCTACGAGAGCTCCCGCGGCGAGGTGTCTGTCGATGCCGCGCACCTCGATCTGCCGCAGACCAAGCTCAACATCCAAGGCGACCCGAACCGGCAATTGAAGTTTTCGCTCCTGTCGTCGGACTTGAACGATCTGCTGCCCGCCCTTCGCATGTTCTCCGCCGATCCGCCCACGAGCCTCCCCGTCGCCTTGGATCGCGGCCAGTTGCACACCGAAGGAACGTGGAATGGCTCAATCGACCACGGCCGCGTCACCGGCCAGTTGAGCGCCGGTCCGGCACTGGTCGAAGGCATTCGCATCGAGAGCTTCGAAACAGACTACACACTTGAGCCTCAACTGTTGACGCTGCGCGCCACCCGCCTCCGCGCCTCCGAGGCATCCGTGGAAGGAGATGGTTCGATCGCGCTTGTCGCCTGGCGCCCGCAACCGGCCAGCCGCGTTTCGGGGAACCTGCGTGTCAGCGCTGCGCGCATCCAGCCGCTTCTCGCACTGGCGGGTTCGGGCAGCATTCCCATCACGGGCTCCCTCCAGGCCTCCTTGCGCATCGAAGGAACCTACGCCTCCCCCGCCGTTGCCGGCAACTTCACGGCAACCGGCGCCACGGTATGGCAAGAACAGATTCAGTCGATCAAGGCGGAGTTTCGCGCCGCGCGCAACGAAGTCGAAGTCTCTTCCGCCTCCATCGCCGCTGGACCCGGACGCGCCACCGGGTCCGGCTCAGCCACCGCGCCCAACGGCGATTGGCGTTCGGCCACGGCCCAGTTCAAAATCTCCGGGCAGGACTTCACTCTGGAACAGTGGAAGTACCTGAAGACAATCCGCAAGGGCTATCGCGGCGATCTCGACGCCGATGTGAACGGCGCCATCCGGTTCACCAACGGCGTGGCCCGTGTCAGCTCAATCGAGGGCCACATCCTCGTGCCTAACCTGCAGGTTGAGAACATGCCGCTCGGCGAAGTCGGCGCCGACATTTCGACCAAAGACCAGTTGGTCACGCTCAAAGCCTCTGCCACCCTGGGCGGCGCGCACATCAACGGCACCACGGAATGGTCGCTTGGACCGTCCACCTTCGGCCTCGGCCAGTTCACCTTCCGTAATGTGACGCTCACCACTTTTCAGGACCTCGGCATCATTGACCCCGCTACGCAACTTCCCGCGCGCGGCGTTTTCGAAGGGGAACTCGGATTCTCCGGTCCGATTCTGGATCCGCTCAGTTGGACTGCCAACGCCAAGATCACCCGCGCCGAATTGCGCCCCTTCCTGCGCGACTCCATCACCGATCCCAAGCGCGTCGCCGAAGCCAACCGCTTCGCTCTCCGCAACGACGGCCCGTTGATGGCCTTCATCGACAAAAACGGCGTGCGCCTCACCACCGCCCACATGATCGGCGAAGGGACCGACATTCAGGTCGACGGCACCATCGGCGTCAGCGGCCGCTCGCCGTTGAACCTGAACATTCTCGGCAAAATGAATCTGCCCGCGCTGTCGATGGTCGAGCCCGACCTGATCGCCAGCGGACAGGCCCAGGTGGACGTGCAGGTTCGCGGCGAGTTCGAACGGCCCCAAATGCTCGGCTCGATGGGACTTCAGAATGCTTCTTTCTATCTGGATGGCCTGCCGAACGGCCTGGACAAAGTGAACGGCACCGTTCGCTTCGATCGCACTCGCGCCACCATCGAGAAATTCACCGCCGTCACTGGAGGTGGTGAACTTACCCTCGGCGGCTTCGTCGGCTTCAACACCAGCCAGTTGATCTACCGCCTCAACGCGCATGCCTCGCGTGTCCGCCTGCGCTACCCCGAAGCCGTTTCCACCACGTTCGACGGCGACCTCAGCCTTACCGGAACCTCCGCCCAAAGCCTGCTCTCCGGCACCATCACCATCAACCGCCTCGGCCTCAACCCAAAAACCGACCTCGGCAGCATCCTCGCCGAAGCCGCGCGCGCCACCCCCGTCGACCCCATTCAAAACCGCTCCCTGCGCGGCATGCAGCTGGATATAAAAATCGGCACCAGCCCCGACGCCGAACTGCAAACCTCGCTCACGCGCGACATCCAGCCCGAAGCCGATCTCAAGCTCCGGGGCACCGCGGCCCGCCCCGCGCTGCTCGGGCGCGTCTCGGTGAACGAAGGCGAAATCCAGTTCTTCGGCAATCAATACCTGATTACCCGCGGCGAAGTCGGCTTCTTCAACCCGACCAAAATTGAACCGTTTGTCAATCTCGATCTCGAAACCAAGGCCCGCGGCATCACCGTCACCATCAACCTTTCCGGCCCGCCAAACAAGCTGAACATCAGCTACCGGTCGGACCCGCCCCTCCAGTCCAACGAAATCGTCGCCTTGCTGACCGTCGGCCGCGCACCCGCCTCATCGACGTCATTCAATTCTCCGAATACGCAATCGGCCGGGCTGCTTCAATCGGGCGGCAACTCTCTCCTCGGCGCGGCGATCTCGGCCCCGCTCACCGGACCTATCAACGACCGTCTGCAGCGCTTCTTCGGCGTCTCGCGCATCAAGATCGATCCCGAGCTCAACACGATTACCAACACCCCGCAGGCGCGCCTCACCATCGAACAGCAACTCTCGCGTGAGATCACGGTGACGTACATCACCAACCTGAACCGCACGCAAAACCAAATCGTCCGCATGCAGTGGGACTTCTCGCGCGACTTCTCCGTCCTTGCCGTCCGCGATGAGAATGGTATCTTCGGCATCGACTTTCAGTACAGGAAGCGGTTTAAATGAAACTGCGCGCTCATCAGGACCGCTTGAAGATCGAGCACTCCATCATCGACGGTCTCCGCCCCGTGCTCGTCAGGCTGCTCGACTCCACCCCCGCCATCCGCTCCATCGTTCCCGGCGTCATCCGCCCGGTCCGTGACGCCAGGGGAAAAGTCCAGATCCGCATCACCGTCCCGGTTACAAACGGATGGAAAGCCATCGCCCTCGCCGCGGGCGCCCGCCAGGAGCTCTTTATTTCCACCACGTTAAGTCAGCCTGAGCTCGAAGCGGCCCTCGCCGGTGCCCTCGGAACGGGCGCATCCGCTATACTGTAGGTTCGAATTTCCCACAATCTGGTAGGATCCGACCCCCATGTTTGACCTTTTCCGTTCCCGTACGAAGTCTGTGCGTTATTTGCTTGGCGGCCTATTGTCGCTGGTGGCCCTCTCCATGGTCGTCACCCTCATCCCCGGATTCGGCACGCCGAGCAATCCCAACCGCGACGTTCTCGCCACGATCGGCGATACCGAACTCACCTCTCAGCAGATCCACCGCGCTCTCTCCATTCAGATGAAGGACGGCAAGCTCACCCGCGATTCGGTGAAGTATATGCTGCCTCAAATGGTCAACCAGATGATCGCTGAGTTCGCCACCATGTATGAAGCGCAGCGCATGGGACTCACCGCCACCGACGCCGAAGTGGTCGATCAGATCCGCGCCTTGATGCCACAGATGTTCCCCGAAGGCAAATTCGTCGGAGGCCAGGTGTACGCCGGCTTCCTCGAAGCCAACGGCATGACGGTCAACGAGTTCGAATCCAATGTGCGCAAACAGATCATCCTGCGCAAACTGCAGGCCGTGGCGTTTGAAGGCGAGGTCGTAAGCCCGTCTGAAGTGGAAGCCGAGTTCCGCCGGCGCAACGCCAAAGTGAACATGAAGATCGTTCAGTTCGCGCCCGACGAATTCACCTCCCAGGTGTCGGTAACGAAGGCCGAAATGGAAGACTTCCTGGCGAAGAACAACGCCCGTTTCCAGACGCAGCCGAAACGCGCCTTCGACCTTATCGTCGTAGACGAACAGAAGCTCGGCGAGACGATTCCCGTCAGCGACGCTGCCCTGCTCCAGGCCTACAACGAACAGAAGGACCGCTGGCGCACCGAAGAACGCGCCAAGGTCCGCCACATTCTGGTGAAGGCCACGGAAGCGGCCGACAAGCCCGCCGCAAAGAAGAAGGCGGAAGACATCCTCAAGCAGCTCAAGGGTGGCGCGGACTTCGCCGAACTGGCCAAGAAGAACTCCGACGATCCCGGCTCGAAAGAACGTGGCGGCGATCTCGACTGGGTGACCAAAGGCCAAACGGTTCCCGCGTTCGAAAAGGCGGCCTTCTCCCTGAAGCCCAAAGAAATCAGCGGCCTCGTGGAAACCGAGTTCGGCTACCACATCATTCAGACAACGGAAAAGGAAGCCGGCCGCACCAAGCCGTTCGACGAAGTGAAGTCCGAGTTGGCAACCGAAGTCCGCCGCCGCCAACTGTTCGAGAAAATGCCCGCGCTCGCCGACCAGGCCCGCGCCGAATTGATCAAGACTCCCAAGCAGGCCCAAGCCATAGCCGACAAGCTGCACCTCAACTACGTCCACGTTGAACGAGCCGGATTTGGCGACCCCCTTCCGATGATCGGCGTCAGCCAGGAATTCGACCGCGTCATTTACACTGCGCCCGTCGGCACCGTAACCGACGTCATGCAGGTGCCGGGCAACAAGCTCGTCGTCGGTATCGTCGATCAGATCTTCCCGCCGCAACCCGCGAAACTCGCCGATGTCGAGCCAGAGATTAAGAGCCTCCTCGAGCAGCAGAAGGCCGCCATGCTGGCCGAATCGAAACTGCGTGAATTCGAGACCAAGCTCAAGGCAAATGGCCGCGACATCCTCAAAGCCGCCGCGGAAATGAAGTTGAAGGTTGTCGAAACCGGCGATATCGATCGCACCAGTGACATCAAAGGAATCGGCAGTCCGATGATCTTCGGCGAAATCCTGTTCATGCATCCGCAAGGATTCGTCGTCGGCCCCTATCGCGTAGCGCAGAAGACCTTCTACTACCAGGTGGCCGGTAAAAAGGAAGCCGATATGTCCGAGCTTCCGATTCAGCGTGAAACCATCGTCACCACGCTGCGCGGCCAGAAGTCGCAATCCCGCCGCGAACTATTCGAGGACGGGCTCGTTCAGGCGCTCACCAAGCAGGGCAAGATAAAGGTGAGCCAGGATGCCATGAAGCGCCTGCTGGCGGCCTACGGCGCTGCCTAGATGGTCGATTCCCTTCTCGATCTGCTGCGCTCGCTAACGAATCCCGAGCGCCTCATTGCCCTTTTGTCCACCGTTCTGAGCGGTTGGCTGGGGTATCTGATGTTGTTCGGCATCGTGTTCGCCGAGACCGGCCTGCTCATCGGTTTTTTTCTTCCCGGTGACTCGCTGCTGTTCACCGTTGGAGTCGTCGCCGGCGCGGGACAGCTGAACATCGCCCTCATCAACATCCTCCTGATGGCGGCCGCTATCATCGGCGATGGCGTCGGCTTCCACCTCGGACGCCGGGCCGGGCCGGCCATTTTCAACCGCCCCGATTCGCGCCTGTTCAAGCAGGAGTATCTCCGCCGCACGCATGAGTTCTACGAAAAGCACGGCGGCAAGACCATCATTTACGCCCGCTTCGTCCCCATCGTTCGCACGTTCGCACCCTTCGTCGCCGGCGTCGCTGGCATGAGTTACGGCCGATTTCTCACGTTCAATGTCTTTGGCGGCATCGGCTGGGTATTCGCTCTCACCATGCTCGGCTATACGCTCGGCGAATGGGCGCCGGTGCGGGCCCACTTCGAAAAGGTAATCCTCGCCATCATCTTCATCAGCGTGCTCCCCGTAGTACTCGAGTTTTGGAAGTCCTACCGTAAGAATTGATACACTTGCCGCGATGTTGGTGTTCGCTCTGATCCTAATCGTGGCTGTGCCGCTAGTCGCCGCATCGCTCTGCGCCGTACCTGCCGGCTCCATCGGTTTG
>JBDTVQ010000224.1:0-11286 GCA_040007195.1 Acidobacteriota bacterium | reverse complement strand
CGTTCCGCGTACCGGCGGGAGTGGGCCGATATACTGTACGTGTGAAGGCCGATGGACACACACCGGAGGAGCGGGTGGTGGAGGTCGGCATTGACGAGAGACGCGAATTATCAATTCGCATGCAGACGGAGACAGCAAAGAAATGATGGTTCGAATCCTGGCGCTGATGGTGATGGGGACGCTGGCGGCATTGGCGCAGCAATCGCAGGTGCCAGGCCAGAAAGCGCCGCCGTTGTTCAAGGGCGACAAGAAGGATAAAGACAAAGACGAGACGACGCGGAGTGTGTCGGGGACGGTTCGCGGTCAGAACGAAGAGGCCGTGGACGGGGCGGTGGTGCAGCTCAAAGACACGCGCACGTTGCGCGTGCGAAGCTACATCACCAAGGCGAACGGAAACTACTTTTTCCACGGGTTGAGCAAGAATTCGGACTATGAGTTGAAGGCCGAGCATTCGGGCGCCTCGAGCGAAAAGAAGACGCTGAGCGTGTACGATTCGCGGGAAAACCCGGTCATCAATCTGCAGCTCGAAGAAGCCAAGAAAAATTGAGGATTGAGTGAAGTCGGCGGCCGGACGGCGCGAAGTCAGATGGGCGCGCCCGAAGAAGCGTGTCCGGACGCGGCTGTCGTGGCGGCGGATTTTGTTGTGGCTGGTGATGGCGTTCGTGGCGTGGTTCGGGTTGTGCCTTGCGTCCCTGGTTCTGATGAAGTGGGTGACGCCGCCGGTGACGATGGTGCAGGCGCAGCGGCGGGTGGAGTCGTGGTTCGGCAAGGGGAAGTACGAGAAGCGGCAGACGGTGGTGGAGCTGAAGCGCATCTCGCCGGAGTTGCAGCATGCGGTGATCGCGGCCGAAGACGGGCGGTTCTACCAGCATCACGGAATCGATTTCGAAGAGTTGGGGAAGATCTACGAGGACGTAGTGGAGGATGGCGAACCGATTCGGGGCGGGTCGACGATCACGCAACAATTAGTGAAGAATTTGTTTTTTACTACGCATGGGAATCCTCTGCGCAAGGTAGCTGAATTCGGTATGGCGCCGGCGGCGGACTGGATTCTGGGAAAGCAGCGGGTGTTGGAGTTGTATTTGAATGTGATTGAGTGGGGGCCGGGGGTGTTTGGAGCGGAGGCGGCGGCGCGGTACCACTACAAGACGAGCGCGGCGGCGTTGAACCGCGATCAGGCGGCGAGGTTGGCGGCGGTGATTCCGTTGCCAAGGCGGAGGCGCCCGGCACGCATGGATAGCTACGCGGGGATTATTGAGAAGCGGATGGCGATGATGGGTTGGTAGGGGCGTCCGGCTTCAGTGCCGGTCCAGGCGCCTGAGCAACACCGCAAGTGTGATGGCCGCTCATTATTGAGCCGAGGCTTCCTTCTGGAGGCGTTGCAGTTCGGGGACGATTTCGTTGAAGGCGCTTTGGCCGATGGCCATGGATTTCTGCATCAGGGTGGGCATCTTCGTGAGCATGGAGCGCCCGGCCGCGGATTCGTAGAAGGCGACCATCCCATTCAGCTCTTCGATGGTAAACGTTTCGTCGTAGAGCTTGGCGAACTGGGGTTTCATGCGCGCCCAGCTCATCTGTTTTGTGATGAGTACCCTGGCCTGCTTTTGCGCCTCTTCGAGCTTGGCCTTCTGGTCGGGAGGAGCGTTAGGCGGAACCATTGACGGCAGCATTTTGAAAATCTGGGCGGCCATCTGGTCGACGCTGGCCTGGCTGTTGGTGAGCTCGAGCAGGCGTTCAATCCTGGCCGCCTTGTCTGCGGGGGCAGCGGCGGGAGTTTGCGCAAATGCGGGAAGAGTAGAGATGAAGATGGCCAAAGCCAGGAGCGATCGCATGGCTCCAGTGTAGCCGTTTATTGGATGGCAATCGGTCGCATGGCAGTGCCCGCGACGGCACCCTTGAGGCGATTGGTGGTGGCGAAATAAACGAAGCGGTAGGCCTTATCGGCGGCGAGGGCTTCGAGGTGGTGGAACTCGCCGAGGTGGACGCCCTGTTCAACGAGCAGGTACTCATGAACGGCATTGGTGACACCGGCGGGGAGAGTGGGATCGATACCAACTTCGACGCCGCTGGTGTCGCCGCCGATGAAGACGACGCCTTTCTGTTCGACGAGCCATTTGGCGCCGGCGAGGTTCAGGCCGGCCGAGTCGTGGATGGCAAGCCTGGCGTGGTCTGCGCCGGCTTCGCCCCAATAGCGGAGGGTGCCGGTGCGGATGAAGACGGCGTCACCTGGTTCGAGGGTGACGTTCTCTTTGGCGAGGGCGGCCTGGAGTTCAGCGGGGCCGATGGAGAAGTTGGAGGGAAGCGCATCGACGCCTTTCCAACCGGCGACGTCGATGAGAACGCCACGGAGAATGACGGGCGGAATGGTGTCGGCGCTCGCTTTCGTGATGCCGAAGCTGGTGCCGTATTGCGCTTCCTTGAAGCCGTTGTACCAGTGATTGTCGGCACCAGTGGTGATGTGGCCGAGGCCATCGATCTGGGTGCCGAGATTGTCGGAGAGATACAGGGCGAGCGAGTGCCAGGCGAGGCCGCGCGGATGTTTAGCGAAGGGATTGGTGGCGGGGTCGCGTTTGATGAATTCAGGGCTGCGGTAGGTGACGAGGCTGGTGGCCGAGTGGCCGGGCCACTTGTAGGAGTTGGCGTCGAGCAGCACGCCGAGGTCGTAGGTTTTGCCGGAACGCACGCTCTGGAGGGCCTTCATGACGTAGGCGGGGTTGGCTACGGCGTTGAGGGCGCCGACTTCATCGTTCGGGCCCCAGACCCAGCCGAAGCCTTTGCCGGGGGTCCAGCCCTTGAGGGTGGACGATTGCGAAAACGCGGTGGAGACGAGGGCGAGGGTAAGCAGGAGTGTGCGCATCTGGGGGATTGTATCGAAACGGCAAAGTGGGTGATAGGCGTTACTGCAGCGGCGTGCGTGCTCCGCGCAGGGGGGCACGGCGGGGTATGCGCGTGGCGCGGTGGTGTTGGACCGAGCGTGGCTTCGTGAAAGGTGCAGGCAACGACTGGGTGCCGATGAGGTGCTATCGGGCCCTGGCTGCTCTCCGACGAGGCGATGCGCTGGGCATTTCGGGAACTGCGGCGGATGTGGCCCCAGGCAGAACGAACACTTTGGTCACGTCCTTATCACCGACCTTGGAATTCAGAGACAGCGTGCACTTGCGCACGGAGTTCAGTCCCGCCGATTGAATGAGCTGATCGAAGATGGCGAAGACGGTGTTGTCGCCTTCGTCGCGGGAGTCGTAGAGTTTAAGCGCGTCGCCGAGGGAGGCGAGTTTCTTTTCGAACTTGGCCGGCTCGATTCCGCCTTTTTTCGCGACCAACGAGTTGAGTTCCAGTAGCGCTTCGACGAGTTTGTTCTCGATTTCGATGAGGCCGTTCAGAAGGAAAACCTCGGCGTTGGAATTCAGGTTGATGCGGCCAGAGGGGGGATGAATGCCGGCAATGGGCGAGGCAGCCCTGGAAATCTCCAGGCGCGGGAGCGTGGCGAAGCGGCCTTCGGCACTTTTGTCCTGCTTGCGCTTGAAGTCGTGCACCTCCTGGGTGACATAGCACCAGGCGATGTCGGTGAGTTTGCCTTCGCCCTTTTTGAGGTAGTTGGCGAGGAGAAGTTTGCGCATGGTGGCGCGGATGGTGTCTTCGTCGATGCCGGTTCTGAAGATGGCGTCGAGGCCCTCTTCGGTGAAACCGACTTCGTAGGCGGCAGTGACGGCACCGAAGTCCTTGCGGTCGGAAGTGGGAAGCAGGGGGCTCAACTGTTCGATGGTGGCACCGGCGGCATCAAGACCAAAATCACGGGCAAAAGAGAGATAGTCTTCGAGCTCTTCGGGTTCGGTGCGGTCGTCGGTGAAAGTAAGTTCGTAAGTGGCTGTACTGGACTTAATCACGTCGACGAAGAATTCGAGGCGTTTTGGATCGGAGGCGACCGCACCGGTAGATTCGCCAAGGAAGCGGAGGAGGAAGAGCGTATGCATGCGCTCGGCGTTGCGTTTGCGCTCCTTCTCCTTCTGCATTTCGAAGGTCGTGAAAACGGTGATGGCGCCGGAGGAGTCCGTCTTCATGCGCTGCTCGACCTCGGTGACGACCTTGTCGAAACCGCTGTAGTTCCAGTTGAGATGCCAGCCGACGATGTTGACGGAGAAGGCGGAGGTGCGGGTGACTTTGTGGCTGAAGACACCGTCGTTGAGAGTAACGACGCCGGGTTGCACGCTGGCGAGGATGTCGCGGAAATCACCGCGTCCGGCGGCTTTCATAAGTTCGAGGCCGCGCGGGGTGGAGAGGTTGATTTCGACATCGAGCAAGGCGTCGCGCTCGGTGGCGCGGCTGTATTCGGCGTGGAGAGAGGCACTTAGGCGCTGTTTGGCGGCCATCTTCAATACGTCGTTGAAGCGCTGCTCGAATTTCTTTTCCTCGTCGATGAAGTTCTTGATCGAGTCGACGACCTTCTTGGCTTCGTCGTTGTTTTTGAGATCGGCGATCGCTTTGCCGATTAAACGCTCAGCAAAGTTGCCGGCCTTGGTGCCGGCGAGAGCGCGGAGTTCAGCGATGGTGTCCACCTTGGCGAGTTCGGTGATGAAGCCGTCGAGGGGGAAATTCTCCTTGGCGAGTTTGATGACGTCGCGGATTTCCTTGTGCGCGTCGGCTTGGATGAGGTCGAGGGTTTGCTCGACGCGGCGCTGCAATTCAGGAAGGCTGGGGATGGGCTTGCCGTCGGGACCGGGAATGCGGTTGAGGAGGAAGGTGAGGGGGTCACCGCCGGTGAGGGTGCGCAGAACTTTCCACAGTTCGCCATCGACTTCACCTGCGATGCTGTCGAAGCTGGTGAGGGCCTGCAGTTTCTTGAGCTGAAGGGTCAGGATGTCGAGTTTGTCGAAGTAGCGATCGAACAGGTTGACGGCGTAGTTGTCGAGGTTCTGGTATTTGTCGACGACGTCGTGGACCTGGGCGAGGATCTTCTTGAAGTCCTTGGGAATGGCGGCGAAGGCCTTATCGAGGTACTCCTTGATGAACTGATTGGCGAGGCCGTCGAGCTTGGATTCGAGGGTTTTGAAATCGCTGAACTCGCCGACTTTGTCGAGGACGTTGAACCAGTTCTTGACGTTGACGCCGAGGGCCGCGCCGAGAAAGTCGCGGCCATTGACGGGGAGCCCGCCGAGGTCGCCCGTGAAGCCGACGCTGGCGTCCGCGGCGATTTTGAAACTGGACTCGCGCTGCCGGCGGACGATGACCTGGACCCATTCGGGACGCGAGGCGGCGCGGGCTTCGATGAGGAAGCTTCCCGCGACGCTGGCATCGAGGCCGAGTTTGCCGGTGGCCGAAAGCTTGTATTTTTCCGAGAGATCCAGCGATCCGAGGGTGAACCCCTGGGTGCCTTTAAGTTCGTAGCCCGCCGAGATGCTGGCGCCAAATTTGAGATAGCCGCCGTATTGAAGAGCCATGATTTGGCCCGGTTTGAGCGGCTCGGTGATATCGGACGGGAGCTTGAGGTCCTTGAAGAGGGCGAGAACATTGTCGGTGACGGTGCCCTTCTCAGGGACAGGCGCGATGCACACGAAGCCGCCGTCGCCGCCGGCGCTGACCGTGGCTTGCGCGGACAGAACGCTGTACTGAAATTTTCCGGTGGCAGTGGCGCCGGCCTTGGCTCCGAGGCGGAGGGCGAGAAACATCTGGCCGGGATTGGCGGCGAGAAATTTGTCGAGGCCGTGCTCTTTGAGGAGTTTTGCGAGGTCGCCGGTTTGGCCCGTGCGTATGGCCGCGAGGCTGGCCATGGCGCCCGCGCTGATACCAAGGGATAGATTGCCGACGGAACCGATTTTGATGGGATCGGTGCTGGAGAGACCGACGGAGACATCGAAGATGGTGGTGGCGTCGGCGGGCAGTGGTTGCAGGGGATTGATCTTGCCTAGATTGAGAGAGAGTTCGCCCTTGCCGCTATTCCAGAGGGGGACGTCTTTGCGGGTGACAGTGAGCAGGTTGTCGGCCATGGGCCTCAGGCTAACAGAAGCGGAAGTGGGCGGCTATGGGGTGGGAGTGGCTCTGAATTTGCCGAGCTTTTGAGCCACGGGAATGAGATCGGGGTAGAACTGGACGAACGTGGAGTCGACGGCGCCGTTCTTGGAGTGGCACTCTTCGCAGCGGTTGCCGGGAGGGATGACTTTACCCGAGGCGGCGAACTGGCCGTCCTTCTGTTCGAAGCCGGCGAAGGCCCACCCGTTGGTTTTGGGGAAGCGGCGGGTGTCTTTGACGTGGGCTTCGAGGGCGACCGCGCCGGTCTGAAACTGGCCGTGCTGGTTGATGGAGCCCTTAGATTCAGAGGCGCGGATTTCGAGAAGCATGATAGTGCCGTCGGGCCATGATCCCGTTTTTAGAAATTCGCGATAGGCGGGGGGATTGACGAAGACGTTGTCGAAGCGGAGGGCCGCTCCGGGGGCGGGAGCGTTGGGTCCGTAGGTCATGCCGAGGCCCGAGGAGAGAAAGATCCACTCGCGGTAGTTTGAGGGGCGGAGCAGTTCGCCGTCTTTGGTGAACTGCGCGTTGTCGGCGGCGGAAAGGGCGACGGCGGCAAGGGACAGAACGAGCAGGCTTCGCATGGTGGGAGAGACGGAGCACATAGGGAAAGGGTAGCGCAGGCGCTGATCGCGCGGCATTCGCGGCCCTGACGGACGGGGCTTCGGCAGAACGTGAAGACGGGATCGGAGGGGATCACTGTCCGATGAGGAGCCGGCTTAGTTCACTTGGGCGAGTTCGGGGAGGGGAGACTCCTGCGTTTCGAACTGGGACCAAGAGTTGGCGTGGGCGGTTCGGTGGATCAGGAGCGAGGCGGCGGCGTGGACATCCATGGGGCGCCCGAGCCAGAAACCCTGGCCGAACTCACAACCAAGTTCGGAGACCTGGCGGGCTTGCTGGAGCGTTTCGATGCCTTCGGCGACAACCTTCATACCGAGGGCCTGGGCGAGGGCAACGATCGCACGGACGATTTCGATGCCGCCGGAGTCCATACGGGCAATGAAGCTGCGATCGATTTTCAGGATGTCCAGGGGGAACGAATGCAGCAGGGACAGAGAGGAGTAACCGGTTCCAAAGTCGTCGACGGCGAGGGAGAAGCCGTGGGCTTTGAGAGCGGCGAGGCGATTGGCGGTTTCCGAATAGGTGGAGACGACGGTTTCGGTGACTTCGATTTGGATGAGCGACGGATCGACGTTGGCGGCGTGGACGATGGAGGCCATGTTTTCGAGGAGATCGGGCAACTGGAATTGGCGTTGCGAAAGGTTGTAGGAGACGTGGATGGGAGTGCCCGTGGTGGATTGAACGGTCTTGATCCACGAGCAGACCTGGCGCAGGGTCGACCAGCCGATGGGAACGCAGAGGCCGGATTCTTCGGCGGCGGCGAGGAAGGTGCCGGGAGCCAGTACTTGTCCGCTCGGATGACGCCAGCGCAGCAAAGCCTCAAAAGAGACCAGCGCGCCGTCGCCGAGAGAGACGATGGGTTGGAGGTAGGGTTCGAATTCGCCGCGGTCGAGCCCCTGGCGCATTTCGTCTTCGAGATTGAGCCGCTGCAGCGCGTTGGCGTGCATGGAGGGCTTGAAGATTTCAATACGTCCGCCACCGCGCTGGATGGCGCGCGTGGTGGCGATGCTGGCGCAGCGGAGCATGTCTTTGGGAGTGGTGGCGCTCGGTTCATCCGAATACACGATGCCCATGCTGGCCGAGACCTGAATTTTGCGGCCGTCGATGTCGACGGGCATGTGAATGAGGTCTTGAATGCGATGGGCGAGCGAGAGGACGGACTCGTGAGAGTGTACGGCTTCTAGGAGGACAGCGAACTGATCGCCTCCAATGCGCGCGACCATGTCGGAGGCGCGGACCGAGGCAAGGAGGCAGCGCGCGGCTTCGACGAGCAGGCGGTCGCCGGCCGCGTGGCCCAGGGCTTCGTTGATCGAATTCAAGCGATCAATGCCGGCGATCAGCAGGGCGGCGCGTTCTGAGGACCGCTGCCAGCGGGGCAGCGATTCCTCGATGCGCTTGAGCAGGGCGCGGCGATTGCTGAGGCCGGTAAGGGAGTCCTCGTAGGCTTCGCGCTCAAGGCGGGAGAGCATGAAGCGATGGTCTTCCTCATCGAGGATGAGGGCGACCATGTCGGCCATCGATGCCGAGAAGACTTCTTCTTCTGTGGTCCAGGGGCGGGGTCCGCCCGCGTGTTCGAGGCACAGGATGCCGCCCATGCGGCCGAAGCGGCGAATGGGGGAATCGAGCATGGCGCCGATGCCAAGAGGGATCAGGTAGGACTCGGCGAATTCGGACGTGCGTGGATCTGTGAGCGCATCAGCGGCGCTGATGGCGCGGTCCAGCTTGAGGGACTCGAAGTATTTGGGATAGGCGCCGGCACGCAGCACCAGGCCGCGTGAGTGTTTGCCGGTGGATGTGTCGAACTGATCGCGGCAGATGATGGATTCCCAGGATTCGTCGACAAGCCAGATGCCCGCCTGGCGGACGGATAGCGCTTTGGCGGCAGATTCCGTAATTTCGCGGAGAGCGTGCTCAAAGTCGTCGTGTTCGACGAGCCGCCGCGAAGAAAGCGCGAGTGCCTGGCTGAGGCGGAGTAGATTACGGCGAACGCTGGTGACGCCCGCATGCGCGCGCAGGTGCGAGGTAACGTCGCGGATGACGGCCAGCACGGGAGGCGCTTGCACGGGCATGAGGGTGACTTCGAATTGATGAGCCGATGGTCCCCGGCCGCGTGTGAAGCGGAATTGCGCCTGGCGGCCGGTGGCCAACGTGGCTTCGGAGAGAGAGATGAGTTGGCGAAATACCCGGGCCGGCAGCGGACGCGGACGTCCGCTGAGGACTTCGACATTTCCGTCCGGGCTGATCGCGAGCAGGAGATCGGGCTCGGACTTCATCAGGTTTTCTTTTCTCAAAGAGATCGTATCGGCAAAGGCAAGGGAAGTTAGCGGGCTAGGCGGGTAAGTTGGGTGAATTGTCGCAGGCGGGGAGGAAACTATCGATTGCAAACTGTAATCGCGAGACGGTTACGGTACGTTTGCGCTCACCGGTTGTGAGGCGCCTGTGGAGTTGGACAGGGTAACCGAAAGCGAAGCGATTGCATTTGATTCGCCAGAGAGAGTGAAGGACTGGCGGTAGGTGAACTGGCCACCGAAGGCGCGGGAGGCATCGCTGGAGAACCAGACGGCGGCGGGAGTGGTGAGAGGGAGTGTGAGTTCACTGGTTTGTAGGTTCGCGCCGGAGGAGGCGGTGAAGCGGAAGAGGGCCTGGGTGACCTCGCGGGGCGTGGAGAATCCGGTGACGGTGACATCGAAGCCGGAGGCAGTACGGGTGATGGTTGCGGAACGGACGCTGGGTGCGGCGCGGAGGATGCGAATGTTACGCGGCGCCGTTGCGCTTGGCACCTGAGTTGAGCCGGTTGCAAACGAAGAGGTCAGGATGATCGTGCCGGCGAGTGTACCCGATTGAAATGCCGGGGTCCCTTCGAATTCAGCGGCAGTGGAGCCGGCGGGGATGGTGAAGCGGATGGTGCGGGAGCCGTTTGCGAACTGGAGAGCGGGATCGTCGGACGGACTCGCGGGAGCGTTGACGGTATCGGTGGTGAAGGTGATCACAACGGTACCGGAGAGGGCGGAGGGATATGGGGAAGCGAGGTCGAGGCCGATGCGCTGCTGGGCGGCGGGGTCGATGGTGTCGGCAGGTCCGGAGATCGTATAGGCGGGTAACGCGGGAGAACCGACGGTGAGGGTGAAATCGCGTGACGTCGAGCGTGTGGCCGAGTCGAGCACGGTGATGTTGAAGGTGGAAGTGCCGATTGCGGTGGGGGTGCCGCTGATGACGCCATTGGCGCTGAGAATGAGACCGGCGGGCAGGTTGCCGGAGCCAAGCACCCAGCGGTACGGCGTGGTTCCGCCGTCGGCCTGCAGGGTGAAATCATAGGCTGCGCCGAAGGTGGCCGCAGGAAGAGTGGCCGAGGAAATGATTGCCAGTCCGGGCGGGAATACGGTGAGGGTAAACGCCTTGGAGACGGTGCGCGCGGTGGAGTCGTTGACAGCTATGGTGAAGGTGTAATCGCCGGGGTTTGTTGGCGTGCCGGTGAGTTCGCCGGTGAGGGAATTCAGAACCAGGGCCGCGGGAACAGCGCCGGAGACGATGCGCCAACTTGAGTAGGGTCCCGTGCCGCCAGAGGCCTGGAAAGTATTCGAATAAGGCGCGCGGGCGGTGGCGGCGGGGAGGGCGGAGGGGTTTGTGATGGAGAGGCCGGAGAGGACTTCAAACGTGAAGGGAGCGCGAGCGGTTTGGCCTGCGGCGTCCTTAACTTCAATAGTCACGGTGGACGATCCGGCTGTAGTGGGCGTGCCGGTGATGGCTCCGTTGGCGGCGTTCAAGGTGAGGCCGGCGGGCAAGGTGCCCGAGGCGACGGACCATGTGTAGGGCTGTGTGCCGCCAGCCGCGGTGAGGGCGAATTGAAATGCCGTGCCGATGATGGCGGTGGGCGGCTGGGAGGTGCTGGTGATGGACAGGCCGGCGTTGATGACGAGCGTGAAGCCCTTGTTGGCCACCTGTGCGGCAGTGTCGCGGACCTGGATCAGGAAGGCATACGAGCCGGTGCTGGTGGGTGTTCCGGAGAGCAGGCCTGTCGCTGCGTTGAGATTGATGCCGGGCGGGAGCGTGCCGGTGGTGATCTGCCAGTTGGAATAGGGCGGGAGTCCGCCGGTGGCGGCAAGTTGTACGGCATAGGCCAGGCCGACGGCGCCGGTGGGAAGGGCAGCTTCGGTGGAGATGGACAGGGTGCGTGCGACGACGAGGTTGAAGATGCGGGTGACGACGAAGCCTGAGGCGTCGGTGACCTGAACGGCGAAGTCGTAGGAACCGGCGGTGGTGGGGGTGCCGGTGATGGCGCCGTTGGTGTTGTTCAGCGAAAGCCCAGGCGGGAAGTTGCCGTTGGCGAGGGCGAATTGAAAGGGTGGCGTACCGCCGGTGATATTGAGTGCCTGCGAGTAGGCGACGCCGATGAGGCCGGGCGCGAGGGTGGAGGTAATGAACTGCGCGGGGGAGTTGACAAGCAAGGTCGAGGCGTTAGAGACGACGGGACCGGCGTTGACAACGGTGATGGAGACGGTGCCGGGCGAGGAGATCATGCTCGGGGTGATGAGGGTCGAGAGCTGATTAGGAGAGAGGAAGGTCGTGACCAGGGCCTGGCCGGAGAAGCGGATGACGGAAGTTGCGTTGAAGCCGGAACCGGTGACGGTAAGGGTGAAGATGGGCGCGCCGGCGGTGGTGGCA
>JBDTVQ010000223.1:0-11304 GCA_040007195.1 Acidobacteriota bacterium | reverse complement strand
GTGCTGGCGGCGCACTTCCTGGCGGTGTCGGCGGAGCGGTTCGGCCGAAAGGGACTGCGCCTCAGCGACGCGGCGTTGCAAAGCCTGTCTCGATACCACTGGCCGGGAAATGTTCGCGAGTTGGAAAACGCCATGGAACGCGCCGCGGTGCTGTGCGAGGCGGACGAGGTTACGCCGGAGGACCTGCCCGAAACGGTGGCCGAGTCGGCGCTGAGCGCGGGCATTGCCGGGGCGTATCAGAAGAATGTCGGCGAGGCGAAGCGCGAAGCGATCGTGCGGGCGTGGGGCCAGTCCGGCGGCGACTACAAGGGTGCGGCCAAGCTGCTCGGCATTCACCCCAATTCGCTGCTGCGGTTGGTGCGGAACCTGGGGATGCGCGAGTTGCTGGGCTGATGGATGGCGTTCACTCAGGGGCGTAGTAGGGTACGGCAAGCCAACTTTGTGATTTGACCGTGATCTCACGCGGAGGCCCCAGCGGTTGACCCCGGAACGTCGCGCTGATCGAGTATGTGCCTTCCGGTACGAACGAGAAATCGAAAGTTCCCTCCGCTCCCGTTGTGCGTTCCAGCGCGAGCGAATCCGACGTAACCAGGATTCGGACTCCAGCGACTGGTTTGGGCACGTGATCGAACTCGAAGGCGTACATCGCTTGGTCGGCGCTTACCCAACCATACAACCGCCCGCGGTGTTTCTCGCCAAACATCGTCCGGATCACACGGAGGTCGGAATCGTTCGTGCCGGCTTCGTGGGTGCGGTTGCAGCCTGAGGTTGTGAGTTTGCCGGTGGATTCGTCGGGGAATGCAAATACGAGGTAGGACTTACCTTCTGCGAAGACGTAGCCCGCGTGCGGTTCCATCTCTGCGTGGAGAGTCACATGGTGTCCGTTGATTCCTCGAAATGCCTCGATGATTTCAAATTGGGTGACTTGGATTGGCTGGAACTCGCCGTCTTGATTTGTGCCCCGCACCCCCAACCGCTTCGCGCCCGCGCGAATCTCTGCATCGGTGAATGCAAGATCACCACCGTTCGCCTTCTCTTGTGCCCTTCGATCGGGGCTCAACGCTTCCCGGATCGACTTCAAAAGGTGTTGGTCGGACTTGGGCGTCGCCTGGCGCACCCGTCCGAAGAATATGACCTCGCTCTCGGCGGCTTGACCAATACTACGAGAAGGCGGAGGGCACATGCCGAACGCTCCGCCCGCGAGCGAAACGACGAGGACCGATGCCAATCGCATGCCTTCCAATTTACTCTGGAGGAATGTTCCGCTGGCCGCTGACGACCGCTAAGGGTATCGATTTCGAACTGCGACTGCTTGCGCTTCGGGATGCGGATAAGGTGTTCGCGCTTGCCGATGCGAACCGTGCTCACCTGTTGCAGTGGCTGCCCTGGATCGCCTGGACGCATTCGGCGGATGACGTGCGGAAGTTCCTGCGCTCCGCGCTGAAGCAGTTCAGCGACGGTAACGGATTTCATGCGGGTGTCTGGGTAGACGGCAGCCTAGCCGGATGCATTGGCCTGCATCCCGTAGATTGGCAGAACCGGAATGTGGCGCTCGGATACTGGATCGGCAGTGAGTGGGAAGGGCGCGGCCTTGTAACGGCGGGCGTGCGCGCGGTGACCCGCTATTGCTTCCAGGATCTGGCGCTTGAGCGCGTGGAGATCCGCGCGGCCCCCGGCAATACGCGTAGCCGTGCGGTTGCGGAGCGGCTGGGATTTACCTTCGAAGGAACGTTGCGCCGGGTTCAGATTGTCGACGGGCGCTGGCTCGACAACGCGGTCTATTCGATGGTGCGGAATGAGGCGGCCCGTTTGGAGAGCTAGCGCGCGGGGTTTCGTGCGAAACTCCATCCATGCGATTGCTTGCCGCGCTCCTCTTTTTTGCAATTTGTATCTTCGCTGCCGGCCCTGCATCGGCGACGCTGCCCACGGAAGCCGAGGACGCGATTCGCGTGTTCGACCAGTGGGCCGCGGCGAAAGCGTCCGAACGCGAGCAACCCGGTTTGTCGATCGGAATCGTGCGCGACCAGGAGTTGGTGTTTGCCAAAGGCTACGGTTATGCCGATCTCAACAACCGCATGCCGGCGACTCCGCAAACGCTCTATCGCGTGGCTTCCATCACGAAGCTGTTCACCGCGACGTCGACCATGCAACTGCGCGACGCGGGCAAGCTGCGGCTTGACGACCCGGTAGCAAAGTATCTCGACTGGTTCCACCTGAACAGCACCAAGGGCGATGTTCCGATTCAGGTCTGGCATCTGATGACGCACCTTTCCGGACTGCCGCGCGAGTCTGCCACGCCCTACTGGAATACGAAGGAGTTTCCCACGCGCGAACAGGTGCGGACGTTGCTTGCCGCACAAGACGCTGCTTATCCGCCGGCGACCAAGTGGAAGTATTCGAATCTGGCCGTAGCGATTGAAGGGGAGGTGGTGGCGAAGGTCAGCGGCATGGAGTGGGCCGATTATGTGACCGCACGCATACTCAAACCGTTGGGCATGACGGCGTCGCTGCCGCTGCCGCGCGCGAATTCGTTTGGGCTCGCGACAGGCTATGGCGCGCGTGAGGCTGGAAAGGAAAGGGACCCCGAAGAGTTCACCGACTGCAAAGGCATTGCTCCGGCGGCGAGCCTGGCCACGAACGTGGAGGACCTGGCGCGCTTCCTCAGCTTTCAGTTCAAGGGCGATCCGCGTGTTTTGAAACTATCGACGCTTGAAGAGATGCGGCGGCCGCAGTGGGTGCAGCCGACGTGGGCTTCCGGATGGGGGCTGGGCTTTTCCCTGCGCAAACTGGGCTCGCGTACGCTTGCCGGACACGGCGGGTCGTTGGGCGGCTATCGCACGAGTATCGCCTTCGATGCGGAAGCGAAGATTGGCGTGATCGTGCTCACCAATTCCAATGACGGCAATCCGGAACTGTACGTGGACAAGGCGTTCCAAATGGTGGCGCCCGCGCTGGCGCCGGAGAAGGAGAAGTTCCCCGCCAAGCCTGAGTGGGACAAGTACAGAGGCACGTATCGATGGAAAACGTCGGAGCTGATCATCGATGTCATCGACGGCGAACTGGTGGGCTATGCGCCGGACGCCGAAGATCCGCTCGAATCGCGGGTGCGGTTGGAGCCGGCCGGCGAGCATCGCTTCCGCATGTTGACCGGCTCGTCGTTGGGTGAGCTTGCGGTATTCGATGTCGACGCGAGCGGGCGCGTCAACAAGGTGACTGTGGGGGGCTATTACTATTTGCGAAAGTAAAGGGCTCACCCTAGCATGTCGAGCGCGCCTTGCAGTTCGCTGCGCGTGTGCATGTCGCCGTTCTGGGTTGTGGCTTCGATGCCGCGCTGGTACAGGGCGCGGGCGTCGTCCAGGCGGCCGAGTTTCTCCAGAGTTTGGCCGCCGTGGAAATAGGCAGCGGAGTACGTCGAATCGTGGGTGAGAATCTCGGTGAACTGGGCGGCGGCTGATTCCAGGTCGCCTGAGTTCGCGTGTTCCATGGCGAGCATGTAGCGGAAACGGCTGTTGGCCGGATCCTGATCCAGCATGCCTTTAAGTGCGTCAATACGGCTCATAGTGTTTTGAGGACTGCTTTCGCTTCTTTTAACTGAGGGAATTGCTTTTCGGCGGCGCGAAACTCGTGCGTGTGCACGCAGCGCCTTGCGCCTTTATGCTCCACAGGGTGGCATAGGTGAAGCATCTCATGAAACATCACATATTCAAGGGCGACGCGCGGAACGGCGAGTGAATCGAACACGCGGCTGATGATGATGGCGTTGTGCGAGGGATCGAAATGGCCCAGCAGCCGGCGCGAGATGCGGCGTGACCAACCGAGTTCGGGGCGTCCCATCAGGCCGTTGAAAAATCGCTGGTTCAATTCTTCGAAGATCGTGTCCAGGTTGTGGTGCTCGCCCTGCGGTCCACTGATGTATTTGCGGCCGCGCGATTGGCGCAACAGGTGGAGGTGGCGGCGGACATCGGCGCGATTCATCCAGCGGCGGTAACGGTCGGACCAGGCGGCGGGAATTTCGCGGCGAAAAAGTTTGCCCAGCAAGATCCACGCCAGCGCCTCTTGAATCGGCGCCGGAGCGCCTTCCAGCACATCCGTGATGCGCACCTCGACGTTGCCTTCCCGCATGCGGATGAAGGAATTGGCGTTGGCGAAACGGCGATAGAGCACGGTAAAGCCGGGCATAGGGGTTCGCGGGCGAATCTCGCGAAATACCCTGGCGTACAGTTGCTCCGGGGTTTCAAACAGAAGTGCGCTCTGGACTTGCATCGCAGAGAAACCTTACGATAGCAGATTGGGCCGCGTGGTTGCCTGTGCCCGCGCTCAACCAAAACCTCATATGCCAATACCGAAGATCTCCGCCGTCGGAACATTTGTCCCTCCTCATGTATTGACCAACGCCGATTTGGAAAAGATGGTCGAAACCTCGGACGAGTGGATTCTGACGCGCACGGGAATTTCCGAACGTCACATTGCAGGGCCCGACGTGGCCACCTCAGACCTGGCCGCCAAGGCCGCATCGGCCGCTTTGCTCGAGGCGGGGATACCGGCGTCCGAGGTGGACGCGATCATCGTCTGCACGGTGACGCCCGACATGTTTTTTCCCGCCACCGCATGTCTGGTTCAGCACAAGATCGGCGCGACCAAAGCCTGGGGCTTCGATCTTTCCGCGGCGTGCGCCGGCTTCATTTATGGCATCACGACGGCAGCGGGCCTGGTGATGGCGGGCACGCAGAAGAAAGTTCTGGTGATTGGCGCCGATACGATGTCGCGCATCATCGACTACAAGGACCGCGCCACGTGCGTGCTGTTTGGCGACGGGGCGGGTGCGTTTCTCATCGAGCCATCTACCGAGGACGGTCTGGGGTTCATCGGTTCGCATAACGAGATCGACGGTTCGGGCGGGGACTCGTTGAAGATGCCCGGCGGCGGTTCGCGCATGCCCTCCAGCGTCGATTCCGTGCAACAGGGAATGCACTATGTGCACCAGGACGGGCAGGCGGTTTTCAAGTTTGCCGTGCGCAAGACGCAGGAAGCGTGCCTGACGGTGCTGGAAAAGTTCAACATGAAACCCGAAGACGTGAAGCTACTGGTTCCGCATCAGGCCAACCGGCGCATCATTCTTGCGGCCGCCGAGCGCTTGGGTTTGAGCCAGGATCGCGTAGTGATCAACATCGGCCGGTTTGGCAATACCACGGCGGCGACCATCCCGCTGGCGACACGCGAGGCGCTCGATGAGGGCAAGATCCAAAAAGGCGACGTGGTGCTGTTCGCGGCGGTGGGCGCGGGATTCACAGTGGGCGCCAGCCTATGGCGCTGGGCATGACGGGTCAAGCCCGCATGTCGTAGCAGAGCAGGCGCGGCCCTTTGTTGTGCAGGGCGTCACGCGTGTGCTGCATGACGTAGAGCAGGCCGCGGCTGAGCACCGGAAGCGACCACGTTTCGCGCGCGGCGAACAGCCAGGCCCGCGACCCCTCCTGATACCCGCGCGGCGTGAGGTCCATCCAGATGAGGTGCCCCAACTCCCCCAGCGCGAGGAAGCGCCCGCCGACGTGCAGCAGATTGCCGCGATAGGTACTCACCATCTGCTCCTGCGACCCGCTGCCTGTGGGAATCGTTTCCTTCCACTCGGGATTTGTCCGCCACATCACCTTGCCCGTCTTTGCTTCCACGCAGGCAAGCGAGGCGTCGGGTTCATTGCGGCCGTCGAATCCGTACAGGTAGCCGTCTTTGAAAATGGGAGTGTTGAAGTGCATCCCAAATTCGGCGGACGTCCAAAGGGTTTTGAACTTCATGTCCGGCGAAATTTCGAGCATTGCGCCGCCGGTGCGATAGCTGGCCGAAACAAAGACCAAATTGCCTGAAATTACCGGGCACGACGCGTTCACCGACTCATAGCTCTTGCTGCGCCACGGGAATGAGAAGTCGATCGCGCCGTTTGCCGGATCGATCACGATCAAGCCGCCCGTAGGAGGCTGGCTCTCCCCTCCGGCGAAGACGAATATGCGCCGCTTGCCGTTGACGGTAGCGGGAATTGGCGACGCATAACTGGCGCCCCACTCTTTGCCCGCGCTCCAGTTGAGCTCGCCGCTGGTTGTGTCGAAGGAGGCGACCGTCGGTCCACCGGGCGCGCCGACGGTCACGATGAGCTGCCGGCCTTCGAGCAACGGCGTCGAAGCCACGCCAAAGAAATCCTGCTTGGTATGGAAGTCCTGCTGCAGGTCCTTCTTCCAGATCACTTTGCCCGTGGCTAACTGCAGGCAATGCAGCTTGCCTTCCGCGCCGAAGGTGAACACGCGGTCTCCCTCAATTACGGGACTTGCGCGCGGACCGTTGTTGTATCCGTAGCGGTCTTCAAACTTCGTCGCATAATCGAACTGCCAGACTTGTTCGCCGGACTCCGGTTGCAGGCATTCGACAATTTCCCGATCGTTCATGCGGTGCAGGAAGACCAACTTGCCGCCCGCGACCGATGCCGAACTGTAACCGGTGCCTTTATTGCGTTCCCAGACCAGTGGCGGGCCGGATGCCGGGAAGGTCTTGATCAGATTCGTTTCTTTGGAAAAGCCGTTATGGCCTGGCCCGAGAAAACACGGCCACTCTTCGGTCACGGCTTTGGCGTCGAGCGCCCGCGGCTGACGGTGTTGCGTCAAGCCCGGCTGGCTTTGGGCAAGTAATCGGGAGGAGGCCGACGCCAGCAGGCTGGAAGCGCAAAATATTCGCCGGTTCATCACCCGAAAAGATATCATGGCCCGAATGAAACTTCGCCTGTGTGCCGCTGTTGGATTTTGTCTTCTGGGTACAGTCGCGTGGCTCCGTACTGCGGGCGCTGCGAAAGATCTGAAGATTCCGCTTAAGGTGCTTCACGCGCCCACGGCGCAGCCGGACCGGGTGATTCTCACCTGGGCAGGCGATCCGAAATCGACACAAGCGGTAACGTGGCGCACGGACCTCAGCGTGGAAAAGGCGGCAGCGGAGATTGCCGTCGCCGAAGATGGCCCGCTGTTTCGCAAGAAGTCTCACCAGGTGCCCGCGCGCACGGAACATTTCACTTCCGAGTTAGGTGAGGCACTCTACCATTCCGTTCAGTTTGAAGGACTGCAGCCGGCCACGAAGTACGTCTACCGGGTGGGAGACGGATTCAACTGGTCCGAGTGGGCCCACTTCACCACCGCCAGCGACAAGCCAGAACCGTTCGCCTTCGCCTACGTCGGCGATGCGCAGAATGACATCTTCGAGATGTGGTCGCGCGTGATCCGCTCGGCCTACTCAGATGCGCCAAAACTCAAATTTCTGATCCACGCAGGCGACCTGATCAACACCCCCGACCGCGATGACCAATGGGGGGAATGGCACCGCGCCGCGGGTTGGATCAACATGTCCGTGCCGAGCGTTCCGGTTCCGGGCAATCACGAATACGGAAAGCAAAGTAATGGCGAACGCGCATTGAATCGCAATTGGAAACCTCAGTTCACACTTCCGGGGAACGGCCTGCCGGGCCTCGAAGAAACCAATTACTACCTGGACATTCAGGGGGTTCGGATCATTGCCATCAATTCCAATGAGCGCCAGAAAGAACAGGCCGCGTGGCTCGACAAGGTGCTGGCGAACAACCCCAACAAGTGGACGGTGGTTACGCATCACCATCCTATTTTTTCCACCGCGAAGGGGCGCGATAACCCGGAACTCCGCGCGTTGTTGAAGCCTGTCTACGACAAGTATCGCGTGGACCTGGTTCTCACCGGACACGACCACTCTTATGGGCGCAGCAACGTGGTGTCCGGAGAGAATCGGCATGAGGGCGGCACTGTCTACGTGGTCAGCGTTTCGGGACCCAAGATGTACGAAGTTACTCCAGCTGGATGGATGCAGCGCAAGGCCGAAGATACGCAGCTTTACCAGATTATTCGCGTGGACGGCGATCGATTGCTGTATGGGTCCCGCACGGCACGCGGCGTGCTCTATGACTCATTCGAGTTGCGCAAACGGCGGAAGGCGGCGAACGCGATGGTCAATCGAATTCCTCGCACCCCTGAAAACAAACGTGTGTTTGCGGAACCTAGCGGAGCGCAGTGATCGTGATGAAATTGCAATTGGAAATTCTCTGGCAATTTCGTACGTACGGGCGCATAGTAGAAATCGAGAAGCCCTGAGTCCGTGCGTTATGGGGAGTGACATACGCTCGAGGCCGAGTAAGAAAGGCTTTGACGATGAGCGCTTTGCACATGCCCTCCCGCGGGCAGGTACAAACCGGACTGCTTGATCAAGTTGTGCTCAGCACGTTACTCGATCAATTGCCACTGGCCCTACTCAGCCTTGATGACGAGTTCCGCATCCAGGCGTGGAATCGCGCCGCCGCGGAATTATCGGGCCACTCCGCCGAAGAAGTTCTCGGCTCCCGCTGGGAGCAAGAACTGCTGTGTACATTCGATGGGCATTGCTTTCTACGCCACAGAAACGGACACTTGTTGCGCGTTCGAACGCAAACGATAGTTGTGCCATTGACGGGCGGACTTGAGCGGAGATCGTTGGTGGCCATTGTCAACGACGCTCCGTCGATGTGCCTTCTCGATCATGCCCGCGGCAAACGCGAGCTTGACCTCATCGATCCGCTCACGGACCTTGGCAACCGGCGCTTGGCGGCGATCGAATTCGAAGCGTTTCTCATCCGCTACCAGCTTCACCGGCGCGAATTTGGAGTGGCCTTGTTCGATGTCGACCTTTTGCACCAGGTCGTGAAGAGGTTCGGATACGAGTGCAGTGACGAGGCGCTCAAAGTGGTTGCACGGACCCTTGCCGCCTGTCTGGACGAGCATGATCTGCTCTGCCGTTGGGGCGGCGATCAGTTTCTGGCGCTACTGGTTGGCGGGCGCGAAGAGGCGCAGTCGAAGGCCGACCTGGGCCGACGCGCGGTGGAGTGGAGCAGCATGGAATGGTGCGGCGAACCGGTGGCGCTCACCGTCTCAGGTGGTGTCGAGATGGGATCGCCCGGCGACCATCCGGAGGACCTGGTAGGCCGTGCGGCGTTCCGCCTCAGGATGAGCAAGCGACTGGGGCGCAACCGTGTGATGGGTGGCGCCGAGATTCAGGCCGAATAGAACGCGCGGGCCGCTTCGACGCCGCTGCCCTTGGGCATGAAGCCTTCCGCGCGCAACGCCGATTCCATTTTCTCCAGCAGCAGCAGAACGTTCTCCTGGCGCGAGCCCGCTCCCATGATGCCGATGCGAAACACCTTGCCTGCTAATGGACCGAAGCCGCCAAGAATTTCGATGCCGTCACCGTCCATGAGGCGCTTGCGAATGGCCATGTCGGTCACGCCTTCGGGGACTCGAACCGTATTGAGGGCCCACATACGTTGGCCAGGAGCGACAAACATTTCGAGCCCCAGCGCTTCGGCGCCCGCGACAAAGGCCTTGTGATTCCGCTCGTGCCGGGCAAAGCGCGCGGCGAGCCCTTCTTCGCGGATGATTTCCAGGGCTTCGCGCAGCGCGTAGAACATCGAGATCGGCGCCGTGTGATGGTAGCGGTGCGACGCGCCGTAATACTCGTCGAGCAGCTTCAGGTCGAGATACCAGCTCTTGTGGGTCGTGGTGCGTCCGCGCAGGGCTTCCAGTGCGCGTGGCGAGATGCTGATGGGCGACAGTCCGGGAGGCGCGCCCATTCCCTTCTGCGTGCACGAATAGGCGGCGTCGATTCCGGTGTCATCGATGTTGCAGGGCATGGTGCCGAGGGATGTGACGCAATCGGAGATTACCAGCGCGCCGACTTCGTGAGCCGCCGCGCAGAGAGCCTTGCCGGGTTGGACGACGCCGGTGGAGGTTTCGGCCATGACATAAGCGACCACATTGGGCTTCTCGCGCCTAATGAAATCGCATGCTTCGTCGTCGGAAAAAATCTCGCCCCACGGCTTTTCCAGCCGCACGACGTTGGCTCCTTGCCGTTTGCCCATTTCGGTGAGACGGTCGCAAAAGAAGCCGTTTGCAAGAACAGCCATCTTCGAGCCGTCTTCCACAAAGTTCGAAACGCACGCCTCCATGCCGGCGCTGCCGGTGCCGGAGATGGCCATCGTGAACTGGTTTTTTGTGCCGAAGGTCTCGGCGAGCAGTGCGCGGATCTCCTCGGAAATCTGAAAGAAAAAGGGGTCCAGGTGGCCTACGATGGACTGACCCATGGCTGCGTAAACACGCGGTTCCACCATACTCGGGCCGGGACCCATCAAAAGCCGCTTGGGCGGTGAGAGTGTGCACTTGGTCAACTGAGACATAAACTCTCAGTCTACAATGCGGCTTTCAAAGCGCTGCCTCAGGAGCGTGAAGGGGCGGCCGAACGGGAGCCCCGGCCGAGCGCGGGCGAATCGCTGATTGCGGAAATCCAATGCGGCATGTTGAAATGGAGATTACCACTTCCCCACAAGCAGAGGAGCAACGGATTGGAACAGTCGATCCTCGCCCTGGAGGACGGAACAGTCTTCGAGGGCAGGTCCTTTGGTGCGCCTACAGTCAGAAGCGGCGAAGTCGTCTTTAATACTTCCATCACGGGTTACCAGGAAATCTTCACCGATCCCTCCTACTCCGGTCAGATCGTCGTTCTCACAAATCCCCAAATCGGCAACTACGGCGCTAACCCAGACGATTGCGAGTCGGCCAAGCCGTTCATCGAAGGGTTGGTCGTGCGCGACTTTTCGCCGCTTGCCAGCAACTGGCGCAGTGAAGAAGAGGCGAACGATTTCCTTGGACGAAACGGTCTTCCGGTGGCGAGTGACATTGACACCCGCGCGCTTGTCCGCCGGTTACGCACGCGCGGCGTGATGCGCGGCGTGCTTTCAGGGGTGGGCGGCGATCCCGTGAAATTGGTCGAACAGGCGCGCGCCATCCCCAGCATGGCGGGGCTCGACCTGGCAACGCGCGTTTCGACGCTCGAACAGTACAAGTGGAACGAAGGCGTGTCGCCCGTTTCCGAATCCGACATCATCGGCGAACCGGGCAAGCCGCGATTCCACGTGGTGGCCTACGACTTTGGCATCAAGCGCAATATTCTCCGCCGTCTGGTGCACATTGGGGCGCAGGTGACCGTCGTTCCCGCGCTCACAAAAGCCGAAGACGTCCTGGCTCTGAAGCCGAGCGGCGTGTTTCTATCGAATGGGCCGGGCGATCCGGAACCGCTCCAACATCAGGCGGAACAGGTTCGTAAGCTCATCGGCAAGACCCCCGTATTCGGCATTTGCCTGGGCCACCAGATACTTGGCCTGGCGCTCGGCGGCAAGACGTTCAAGCTGAAGTTCGGACATCGCGGAGCGAATCATCCGGTTCT
>JBDTVQ010000222.1:0-11305 GCA_040007195.1 Acidobacteriota bacterium | reverse complement strand
GCCGCGGAAATTTCGATCCCGGGGGGAGGGACCGATTTTGCGACTTGCGCGATGGCGGGTGAAATCAGGAGAAGAAACAGTGACAAACGGTGCAGCATGGCGAAACGTGTAACTTATCACAGAGCGGGCCATCTACCCTCTTATATGCGGGCGATGCGATGGATGTGTGTTTTCGCGCTGGCGATCGGGGCGCTGGCGCAAGAGGTACAGCTGGCTGAGATCGCCTCTGGACTGGCGCGGCCAACCGATATTCAGCAGCCCGACGACGGATCGGGCCGCCTGTTCGTGCTGGAGCAAGCTGGATATGTACGAGTGATTCGTGGCGGAGCGCCGCAGTTGGTGATGGACATCACCGATCGCGTGACGCGCATCAACGCCGGTGGTGACGAGCGGGGCCTGCTGGGCATGGCGTTCCCACCGTCGTTTAAGACCAAGCAGTATTTCTATCTGAACTATACGAACCGTAATGGCGCGACCACGATCTCGCGCTTCCGCATGACGGGGGCGGATGCGGATACGGCGGACCCGGCCTCCGAACAGATTCTGCTGACCGTGTCGCAGCCGTTCACGAACCACAATGGCGGGCAGTTGCAGTTCGGCCCCGATGGTTTTCTCTATATCGGAATGGGCGATGGGGGAAGCGCGAATGACCCGCAGCGCAATGCACAGAGCCCGCAGTCGATGCTGGGGAAGATGCTGCGCATCGACGTTGAGTCTAACCTTTCCGCCTATAACGTGCCGTCTACGAATCCGTTCCGGAACAATCTGCTCTACCGGCCGGAGATCTGGGCCACAGGTTTGCGAAATCCGTGGCGATTTTCGTTCGATTCGGCCACGGGCAATTTGTGGATCGGGGACGTGGGACAAGATCGCACCGAGGAGATCGATCTGCAATTGAAATCGAGCTCGGGCGGCGAGAACTACGGTTGGAATGTGATGGAGGGCTCGGCCTGTTTGATCGCGCCCTGCACGCAGATTGGCGTACGGCCTATCTTCGAGTATCCACACTCGAATGGGAACATCTCCATTACCGGCGGATATGTCTATCGTGGTTCGATCTCGCCTTCCTTGCGGGGCCTCTATATCTATGCCGACTACTCCTCGGGACGGATCTGGACATTGAGCGAGGACAACGGGCGCTGGACGACTCAACTCCTGATTCGGCCGGCGAACTTTACCGCCTCGACCTTTGGGCAGGACCGCAACGGCGAAGTGTATGTGGCCGACTACAGCGCAGGGAAGATCTATCGAATTGAAGTTACGGGTCCGCCGCGGCTGACATCGTCAAGCGTGGTGAACGGTGCGAGCTTCGTAGCGGGTATGACGCCGGGCTCGGCGGCGACGGCGTTCGTGAGCGGCGCCAAGTATAACGCGGGCGTGACGGCGGCGGATTCGCTCCCACTGCCTACGGCGCTCGAAGACATTGCGGTGTTGGTGAATGACACACCGGCGCCACTGTACGCGGTGGCGAATGTGGGAGGCGTGGAGCAGATCAATTTCCAGGTGCCATTCGAGCTGGCAGGGGTGACATCGGCGCGGGTCGCCGTGAGGCGAGGCAGCTCGACGGGTTCGTCGGTGGACGTGCCTGTCTTCGATGCCCAACCCGCCGTATTCACGTTGGATGGAACGCTCGCGATCGTCGTCCACGCCGGGGATAACACGCTTGTGACGGCAGATAGCCCGTTGCAGCCCGGTGAGAACGTGTATTTGTACGCCACGGGATTGGGCGCTGTAGACGTAACACCACCGACGGGAGCTGCGACCCCCAACTCGCCGCTGGCCAATACAAAGACGCGGCCCACGGTAACCATTGGAGGGAAGGCGTGCAGCGTACTCTTCGCGGGGCTGGCGCCGGAACTGGCGGGAGTGTACCAGGTGAACCTGACGATTCCGATCAACATTCCCAGCGGCGAACAGGACCTTGTGATTACCACTGGCAGCAAGCCGTCACCGGCAGTGCGCGTGTCCGCTCGTTGATAAACTAGGCGGTCATGATTCACCGCCGCCATTTTCTTTCCACGCTAGTCGCCGCTCCGTTGCTGGGACAGGGCTCGAAGCAGCCGAAGAAAAACGTCCTCTTCATCGCCGTCGACGACTTGAACGATTGGATTGGCTGTCTTGGCGGGCACCCCGATGCGAAGACGCCGAACCTGGACCGTTTGGCCGCGCGGGGCGTGCTGTTTACGAACTCACACTGCAACGCGCCGTTGTGCAATCCCTCGCGCGCGAGCATCATGACGGGGTTGCGTCCGTCGACCACGGGCATTTATGACAATAACCAGCCGATGAGGAAGTCTCCCGTAATCGGCAAGGCGACGACGATTACGCAGCACTTTCGCGCCCACGGCTATGACGTGATGGGCGGCGGCAAGATCTATCACACCGCTTATCCCGATGCGGCGAGTTGGGATTCCTACTTCCCCAGCCAAACGAAGAACAAGCCGGACGATGTGCGTCCCGAGAAGCTTCCGGCCAATGGGATCGAGAACGCGGCCAACTTCGATTGGGGACCGGTGAACGTCAAGGACGAGGAGATGGGCGATGCGCAAGTGGTGGCCTGGGCAAAAGGCGAATTGAACAAGAAGCGTTCCAAGCCGTTCTTTATTGCCTGCGGGATCTATCGTCCGCACCTGCCTTGGTATGTGCCGCCGAAGTATTTCGACCAGTTCGTGAAGAGTGAGCTGCGGATGCCGCGCGTGAAAGACGACGACCTCGACGATGTTCCGCCGACGGGAGTGAAGTGGGCGAAGCCAAACGGCGACCACGCCACGATCGTGAAAAGCGGCAAGTATCGCGACGCGGTGCAAGCGTACCTGGCGTGCATCCATTTCGCCGACGCACAGGTGGGCAAGTTGATCGACGCCCTGGACGCAAGTCCTCACGCGAAGGATACGATCGTCGTGCTGTGGAGCGACCACGGATGGCACCTCGGCGAAAAACTGCACTGGCGCAAGTTCACGCTGTGGGAAGAAGCAACGCACAACGTGTTGATGATGACCGTGCCTGGCGTGACCAAGCCCGGCGGGCGCTGCTCGCGCCCGGTGAGTTTGATCGATGTGTACCCGACGTTGTGCGATCTGGCGGGCGTGCCGCAGCGCGACGAGTTGGAAGGCGTAAGCCTGAAGCCGCTGTTGCTTAATCCCACGGCTGCGTGGGACCGGCCAGTAGTGACGACCTATTTCAAGGGCAACCACGCCGTGCGCAGCGAACGCTGGCGCTACATCCACTACGCCGATGGCGGTGAAGAGCTATACGACGAGTTAGCCGATCCACAGGAGTGGACCAATCTTGCGAAGAAGCCTGAGTACGCAGCGGTGAAACAGGAGCTATCGCGGTGGCTGCCGAACGTGAACGCCCCGGAGAGCGTTCACGAACGCGGGTTGAACCTGGAGAACTAACTCAAGTCTTCCACTAATGTCTTCAGCGCCCGGCCGCCATAGCCGCCGGTTCGCTCGGGAAGATTTGATGGGTACGCCGAGTGGATCGCGCGGAGTGCGCCAACGGCGGGTTTGGCGCGTTTCCCAATGGCGTCGATCGCACTGATGGCGGCAAGCGACGACCACGGTCCATGCTTTTCCACCGGCACTAGTGCAACGAGGGTATCGAGGGCGCGCTTGGCGTCCGCGTCGGAGCCATAGCGGCCGAGCGCCTCACCGGCTGCGATGCGTGGATAGGGCGTGGGGTCTTCGAGCGCTTTCAGCAGCGCCGCGGTTTCTTTCTTCACGGCCGGTTCGCCGCGGATCAGCAAACCCATCGCGCCCCAATATCGGACCGCGCTGTCTGAATCCGACATCAGTTTCACCAATGCGCCTTCGACCCCGGGTTTGAGCGAAGAGGCCAGTTCCGCCGCGGCGAAAATGCGCTTCATGGGGTATTTCGTTTCGTCGTGGCCCATTTCATACGGCGACTCCGAACCGGCGCGCGAGTGAATTTCGCCTTCCGGCAGGAAGCCGACATCGCGGATCTGCAACACCCATTCCTGTTCGGCCTTGCGAAGCCGTTCGAGAGTCGCCTTGTGTGCCGGCGAAGCCGCGAGGTTGTTCACTTCATCGGGATCGGTTTCGAGATCGTACAACTCTTCGGCGGGCTTGGTCTGCCAGAACCGGCTCTGCGCGGCGTTGAGCTTGCCCTCGTCAAACAACTTCTTCCATACGGCGGTGGTGGGCGTCTCGAACATGTAGGCGATGTGTTGGCCGTAAATTTTGTGCGGCATGTACTCGCGCATGTAGACATAACGCTTGTCGCGCACGGAGCGCACCAAATCGTAGCGCTCGTCCATGCGGCCGCGGAAGCCGTAGTTGTACGGACGCGGCGGTGCGGCATACGAGCCCATGAATGCCTGGCCCTGATAGTAGGGCTCAGGCTTCCTGCCGATGAGGCTGAGCAGCGTCGGCGCGAGATCGACGAAGCCGACCATGCGGTCCGTGGTTGCGCCGGGCTTGTATTCGGGGGGCGCGAGGTGTTTGAATTTCTCCGGGATGTAGACCACGATCGACACGTTGAGGCCGGAGTTAAATGGCCAGCGCTTGCTACGGGGCATGCCCGAGCCGTGATCGCCATAGAAGAAGATGATGGTGTCCTGATCGAGGCCGTCGGCTTTCAACTCCTCCATCAGTTTGCCGGCGAGGCCATCCATGGTGGTGATGTTGTCGTAGTACTGCGCCCAATCCTGCCGCACTTCGATGGTGTCGGGGTGATAGGCGGGGATGCGCGCCTTGGCCGGATCGTGAATCCACTTGTGCGGCCGCGTGCGAATCTGGCTTTCGTGGGTGATCGTGTAGTTAAAGATGGAAAAGAACGGTTGCCCGGAAGCGCGTTTGCGCCAGTGCGCTTTGGGGCTGGATTCGTCCCACACTTTGCCCGGCTCTTCGAGATTGTAGTCGGTCTTCGAATTGTTCGAGCAGTAGTAGCCGGCCTCGCGCAGAATTTGCGGATACATTTTCTGTCCGGGCGCCAGGTGCGTGAGCGATCTCATGTGCTCGGCGCCGAGGGAGGGCGGATACATTCCGGAAATGATGGTGGTGCGCGCGGGGGCGCAGACGGGGGCATTCGACCAGGCGTTCTTGTAGTAAAGGCCGCGCTTCATGAGCGCGTCGAGGTTCGGCGAGACGGAGTAGTCGTCGCCGCAGCCATGGAGGTGGGGGCCGATGTCTTCGCAGGTGATCCAGAGGATGTTGGGCTTGGGGCCTTGTTGCGCGGAGGCCGTGGACGCCGCGGCGGCCAAGCCCGCTACAAACTTGCGGCGCGAGGTGGCGGCGATCATTGTGCCACCCCATCAATGCGGTCCCGCAACAGGATTACGCGGTCGTGCTGCTGGTTGCGGACCTCGACCGTGTGATCGGAGATCTTAGTAACGTAGCCGGCGACAGTCTGGCCGTTGAGGTAGAAGATGAGACCGCGCTTGTTGGCCTGACTTATGTCGAGCAGTTCCTGAATCGGATTCATGGACGCATCATATACCGCTGGCTTTGCTTCGTGCCGCACCTGAAAGGCCCGGGAGAGCCTGTGTGCCTCGCAAATTCGCGATGCCTCGCTATCCGCGCGGCTCTTCCACGGTCAAGGAAATCGCCTGGCGATCGGACGATCCGCGCGGGAAGAGGTACATCTCCACCTCGAGTCCGTCTTTGCGTGCGTACGTCATCCAGCCGCCCTGCTCCGACCCCTCCCGGCCCACTCGCCGTGGCCCGTTCAACGTCCAGCCGCCCTGCTCAAAGGCCTTGGTGTAGTAATCGAGCGCCGAGCGCTCTGTCGCGTCAGCCCAATATTCGAGCTTCCAGTACGTCTTCTTGTCACGCGGCAGGACCGCCGTCGCCACTACCTGCCGGTTCGGCAACAGCGGTACGGAGCCCGGAAACCCTACTGGCACGGAGCCATCGCCATAGGGATGCTCCATGTGGAGGTCGCGTGGACTGGTCCCCGCGGCGGCCAGGCGCAGCGCGATATTCCCATCGCGCTCCTGATACCATGCCAAGCCCCTCCGCATGGCGTACGCGGACGCCATCCATGTGAGCGAGCGTACGATTTTCCTCCGGGTCACAGCCCAACATTAGCCGAAAATGCCCGCTCCGTCTGTCGGGGAAATACCTGAGCCCACAGGGCGCGAGCAACTGCATCGCGCGCGTGTTTCGCTGAAGCCGGCCGGCTTCAGCCGCCCTGATACCCTGTTATTTGAACCCCATGCATGAGCATCCCCGAAGGACTGTCCACACCCGTCGCGTGGACGAAGTCGCCTCACTCGACGAGCTATTCCGGCACTGCCTTCCCGCCTTTGGCGGCGGCTTCCTGCGGCGCGTCTACACGATTCTCGACACCGCTATCGGCCTGGGCTGTCCCCTCACGGTTGCCATCGCCGGGCCCGTCACGGTAAGCGGCCAGCATCAGACATGGCTCATTCCGCTTCTCGAAGCGGGCTACATCGCCTACCTCTCCACCACCGATGCCGTCTGTTACCACGACGGCCACCGCTCGCTCTCCGGCCGCCGCGATCCCGTGCATGAAGTGCCCATTTGGGGCGATGATGCCGCCCTCCGCGACGAGCACACCATTCGCGTCACCGACATGGCCTTTGACGAAGATGTGCTCCTGGATCAGGACCGGTTCATTAGCGCCCTGTTGCAACTGCCCGAGTTCCAGCGCCGCATGTCCGGCCCCGAGTTTCGTAATTTACTCGGCGCCCGTTACGCCACGCAGGAAGCCCGCAGCGCTGTGCCCGCCGGGCTGCTGTCCACTTGTCACCGCCTGGCAATTCCCGTCTTCGTCGGAGCGCCCGGTGACGGCAGCGTTTTCCTGAATTCGATGAAGCTGTGGGCCATGCGCGAAGCGGGCCTGCTCAACTCCTACGCATTCGACCTTGATCTCCACCTGGAGGTCTTTGAATCCTGCGCCTATCATCATTGGGGCCTGTTTGAGAACCCGGTGCACGCGCTCGCCACGCTGATTCTCGGCGGCGGCGTGCCGAAGAATTTCAACCTGCAGCCCGAGCCAGCCCTGGGTCAGATTCTCGGTCTCCCCAACGTGCGCGGCTACAACTTTGACGTGCAGATTGTTTCGTCGCCGGTGACGGATGGTTCGCTGAGTTCCTGCTTCCCGGCTGAGGCTGTCACCTGGGGCAAGGTCGACAAGGATACGTACATGGAGGCCACCGAGAGCGTGCAGGCCGACTACTCGATGCTCATGCCATTCATCGTGAAAGCGCTACTCGATAACCGTGCGCTTTTCGAACGGCGTGCCGCCGAGGTGGGAGAAGAGAAGTTGTTTGCCGAAGAGCCGAAGGCCCGCGGCTATCTGCGCCCGCGCGAGGGCTACCGGCTCTATGGGCAGCGGGACCGTTTGATGGCGGAGTTAAAGGATGCCCTGCGGACCAATGGCGAATGGCTGCGTGAAACGTTGAGCTACCCGCTCTAATCGCCTTCGTCAGTTCGAGGGCGGCGCGGGCGTCATCACCTTAAACAGGAAGCTCTGCTCGGAGCCGCGGGCCGACACTTTCGTCGATCCGTCGGTCACCGCCAGATCCGGCGAACTGCTGAGGCCACCGATATAAATTCCACCGTCGGGGGCGATGGCAATGCTGTTTGCGATATCGATCGAACTGCCGCCTACGGGCCGCGACAGCACCAGGGCCGCGTCGTCCGCGCGCGTGGTGTCAAGCACTGTCACGAAAGCGTTCACCGCTTGTCCCGTCCCTGTCGTACTACTGTCCAGGAACGGGAAATCGGACGACAGTGTATAGCCCGTCAATGCGACTCTGCCGTTCGGCATGAGAGCCAGATCATAGGCGAGGTCCGTGTTGCCTGCTCCCAAATAAGTTCCATAGGTGATTTGCTCCGACAAGGGCTTGCTCAAATCAAAGTGCAGCAGGAAGGCGTCGGTCTCACCGGCGAACTCACGGCGATACGAGGCGGCCGTGACCGGGAAATCGCTGGAGGTCGTATAGCCCGCCAGCCAGACGCTGTTTTGTCCATCGACAGCGATCGCTTGGGGAATATCGAGCGCGCTTCCACCGGCCAACCGCGCGAAGCGCAACACATCCAGGCCAGAGCGCGTGGTGTCTACCTGGGCAAGAAACAGGTCGATCGTGTAGTCCGGCTTTCCACTCTGATCGACCGTGACAGGAAAATCAGTGGACGCGGTGTAGCCCGTCAGATACAGCGTCTGATCCGGAGCGATTGCCATACTCGTGATGATGTCGGTGCTGTTGCCGCCTAGAAACGTCGCATACTGGAGCGGCGATGAAGCGGTCGTAGTCACCTTAATCAGCCAACCCTCCCAGCCGCCGCGAACGGAGCCCTGGAGGTTGCTCGACGATTCGGCGGCGATGCCGGGCAGCTTATCAGACGTGGTGTAGCCGCCGATATAGACATTGCGGTCGCGATCCACCGCCAGCGCGCTTGCGACGTCCTTGCCCAGTCCGCCATAGGTCTGGCTGTACCAGACATACTCGCCGTTCGCGTCTTCGGGTCTGAGCACGGTGATGAAGGCGTCGATACCCGATGAGAACACCGTGGCGTCGTCGATGGCGATCTTGGGCAGCTCGATGCCGGCAGTCGGATAGTCGATGGAATCGGTTGTCCCGGCGAGGTAGACGAATCCGTCGTCGCGCACTACCATCTTCGCCACATCGTCGTTGCCGGTACCTCCGAAGAACGAATAGTAGGCGAGCTTCATCGTGCCGTCAGCCTGCGGTTCGAACTTTGCGAGGAAACCGTCGCGGCCGCCGTTGGAAAGGTCTTGAATGGGGGTCAGCGGCGGCGTGACGGCGATCGACGTCTTCGCGTATCCGGCTACCCACACGTTTCCGCGCCCATCGACTGCTGTCGCTGTGGCGCCGTCCAGGACATCTCCGCCGAAATAACCGCCGAATACCACCGGGTCCACGATCAACTCGCGAGTGCGGTCGTACTTGCCAAGCGCCAAGCGTACTTCGCCGCCACGCAGTTCATACCGTGCGGATACCGGAGTACGGACGACGCCGGCCATCTGATAGGCCACCGGGCGTTTCAATGCGATCTTCCCTTCGGCCATTTGCGCGACCAACTCACCATTTTCGAGGCGCACCTCGCGGGCTCCGTCCAGCTTTAGGCGAACCTGCTTGGCATCCGCGTGAGGCGCTACTAGAAAATCGAACTCGAATCGTCCATCCTTCCAGTAGTACACCGCGTCGATGCCCGGATACACCGCCTGCGAACGTACGCGGGCGAAGTGCGGAACATTGGGCTTCCAGTGCGAGCGATCGCCGCGCAAATACTGTGACTTCGATCCCAGAGCATCGAGGCCCACGGCCATGGCGCCAGGAGAACCGAGCCAATGCATGTCGAGCCGCTGGCCGCCCTTGCGGTAGCGTAAGCCACCGCTGAGAACCTCGACGGTGGCCTCGGACGTGCGCGCCACGAAAAGCGAATCGCCGGCAAACTGCCCCTGGTTGGGCTCAAACCATTTCGGCGAGGCCTGCGGGATCACTCCCGCGCACCACACTGCCCACGGCATCAGACTGGCTATCAAGCACAAACGCAACAATTGCATCGCGGAACAAACTCCCTGAAACGGCAAAACGTAAGAATGTCAGACGGCGCGCCGGCGTCTAGGGTTTCTTCCCACTGCCAGGGCGTTCTTTCTATTCTATCCACTACACTGGTCTTTCGCCCTATGCTCGCCGACGCCGCCCAGGCAATCCGCGCCAAAACGCCTCTTACTCCCGAGATTGCCCTCATTTTGGGCTCCGGCCTGGGAGGGTTTGCGGCCGAGGTGGAGAACCCGGTCGTCATCCCTTATAACGAGATCGCTGGATGGCCGCGGTCCACGGCAGTCGGGCATGCGGGGGAGTTGGTGATCGGCACTGTTGCCGGTGTTCCCATCGCCGTCATGAATGGCCGCGTTCATCTCTATGAGGGCTACACGCCGCAGCAAGTGGTTTTCGGCGTTCGCGTGTTGGGGAAACTCGGCGTGAAGACTCTCATGCTCACCAACGCTGCCGGCGGCCTTAACCCCGCCTACTCGCAAGGCGCCCTAGTGCTCGTCTCGGACCATATCAATATGATGGGCGAGAATCCCTGCATCGGCCCGAATGACAATTCGATCGGCCCGCGCTTTTTCGACATGTCCGACGCCTACTCGGCCGAACTTCGCGCCCGTGCACAAGCCCAGGCCCGGGCGCTTGGCATTGCGCTCCCCGAAGGCGTCTACCTCGCGCTGAAAGGTCCCAACTTCGAAACGCCTGCCGAGATCCGCTTCTTCGGCCGCATCGGCGCCGACCTCGTGGGCATGTCGACGGTTCCCGAAGTCCTCGCGGCGACTCATATGGGCATACGGTGCCTTGCCATCTCGTGCGTCACCAATATGGCCGCGGGTATCTCGGCTGAGAAGCTTTCGCATGAAGAGGTTCTCGAAACCGGCCGCCAGGTGCGCGATACCTTTGTGCGGCTGCTCAAGGCGATCATCCCGGAGATGGGCTCGTGAGCGGGGCAGCCGAGTTGATCGCCGCGGCACTCGCCGCGCGCACGCATGCCCACGCGCCCTATTCAAAGTTCAAGGTGGGTGCGGCGCTGGAAGCGTCCGATGGCCGCATCTTCACGGGCTGCAACATCGAAAGCTCGTCATACGGTTTGACGATGTGTGCCGAACGCGTCGCGCTATTCAAGGCGATCAGCGAAGGGGCAACGACCTTCCGCCGCATGGCGCTCGCCGCAGACTCGCCCCAACTCACCCCTCCTTGCGGGGCCTGCCGCCAGGTGCTGCGGGACCACTGTGAAGAGTTGGAGGTCGTCCTTTGCAATTCCCGTGGCGAGTCCAACGCGGTCCTCCTGTCCGAACTGTTTCCAAATCCTTTCCATGACAAGCTCTTTACGTAGCCTCGTCTTCTTCCTTCTTGCCGCTCTCGCCGCAGTTGCCGCCGAGCCTGTGGACTGGTTGCTATCCGCGCGGTGGGTTGTGCCGATGGATGCTTCGCGCCGGGTAATCGAGAATGGCGCGGTGGCGATCAAAGGCGACTCTGTTGTCGCCGCCGGCACGCGAGCGGACATGGCGAAGCGATTTACACCAAAGCAAACGTTGGATCGCCCCGACGCCATCCTGATGCCCGGCCTCATCAACACGCACACCCATGCGGCCATGTCTCTGTTTCGCGGCATTGCCGACGATCTACGCTTGCAGGACTGGCTGGAGAAGTTCATCTTCCCCGCCGAAGCGCGCAACGTCTCGCCGGAATTCGTGCGCTGGGGCACGCGCTTGGCCGCGCTCGAAATGATGCTCGGCGGCACCACGACGTTCACCGACATGTACTACTTCGAGGAAGTCGTAGCGGAAGCAACCA
>JBDTVQ010000221.1:0-11344 GCA_040007195.1 Acidobacteriota bacterium | reverse complement strand
CGATTGAGCTAGGAATCGCGATTCCTTCAGAAACAGGAGGCCCGTTTTGCTCATGCTCTCACGACGCTGGTTTGCCGCTACCGCTGTACTCGGCACAGCGTACTCCTTGCAGTCGGCCCAAATGCCAGGTGAGCAGCAGGCGGCATTTCGGACCACCAGCAATCTGGTCCTGTTGGAAGTAAGCGTTCTCGATGCCAACGGAGTTCCCGTGGCCGGACTGGAAAAACAAAATTTCCAAATAAAAGAATCCGGCCGGCCACGCCAGATTTCCCACTTTGCCACTGGGGCCGAACAGGTTTGTGTCGGCCTCCTCGTGGATTTTAGCCGCAGCATGCGCGCGCAACAAGAATTGGTTTCCTCGGCCGTCGCCCAATTCAGCGCGCGTCTGCAGCCCGCCGACGAGCTGTTCCTGGTGCTTTTCAACGAGTCGATCCTGGTCGAAAGCGAACCAAAATTGCTCGCCGGCACAAAGCCGCAAGAGGTTGCCAATGTAATCTCCTCCACGCGGCCAGATGGCCAAACCGCGCTGTATGATGCGTTGCTGAAGGGCGCGGAACTGTCACGGCGCGGGAGCCTCTCCCGGCGTGTGCTGGTGATTCTCTCCGATGGAGCCGACACCGCCAGCAGGGCATCACTCGAGGATGCCATTGCGGCGATCCACTCCTCCAATTTGCTGATTTACACCGTCGGCATGCCCGCTCGCGGAACCGTTTCCTCAGGGCTCGGTGTCCTCAAACGCCTTGCAGAGAGTACGGGCGGATTTACCGTCGCGGACCCAGGCCCGGAAGCACTTAGCTTATTCTTTGATCGCGTGAGTGCCGATATTCGCGCTCGTTACGTCATCGGATATATGGCCGTTGAACCTCCACCGGGGAAGACGGAAACTCGCTCACTAAGCGTTGACATCGTTCATCCGCCGGTGCGAAGCATTCGTATCAAAGCCAGGAAGAAGTACCGAATTCAAGCCACGGGAGTTTTATAGCCATGCGCATCCGCATCCGTCCGAACGTCTTCTACGGCGCTGCTGTCGCCGGCGCAGGTGCTGCCCTGCTCGCTTATGTCGCGACTATTGTGTTGATGGGGGCGTGGATGGAGTCCCGCGACCGGTTTGAGCTAGCCGCGACCCTCACGCAAGGCGTCCCGCTGCTTGCCGTACCCGACCCGCGTGGCCGCGGAGACAAGCAGGCCAATGGCGCCCACGTGATTCCAATCGCCCCTTCACGCACGACCGTTTCTTCGCTTGGCCTGGGTATTGTCGAGATCGACCGTCTCGGCCTCTCGGTCCTCATTCGCGGTACGAGCACTGCGGCGGATCTGGACAAGGGTGCAGGTTGGATTAAAGGGACGGCACGGCCGGGTGACGCCGGAAACGTTGGGGTAGCGGGACATCGCGACACGTTTTTCCGCGACCTCCGAGGCGTCAAAGCGGGCGACGAAGTACGGCTGCTGACACCGGCGGGCCCTCGTGTCTATACAGTCACTGAAACTATGATCGTGGAACCATCCAATACGAGCGTTCTGCGGCAAACTGCTACCCCGACTCTCACGCTGATCACCTGTTTTCCTTTCGACTTCATTGGTGCGGCGCCGAAGCGTTTCGTGGTGCGCGCTACGGGTACGCTCTAGCCCACGGCCTCGTTACCCCCAACCAAGCCGCGCCAAGTCCAGTCCAGGATTTCGATAGGTCCGGCACAGTTCGCGCTCGACCTTCTCGTTCGAGTTGCCCCGTTCTCGCGCATGAGCAATCAACGCACACCGGCCCATCTTGTATCCATGCTCGACGGCCGCGGCTTTGCCATCCGCATTCGATACCATTCCCGATTGCCGCGATGGCGTCTGAAACTCGATGGCCGACACGGATTCGTCCACCACATCGAACATCGTCGCATCGAGCATCTCCTTCAGGCACGCAATCGTCGGAGTCCACCAGACTGAATAGTTGTCTCGGAGACGCGCCTTGTTGGGCAGCCCGTTAAAGACAAGTGAGGGAGAGTTGTCGTCAAGCACAACGTCGGTCTCGATCAGTAAGCTTCCGCCAGGTTTCAACACGCTCCTTGCTTGAGAGAGCGATAGCATCGGATCGCGCAAATGATAGAGCAACCCCAGGTGCTGCACGATATCGAACCGGCGGTCGTTCATCCGTTCGCTCTCGTAGTTCTCCTCGAAAAACACATCCAGCCGCTCGGACAACGTGTACGGCGAGATGTTGTAGTACGGCACAGCCCGGCTTCCCAGCACTTCGCGGCAAAGCAAAAAGTTCGAAAAGCTCTTGTACAGACAATCAGCGGCTACTACGAGCGAAGCGCCCAACCGTTCCGCCTCAAATGAAAACATCCCATCGAACGAGGCGATGTCGAGAACCGTCTTGTTCTGATAGTCCAACTTGGCCCTGACCTTGCGCGTGTTTTCCCAAATTGGTTCGAGGGCATATCCCGGAGTGACCACTCCTGGTGCCAATTCGATACGGTGATACCAATACTTGATTTCGCTAAGTCGCTTCAGAATCTCTTGCTGGTCCATTTAGCTCTTCCACTCGGTCAGTTCCGGATGGATCCTCTCAAATGAATTCCCTTCGGCCAGCCCGCCCTTCCATCCATGACTGATGCCCACCGGGTCGGTGAAATCGAAATAGCGGCAGATCATTGCCCAACGCGTCCGATCGCTGCGGTTCGGCGAACTTTCATGGAGGAGTAAGAAGTCTATGACCACTGCGTCGCCAACGTCCGGCTCAGGCGCTACCGGCGTGAACTGCTGCCGGAGCTCGTCATCGTTCGGCAGACGTAATCCATAGGAACCCTCCCCGCATTTTTCAATTCGCTGGACGCCCAACCTGTGCGAGCCCGGATACAACACCACTGGCCCCAACTCCTTCGTCACCCTGCGCAGTGGGCTCCAGAACACGACGCCTTTGGGGCTTATCAGCTGGCTCGTATAGTCCTGATGGAGCTGCGTCAAAAATTTGCCTTCGCCGGGATGATCGAGGCGAATTCCATACCCACGCGGCGCGAATCCGATGAACGGGCTGCGCAACAGGTGACTGGCTATCTCCCCATGTTTTGCTGACGCCGTAAGTTGCACATAGGTGGGCAGCCTTTTCATCGCGTCGTAGACTACCGCGGCTGCGTCACGGCAATTTCTTGCCATCTCCGCCAAGCCTTCGTCAAACTCCCCATGCGCCTGCCGCAGTCCGCCGTGTCCACGCACAAGCCCCATCACGCGACGCACGTCCTCCTGAATCGGCACGATTTCGCGTGTCACATCGTAGAATCCCTTCAGCACGAGATAGCCGTTCTCGTCCCAAAAGTTCAGTTGTTCCTGTGTGAGCGATTGAACCATAGTGCTCGTCGTGTACTCGCATGCACGTTCAACGCCAAACGACATATAGCCCAACAGATCTTTCCCTACTCCCTCATGCAGCCGCGATCACACGCCGAACGATAGGTCGGAAGGACTGGTGAGTCTGAGTACATATGACTGTTTCCCCAATTGACGTTCGCCGCACGACTGTTGAAATGCTCTACGGCGCGCGCGCCTCTCATCTCGGCCCGTCGATGTCGGTGATCGATATTCTATGTGCGATATATAGTCTCGTCGACCTGCCCCGCATTCGTGCGTGGGACGCCGGCCGCGACCGGATATTCCTCAGCAAGGGCCATGCCGCCGCGGGCCTGTACGCCACGCTCTGGCACTTCGGCCTCCTGGACCTAGATCCCAGGGAACACTACTGCCGCGAGGGATCTGTGTTTGCTGGCCACGCTAGTCACGCTGTGCAAAGCGTCGAGCATTCTACTGGCGCACTCGGCCACGGCTTGCCGGTCGCCGCCGGTTGCGCCTTCGGACTGCGCTCACGGGGTTTCCACGACAGCCGAGTGTATGTTCTGCTGGGCGATGGAGAGCTACAGGAAGGCTCCAATTGGGAGGCCATGATGTTCGCGCGGCACCATAACCTGTCGAACCTCACCGTAGTCGTGGATGCCAATGGAATCTCCAGCATCCGCCGGACCAGCGAAGTGATTGATCTGGAGCCGATGGGACGTGCGTTCACCGGCCTGGGTTTTGCCGTCGAGGAAGTTGATGGTGAGGCCGGCTCGCTCGTTGCCGGCCTGCGAAGGCTCCATAGCCTTGCTCAACCCTCGGTTCTCATTGCCCGTACGACAAAAGGGCAGGGAATCCCCTTCGCCGAAAACCAGCCGATCTGGCACTACCGGTCTTTGGACGAAAAGCTATTCGCCGAGGCGCTCGCCGCGCTCGACCGGGCCACAAGAGAAACTGTTTCCGAGGAGGTTTCCAAGTGAGAGACAGCATACTGGACACCCTGTTCGACACAATGGCGCGAGATGAGCGTATCTTTTTCCTTACCGCCGATATGGGAATAAATCTTGTGGAGAGATTCGAACAGGCCTATCCGAAACGCTTCCTCAACGTCGGAATTGCCGAGCAAAATCTGATTGGCGTCGCCGCCGGACTCATCAACGCGGGATTCCGTCCGTTCGCCTATACGATTTCGAACTTCCTGATCCACCGCGCGTTCGAGCAGATTCGAAACGATGTTCTGCTCCACCGGTACCCAGTCGTGCTGCTTGGCACCTCGGCCGGTTGGGACAACGCGCCGCTCGGTCCAACGCACCACATCTTGGATGATTGGGGCGCGCTTTCCGCGCTCGGTGGCGATATCGACATCTACTGCCCGTCGTCGAAAAACTACGCGGCGTGCCTTGTGCCGCGCTTGCTCTCCGATGCGCGACCAGCATACATTCGCATCGCAAAATCGGCAGCGCTACCTGAATCGCCGGAAGGCGATTTCTTCCACCTCGAAGGCAATCCTGGCGCTCCGCTGCTAATAGGTTATGGCACCACGACAGCCACTTTGTTAGAAGCGCGGAAACAGTGTCCGGAAACCGGCGTTCTGATCCTGCAAAAACTGTCGCCAATCGAAAGCCTGGAGCTCCTGCCCATCTTTGCCCGCTACGGCCGGGCCATAGTTGTGGAAGACCATCTCGCGCACTCCGGTCTCTTTGCTTCATTGTGCCGCGCAGCCATGCAACAAGGCTGGTCAACAAAGCTGGAGAGCGCCGCTCCTACCGGGCACTCGCTCACCGTTTCACCCACTGAGACCGGCTACTTCGGTCGATTCGGCATGAGCATGGAAGCGCTCCGGGAAAGGGTCGTGTCAAATGTGATTAGCTAGGGCGATGAACTCGCGCCGGACCTTCCTTGCGCAATCGGCATTCGCTCTGGCCTCGACAGCTGCACCGCAAACCATGCCCAGTGCCAGCGCTAACTGGTACGGTCGCCCCATGCGCTGGGCCCAACTCACTCTGGTCGAAGACGATCCCGGCAACTACGATCCCGCCTTTTGGCTCGACTACTTCAAGCGCACGCACTCGGACGCCGCTTGCCTGTCCGCCGGTGGATGTGTGGCCTACTATCCGACCAAGGTCCCGCTCCACTATCGCAGTAAGTATCTCGGCGGCCGCGACAGTTTTGGCGAACTCGTCGCCGGATGCCGAAAGTTGGGGATGAACGTCGTCGGCCGCACCGATCCCCACGCGGCTCACCAAGATGTTTACGACGCGCACCCCGATTGGATTGCTGTCGAGGCTAACGGCAAACCGCGCCGCCACTGGGCCGACCCGGCACTTTGGGTGACGTGTGGCCTTGGTCCCTACAACTTCGAGTTCATGACCGATGTGACCCGCGAGATCATGTCGCTCTACCGGCTCGATGGGATCTTCAGCAATCGCTGGGACGGCTCCGGCATGTGTTACTGCCAGCATTGCCAGGCGAACTTCAAGAAATATTCCGGCCTCGACCTCCCCCGCACGGCAAACCCGCAGAACGAAGCGCGCCGCCAGTACATCGTTTGGCGCCAGGTGCGCCTGTTCAAACTGTGGCGTCTATGGGACGCCGAAATTAAGAAGATCAACCCCAATGCCAGCTTCATTGCAAACGCCGGGGGCGGCGCTCTGAGCGATCTCGACATGAAGACGATCGGCGAACTTGCGCCCACACTCTTTGCCGACCGCCAGGCCCGCAGGGGACTGATGCCGCCCTGGACCAATGGGAAAAACGGGAAAGAATACGGCGCTACTCTCGGCCACAAAGCCATCGCCGGCATTTTCAGCATGGGCGTCGAGGAACAATACCGCTGGAAGGATTCTGTCCAAAGTGCCGGCGAAATACGGCTCTGGGTGGCTGACGGCATCGCTCACAATCTCCGGCCGTGGTTCACCAAGTTCAACGGCAAAATCATCGATCACCGTTGGATCAAGGTCATCGAGGAAATCTACGGCTGGCACTATAAGAACGAGCGCTACCTTCGCAATGAGCGGTCGCTGGCCCGAGTCGCCATCGTCTATTCGCAGCAGACGGCCAATTTCTACGGCGGCGAACGCGCTCGAGCTAAGGTCGAGGACCACGCTCTCGGATACTATCAGGCACTGATCGAAGCGCGCATCCCGTTCGATATGGTCCACGACCTGCTTCTGGACGCTGATCACCTCTCTCCTTATCGCACGCTCATCCTCCCCAACATCGCCGCCCTCTCCGATGTTCAGTGCCGCCAACTGTCGCAATTCGTCGAACGCGGCGGAAACCTAGTAGCCACGCACGAAACGTCGCTTTATAACGAGTGGGGCGTACGCCGAAAGGATTTCGGACTCGCTGCACTCTTTGGTGCATCGTTCGACGGCGCCGTCGACAACCGTCTTCAAAACTCCTACCTGAACATCGACAAAGACTCCCGCACCGGTAAATTCCATCCGCTCGTCCGCGGCCTTGAAGATGCCACGCGTATCATTAACGGCGCCGCATGGGTTCGCGCGAAGCCCACTTCGCCAGTCGACTCGACGCCGCTCACGTTGGTGCCGTCCTACCCCGATCTTCCGATGGAACAGGTTTACGCGCGCGTGCCGCGAACGGACACGCCCGGCGTCTATATACGCCAGCGTGGCCGCGGCCGAGTCGTGTATTTTCCTTTCGATCTCGATCGGACTTTCTGGGAGGTTCTTGCACCGGACCACGGCCAGCTTCTCCGCAACGCTGTCGCATGGGCCCACGACGAGGAGCAGCCGCTCATCGTCGAAGGCAGCGGCATCCTCGATGTTTCCCTCTGGCAGCAGAAGGAATCGCTTGCCGCACACCTGGTGAACCTGACCAACCCAATGATGATGAAAGGACCCGTGCGCGAGATCATCCCCTCACCTCCCCAACAGGTCCGGATCCTCGTCCCCGAAGGAAAGCGCGTCCGTAAGGTGACGTTCCTCGTGAGCGCAAAAATGGCCGCGCATCGGATCGCGAAAGGCGTCGTTAGCGTCGACGTTCCGCCCATAGGTGTGCACGAAGTGGTTGCGGTGGATCTGGTATGAAGGCCTTCACGCTGTGCGCCTGCCTGGTTGCGGCGGCACAGGCCCAATCCCCCTCGCGGCCGGGTTGGTGGATGACCGAACCGATCCGATGGGTCCAAACCAACCTCCGCCAGACCGACGCCGCGCTCGATGCCGCGCGGCTCGCGCAACAGCTCGCCGACATGCGTGCAAACGTAGTGCTCATGAGCATGGGAGGCATAGTCGCCTACTATCCGACGCAAACTGAATTCCACTACCCCAGCCCGGACCTGCCGCCTGGCCGCGACATGTTCGGCGACGTCGTCCGCGAAGCCCACGCCCGCAAGATTCGCGTCGTCGGCCGTTACGACCTCAGCAAAACGTCAAAGGCTGTTTTCGACGCTCATCCCGAATGGTTCTTTCGCCAGGGCAGCGGCGAACCCGTGGTCTACAACGGCCTCTACTCCACCTGTATCAACGGCGGCTACTATCGCTCGCAGGCCATGAAGATCCTCACCGAAGGCCTCGAGAAGTTCGACGTCGACGGCCTCTTCTTCAATATGTTTGGCAACCAGTCGCGCGACTACAGCGGCAACTACGTTGGCCTGTGCCACTGCGACTCCTGCCAGCGTCTCTACAAAGAGAAGTTCGGCAAACCTGTTCCCGACACCTCTGACGACGACTATCGCAAGTTCATGTTTTCGGCTTCGCGCGAAGTCGCCGCCGCCATCGGCGATCTTATTCACGCCAAGCGCCCAAAGGCCGGCTACTTCAACTACATCCAGGAATTTAGCGACGGGATCATGTCGGAGTCCAACACCGCCCTGGCGCGCCCGTTGCCGCTTTGGCCCTACTCTGCAAGCGACCGGGTCAATCGTGCCCGAAATAGCCAGCCAAACAAGATGGCCGTCAACCTGAATATGCAATTCGTCGACTACTGGTGGCGCTTTGCCACCGTTCCGGCAGGCGAAATTGAGCTGCGCTCGTGGCAGAATGTCGCTCACGGCGGCGCGCTGACCTTTGAAGTGAACGGCACGCTCGATTTACAAGATCGAAAGGCGCTCGAAGCCGTCAAGCCCATCTTCCAGCGCATAGCCGACGACGAGCAATACTACATTGGCCAAACCAGCGCCGCGCGGGTGTTGCTGCTCGGCGCCCCCGCCAACACGGGCCGTACCTATAGCGAAGAATCGTACCGAGGGGCGTTTCGCCTGTTGAGCGAAGGCCACATCCCCTTCGCCGTGTCCGACAACATGGACTGGCTTGGGAAGCGCAACTACGACCTCGTCGTCGCCACGAACTGGGCTCCGCCCGAACTCAAACAGTACGCCGAAGCCGGCGGCAAGGTTCTGATCCTCGACGCGACTCCACCGGAGTTCGACGTTGCCCCCGTTGTCCGCACCACGCCCGACCTGCGCGGCTACATCCGCATTCGCGACCGCGCGAAGTTCGAAGCGCTCCGCAACACGGATCTGCTGATGCTGACCGGTCCCTTTACCGAAGTGACCGCCACCGAGCCCGCGCAACTCACGCTCATTCCGCCGTCCATGTTCGGGCCGCCCGAGTTCGTGCATATCGATATGCACGACACCGACACGCCCGCCATCGTTAGGCGTGAGATAGGGAAGGGAACTGTGATCTGGCTGCCCTGGAATCTTGCGGCCATCTACTACCGTCTTAGTCTTCCCTCGCATGCCGGTCTTTTCCGCGACCTCGTGCGGTTTCTCCATCCGCGCCGTCAAATTGAAACCAGTGCCCATCCGCTCGTTGAGATGTCGTTTATGGAGCAAAAGGAGAAGGGCCGTTCGCTGCTGCACCTCATCAACCTCAGCGGCACGTCGCAAACCGGCTATTTCCAACCTGTGCCGATGGATGCCTTCCGGGTGAATCTCTCTGGCAGGTTCACACGCGCCCGCGCCATAAGGTCTGGCAAAGTCGTCCCGCTGACACGAGTCAGCGACACCGTAGAGTTCACGGTGCCGCCCTTTAATGACTATGAGCTGATAGTTCTTTACCGCTGAGCGGCGCCGCTACGTCCCATAATCGGCCAGACATCGACAATGTCGTTTCCCTTGGCGATGTAGTAGCGGTCGTAGCAATTCGTGCTCATGTCGAGGTTACTGCAGTAAATCTCCGCACGGTCACCGACTTTGAGTTCGCCGCCGCCGTCCTTCCACCGCAGAATCCCGTACTCGGCGCCCTGCCGTTCCACCTGCATCCACGACATGCCCTTCACTTGATCCGTTGGCTGCAGCATCGCCTTGTTGCCATAATCGATGGTCACTTGGCCCGAATGGCGCTTGCTGTCGACGGTTGTCAAAACGGACATGGAGCTCTCAAAATCCGTATAGACTTTATCGTCGCTCATACCGCCCACACCCTTGTAGATCGAATCCATGAACACGTAGGAACCGCATTCGAGCTCGGTTAGACCATTCTCATGGTCCATGTTGTAGGTGCCCGTCGACCCCCCGCTGACGATGTTGATCGGGAGCCCGGCTTTCTTCGCCAGGGCCATGCTTTCATTCACGCCCGCGAGGTCCTCGGCAGTCTTCTTTTTGCGCGCGGCGAAGCCCTTGGTGTGCGAAGCGCTGCCGGAATAGGCCATGAATCCTTCGAACGTGATGTTTTTCGACGCATGAAGTTTTTGGGCGAGCTCAAGCGCCGGCTGTCCATTTGCAATGCCCTGGCGCGTCAGCCCGGCGAACACCGAAGCCGCCACGCGGCACTTTACCTTCGCCGCGCCTGCCGCCTCTTCCACTTCGTCGGCAACCTTCGGATCGTCCACGACGAACATGAAGTTGGGATCTTTCTTCGTCAATGCGATTGCGCGCATCAGATTGTTGCGGCTCGCCGGCTGCTTCGTCCACAGGACGCCCTTGATGCCGCCCGCCGACATCAACTCGGACTCGGCGATCGTCGCCGCGGTAATGCCGATGGCGCCAAGCGCCTGTTGACGCCGGGCGATGTCTACGCTTTTGTGAACTTTCACGTGGGGACGCAGAAAGATCGGAGACTTTTTCGCGGAATCGGCCATCGTCTTCAAGTTCTTTTCGAAGAGATCGATGTCGACCACCATGCAGGGCGTGGGCAGCACGTCTTTCGTCATGCCGCGAAAATCCTTCTTGGCTATCTTCTGCTCGAATTCGCTGTAGGGATAAGTCTTTGTGTCGGCGCGCGCAACGGTGCTGGCAAGCAAAGCTGCGGCGTTGGCCGCGAAAAATTCACGTCGTGAGGTCATACGTACAATCTCCTTCGGATGTTCTGAGGATACCCGGCGGATCACTCCTCCGCCACACCTGCTTCAGCGAACGTTGCCATTCGCGAATATAGCGCAATTGCCGCATCAAGCACAGGCATCGCCAACGCAGCCCCGGAACCCTCGCCGAGCCGTAGCTCCAGATCGAGCAGCGGCTGCACGCCCAGCCAGGTGAGTAGCCGCTGGTGAGCCGTTTCCGAGGATAGGTGCGAGAAGACAAGAAAGTCGAGCACCTTCCCGTCGATCGCATGCGCGGCTAGTGCCGCTGACGACGAAATGAACCCATCGACCACGACCGGCAGCCGCACGCTCGCCGCTCCCAGCAGAAAGCCAGCCATCGTTGCGATTTCAAATCCGCCCACTGCAGCTAGAATTCCGACAGCGTCCCGCTTGTCGACTACCTCGCGGTGCCGCGCCAAAGCCCGTTCAATCACCTGCGCCTTCCGCGCCACGCCTTCCACGCTCTTGGCCGCGTCACGCACCTGCCCGGGCAGGATCTGCGCCGCGGGACACGCGGGGGCGGTCAGCGTCATGCGGATGCCGGCGACCCCGTCAGCGGTCACGAAGACGTCGTAGATCAGCCCCAACTCAAAGATGTCGACCGGGATCTCCGGGTCGTAGACCTTCTTGAGCGCGGCGTGGATGGCCGGCTGCAGCGCCGCGGTCTTCTCCGGGTCCGCAACCAGCGCGTCGGTCTCGTGACCGGCGTCGGGCGCGGGCGGCTGCTCGTCAGGGACCATGGGCAACTGCGTCATTCGGT
>JBDTVQ010000220.1:0-11381 GCA_040007195.1 Acidobacteriota bacterium | reverse complement strand
CTGAGCCGCGCTTTCCGGCTGAGCGACCGAAGCGAATTCGAGACGATCATTGAGGTCTTCAACCTGACCAGTCGCCGAAACAACCTGAGCAGGAATGCCAACTTCGGGACGGGGAGCTATCCCGAGAACCCGTCGCCCAGCTTCAACCAAATCACCTCAGTGGGCGAGCCGCGAGGGGTGCAGTTAGGTCTTCGACTGAAGTTCTGAGCGACAGCAGCCCTCCGCTGCTGCGGCGATCGACTCGACAGGCTTCCCTTGCGAGGTGTGGGTACCTGCAAGGAAATCCTTGACAGGCATCGCTGGTTTTGCTATCTGTTTTCTAAATAACTGTGAGGAGCGGCTAGCACATCGTGCTGAGCAGCCCTTACGCTTGAAGACCCTGGAGTTCACCCGATCAGACGGCACCTGTAAATGTTCTGTGAGTGCGGATGCTGCCGATTCTTGGAGGCTGTTGATGCGGAAAACCACTGTCCGGACTTTTTTTGTTCTGGCGCTCGCGTTTGCGCTCGCACCCAATGCCGGGGCCCAGGGAGAGGGGAGCCTGCGCGGCGTTGTTAAGGACGAGCAGGGCGGTTCCATGCCCGGTGTCACGGTAAGTGCCACGACCCCCGGTCTCCTGGGCGCGAGTAGTGCTATCACCGATAAAACTGGCGCGTTCAGGCTCATCAACCTGCCGCCGGGAAGCTACACGATAAGGGCGGAGCTCAGCGGATTCGCGCCCTATCGCAGGGATGGCGTTTTGCTCCGAGCCGGCGCCAACTTTCAGGTTGACGTCGAAATGAAGCTCGGGGGCGCCTCGGAGGAGATCACCGTGGAGGGGTCATCGCCGATGCTCGAGGTGTCGCGCCCAAGCAACGTTCTCAACATTGACGCGGAGTTCCAGAAGGCGATGCCAGTCATCGAAGGCCACTACTGGAGCGATTTCCTGATGATGACGCCTGGAGTCGTCTCCCGGCCGCACAACGATGGAAGCGGCAGGCAGAACTACTTCGGTAACGCGGTCGAGCACCGAGACGCTGTTACCTTGATGGAAGGTATGTACGCCGGGAACTACAACGACTTCAACATCAACCGTGTAGGTCTGAGTTCTGAGGCGATCCAGGATACCGAGGTCAAGACCGGCGGAGTCGACGCGGCCTCACCGATGGGCTACGGTCTCGTCATCAATATGGTGAGCAAAACAGGCGGCAACGTCTACAAGGGCTCGGCGGGGATCAACTGGCAGCCCAATTCGTGGAACTCGAACAACGTGGGAACGGGCAGTCCGGCCACCCGCCAGGTTCATCAGTATGACTTCTCCTTGGGCGGACCGATCAAAAAGGACAAGATTGATTTCTTCATCGCGGCCCGGTACTCCGATAACTTCAGCGGTACGGGCCGGTCGCCCGATCAGGTCAACACTCTCAATTCCCTCTTTCCTGACAAGGATATCGCTGCAGGCAACACGCTGAAGGGCTTTCAGCCGTGGGCCAAGGTCACCGCGAAGCTCAACGGCAGTCACAATCTTGCGCTCATTTACCAGGCAGATCGGTTGAAGCTCAACGTTGTAGGGGCTGAAGACTTTCAACAGGTTGAAGTGCTTTCCACCGGGGGACCCATGTACGGTGCAAAGTTGACTTCCGTATTTGGTGGCGGAGTTACGACGACCTTCACGGCGAGCTACAACGCCAAGGGAGGCAACAGCTTGGACTCTTACGACGGAGGCGACCGCAATAGTCCAACGATCAACTATCACTTGTCGGCGTCGCCAAACCAGGGCAGCCTGCTTGGGTCCGGGCTGCTCGCTAGAGGTGGCAACTGGGTGTCGACCGCATGCACTACGTGTTACGACCTGGATACATCCTCGATGCTGATGCTACGCGGCGACTTGACGTGGTTCAAAAACGGCTGGGTCGGATCTCACGAGTTCAAGACGGGTTTTCTGGCCATGCCTCGTAACATGTACGAGAAGACGATCAATTACCTAAATGGAGGCTTCGTGCTTGAGGAGCGCCGGATGGCCAATCCGGGCTCTATCTCCGCCGCGACTTCGGTCCCTTTCCATCGTCAGTATGTGACCGGTGGACTTGAAAAGGTCGACCAGTCAGGCAAGGACAGCGACATTGGCGTCTACGGCCAGGATACCTGGAGGCCGACGGATCGTTTGACCGCGACCTACGGGCTCCGAGTCGATTTCGTAAAGCGTTTCGATCTGCTTCGCAACCTCACGCGCCAGCACAGCACCGAGATTGCGCCCCGATTTGGGTTTTCCTATCTCCTCACCGAGGATGCCCACAACGTTCTGCGCGGTGGCTACGTCCGCATTCATCAACAGTTGATGGGCACCCGTCATCCGGTCGCTTCCTTCGGCGGAAACGACTCTTCTGGGCTGCTAGACACCTACGACCTCAACGGTGACGGCGTCTTCGAAACTCAGTTTGTGACACCGGCCAAGACCGCCGCAACCGCCACTGCTCAGTTCGATCCGGATCTCCGCCAACCGAACTTCGACGAATACACGCTTGGTTTCCGGAAGCAGTTCCCCGGACAGATCGCGGTTGATGTCGCTGGCATCGTGAAGATAAATCACCTGCAGTATGCGCAGACTGACATCAATGGGATTTACCCGACGGCGGCAGGACAGCCGTTCGGCGGCTTCGGACGGGTCGACCCAAACGCGGGTCTTGTCTACCGGTTGACCAACAACACGTGGAGCACTGTGAACTATCGGGCGCTCCAGATGACCTTGACCAAGAACATGACCCACGGCTTTCAGGCGATGGTCGCGCTACACCGACAGTGGGCAAAGCTTCAGGGTACGTGGAATCCCACAGACCCCGCGAGATTCATAAGCCCGGACGCATTCGCCAACAACAAACTCATCTGGCGCACGGATGGCGTACAGGATCAGAACAGCCTGGCGACCACCACCGCCTTGACTAACAATCCGATGTGGAACCCCTACTCGATTCGCCTGGCGGCGACCTGGAACGCGCCGCACGGAGTCGTAGTTGCGGGCACGTACACAATCATTGCCGGTACGTGGCAGGGACCTCCCATTGTTCAGTTGGCGTCGTCGGATCCCCAGGTTAGCGCCTTTGGTCCTGCGACGGTGAGGTCGTCAACCGGGGTCACCCAGCCGAACCCCCTGAACACTCGCATCCGGTTCCTGGGGGCAACGAGGGCCGACGGGCAGGTTCGTGCCCCCGACGTTCATACGTTGGGCGTCAAGTTTGGCAAGAAAATCAACCTGGGCCACGGTCGCAATATCGAGGGGTCACTCGACGTTTACAACCTCCTCAACGCCGGCGACTACACCGAGTACGCGCGCACAGGCCCGAACCGGGTCTACAACCCGGCGAGCTATCTAACATACACGAATCCGCAAACCCCTCGTGCCGCTCAGCTCGCATTGCTCCTTCGGTTCTAGCCCCGAGCCCCAAAGAGCAGCAGCCAGCTCTCGGGCCGCGGCCATCCGCGGCCCGAGTTTGTTGACGGGTCTCGTCGGTTGCACCTCACATTGTTTTGGAGCTTCCTCCCTGACACTTCATTTCAAGGCCGAATATCGATGATTGGAATCACAGACATGAAACAAGGGTTGTTGCTCGTTCTCTTCCTCGCACCGGTCGTGCTCCCCACTCCGGCGCAGGCCCAGGCTTGGAAGGGTATCGGTCGATTGGAAGGGAAAGTGGTTGATGCGGAGGGGAAGCCTGTTCCAGATGCAAGCGTAAAGTTCGAATGCACGGCGCATGGCGGTGGGCCAACCGTGACCGCAGACAAGAAGGGTAAGTGGTCCTATCTGGGGCTCACAGGCTGCGATTGGAAGATTGAAGTGAGCGCCCCCGGGTTTGGCGGTAGGGCAATAGTGGTCAACGTACCAAACGATCAACTCCGACAACCTCCCGTAAACGTAACGCTCGACAAACTTCAAGGTCCGCCGCCGGAACTGGTGGCAGCGATCAAAATGGGCGATGAAGCGTTCGCGGCTCAAAACTGGACTGTAGCGCGCGAAAACTACGAGAAGGTGCTCGCCTTGAAGCCAGAGCTCGGCGCTCAGGTCTATTCCAAGCTGGCCCGCACCTACGTTGGCGAAAAAAATCCCGCCAAGGCGATCGAATATCTGGAGAAATCCATCGCTGGCGATCCGACCCGCACGGAACTGCGATTCGCCGCGGCCCAGGCCGCTCTGGACGCCGGCCTCACCGAGCAGGGAATGACGTTCCTTGCTGCAATCGACGACGCGGCAGTAAAGAGCTCCGACGGCTACTTCAACATTGGCGTTGCTTTTCTCCGCGCCTCGGACATGGCTAATGCCATTGCATACCTCTCAAAGGCGATTGCCAAGGATGAAAAGATGAGCGACGCCTACTATTGGCGCGGGATGTCGTATGTCCGGGAGAATAGGCTGCCCGAAGCCAAGGTCGATATGCAGAAAGTTGTGGAGCTGGATCCAGCCGGACAGTACGCCGAAAAAGCAAAGACCGTGCTGGATCAGTTGAAGGGCGTGGGGTACTAGAACGCACAGGATCTCTGGCCCCGTGACCGGGAAGTTCGTGGGGCCAAGTTCGTAGGTGAGGTTAGAACTTTCCCGTTGACCGAAGCGCCGCGAGAACGTCGTACTGTATGACAGCGTCGAATCGTGTTCGGTTTGACACCGCGAAGGGCGAGTCGAAGGCGCGAGTGGCAAACAAGGAGGCGCTTAAGGCACCGCGAATCACGATGTTTGCCGTCGCGAAGAGTCTCTTCCCGCGTTGAGTGCGATCTGCGTTCAGATTGCCATATCGCTCGTCGATGGTGGCGTAGCCGCCCTGAAGCCTCAGGCCCTTCGCCGCCGTTTTTTCGACCGTCACTGCGAATCCGCCCGCGGTCACGCCATTCACCCGTCTATACAGCTCACCCCGAACCGAGCTGAGGAGTGCATGAGGTTTGAATCGCAGTGACACGGCCGCCCGCACGGTATCGACGCCGGAAGCCCGTGTGTAGTCGACCGAGGTCGCGACGATCGGTGTGAATCGCTTCGCTGCGAGGAGTTGCGTGTACTGTTGATGGCCCAATCCATCCCATCGGTCAAACAGGCTAGGTGTACTGGAGGTGCCCCACCGGCCCTGCGCGTCGGGTCCGCCAAGCGCCGCCCGGGTCACTGACAGCTCGTCGAGATACAACTGCTTAGGCCGGCGCAGGCTTACACGTTCTCCAACCAGGTAGCCGTCCTCGTCGTAGCTCGTCTGGTCGGTGCTCTCGCCGCGAATGATGTAGAGCCCGCCGGCCTGAAGTTCCAAGCCAGCAACAGGCGCCGCAGCGACGAACAGTTGCTTGACGTGATAGTTGTGGTAGTCGGCATCGTTGATGCCGAGGCCCGTATAGTTCCACGTGCTGGTGAAGCTGCTTCCGCTGAAGAACCCGACATGCAGCGTGTAGCGCTTTTTCGCATCGGCATTGAACCGAGCGCGGAAAGCCTCTTTGTATTGCACGTCATTCGAAGTGACGACATCAGCGCTCGACTCGATATAGCGGTAGCGCGAATAGACCATGAAGTTCTGGATCTCGAACCACCGACGAATCGCCGGTTCAGGCGTTGGGGCGGCGGCCTGAGGAGCCTGTGCGAAACATGGCGACGCTATCGCCAGCAAAGCCACCAAAACCAATAAAACCCTGCCCGCCATTCGAGTCAACGAACGGCTTCGTTGAGGCGGATTGATCAACGGGGCGAGGTGACGGCGGGAGCCTTCGCTCCGATGTATTCGAAGACGTAAAGCCCCGTTCCCCGGCAAGGCGCCCCACCGGGGATCGCAACGGGACTTCCGTCCGCGGTCAGGCAGCTTCCCGACGACCGATCGGATGAATACACAAGGCCCCGATGATCGATGTCGGTATCGGTGAGTTGGACGGGAGCGGCGTTCGGCACGTTACCCTTCGGGATGTAGTGGCCGACCTCGCGCAGATGATATGGATCTGCCAGGTCAACCACACGCACTCCAGCGTTTAGGTATGCGACCCAAGCGAGCTTGTCGGTAAATGGATTCAGCTCGCCATTCACGTACTCAGCATGTTGATGGGGGCCAAACGCCCCTCCTCGCTTGCAGAAGTCGCCCACGGGAACCTGATACGTCGCAACCGGCATGACGTTGCTTTCATGGGTGATGTCGAACATGTAGGACTTGCTCTTCACTGCGCCTGGTTCGCACTCACCGCCGAGTTCGTCGGTTACGAATGCATATTTTCGCGGAAGGCTCGATCCGTCGAAGTTGGGTACGGTCGCATAGTCGATTGGAGAAACTGTGTGCGGGCCACGGCCCGGAGGGGACGTGTCGAACGACCAGACGATCTTTGGTTTCGCGGGGTCGGTGATGTCCCAGGCAGCCAATTGCCCGCTGCCGTCGCGAAATCCGCCGTAGACCCGGTTGTGCGGCTCGTCCACGATGGGGTGATGAAGGTATTGGTCCTGGAAGCCCGCCTCTCCCAGTTTCTGCCCGGGCAGCCAGCCACGCCCGACGAACTTGGGATTCTTGGGATCGTTCAGATCCCAGATCAACAGCAGGGTTGAGCGAAAGCCCGGTTCGTTGGCGCTGGCGTAGTAGCGCCCGGACTTCTGAGACCAATATCCCTTGTGCGCACGCGGCACGGGATAACCCGCCCCCTCCGGAGGCTTCGGAGCATTAATGATCCTGCCTCCACAGCCGGGTCCGCACGAGTTCGGAGGCGTGCCGACGATCTCCGACACCAGCGAAATCTTCGATGGTTCGGTGCCGCGATCCGTGATATCGAAAACCTGGAACTTCAGCCGATCTTTTGCTTCGACGCTGCGTATCAGATAGTCGCGTTTTTCTGGGCCGAAGTCGTAGACCACCGACACCGATCGCGACGCCGCACTTACTGGATTCGGAATGTGCCATACGTATCTGGGATTCGCAGGATCCGAGATCTCGAGGATCGACGTGCCGTTGAATTCCGTCTGCTTGGTGATGGGGTTGAAGAGGCCATGCTCACCCTGACCGCTTGAAACATTGCCCACATAGACCCAGTTCCCGTTGGCCGGATCCGATTTCGTGGTCACCTCAAGGGCGTATCGCCCCTGCATGTCGTTGTAGCCGACGAGTCGCACGTTCTCGGCGTCGTCGCCAGTCGGAGTCGCTGCGCTGGCGGCCGCTGGAAGCGGAGCGCCCGGACCCTTGGTGCATGCGGTCAGGCAAAGTAGAAGCAAGCCTGTTGAAGAACTCCACCGAACAACCGAAGGGACTCTGGTACTTGCCATGTCTACCTCTCATCACTAGGTGAACTGAAATATTGGGAATGAAGCGTCTGGAACCGTGACCCTGAGCCGAGTTTCCTGTGGCTTCCATGATGCCGATCCAGCATGGGAGCGATCTGTTTGCGGAATGATCCGCTGGTTTGTCGATTCCTCGATGAGCTACCTCGACTGACAGACTGTGCTCGCTTCGGCTCTTCAATTTCCCGGGAGTATGGCATTGCCGCACGAACGGAGAGGATTTTTTTTGGATTTGTGCGATTGTTTCCGGCGTATAGTCGTGATCCGCAGCGTGACACGTTCGCTTTGGATCGAAACTGAATCGGATCACCAGTGCGAACCCAATCCCAATCAAGCCAGTCGAGGAGTTACACGATGAGCAGGAAGAGTCCGGATAAGACGTCCACGCCCGTTACAAAGTCGGTCCTCCGATTTGGACTCCTGATGATTCTGTTAATCGCGGCCGGACTGCCCGTGGCAAGCGCGGCACAAGCACCCGCGAAGGCTCCCGCAAAGTCTGCGGGAGACCCGAGATCCGACGGAGCAAAGAACGTCCGACTTGTGGGATACAACGATTTGCAGGGTCGTCAGTCGTTGCAGGTGACGACTCGATCCGACAAAGCGAACGGCAACTGGGTCTACGTCGGCCATCAGCCAAACAACCGTTCGGCGCCGACGCCCGGCGATGACGCGGGCGGCGTCAACGAGGCGTTGATGAATCCCATTACCGGCAAGATGGAGATCAACGGCACATCGTTGATCGACATCACCGACCCTTCGAAGCCGACCTTGAAGTGGCATATCCCCGGGTCGGCCAGCGCGAATCATCGCTCGGTATCCGTCGTGTACGACTATAAACATGACGGAACCGGCCGCGACTACCTCGTCCGAAGCGCCGACGACGGCACCAACTTCCGCTTCGAGGTCTTCGATATCACGGACCGAGCGACTAACCCCAAAGCCATCAAGCTGGTGTCCGAGATCAAGGGGACGCCGCCCGATTCATGCGGACCGGGCTGCGGCGGGCCGTTCATCATCCGAGCGCACAAAGGGTATTGGTCCGAGGACTCGGGGTACTACTACACGAGCTCCGGCGAGCCTGGCTTCCGCAACACGCTTCTTCACATCTGGGACCTTAGGAATCCGGCTCAGCCCAAGTTTGTCGGGCGCGCGTGGTTGCCCGGCATGAAGGACACGGAAGACAAGGCGCTGTATCAAGGGCAGTATGTGCATCACCCGATCGTCGATGAGGCGAACAACCGCATGTACATCGGGTTCCGCAACGCGAGCGGCTTGATGGGCGCCTGGGATATCTCCGACAAAGCGAATCCGAAGCTGGTCTGGTCGCTTGACACGAATCCGCCGAATCGCGGACCCCACACGCTCACGCCCATCACTTATGACTACCTGCCCAACTTCGGTCCCGACGCGTTGCCGCGCAAGTACATGTTCATGACGGATGAGGCGGGAGGCGCCGCCGATATGGCTCCGTGTCCGGTCGGCATCCGTACGCGCGCGTATATGTTCGATGTAACGAATGAGACGCACCCGATTCAGGTATCGCAGTTCGAGGTCCCTGTAGGAGATTTTTGCAAGAAAGGAGGTCGTTTCGGCCCACACCAGCATGCGGAATTCATCAACGGACGCCTGAACCGTCACGAGAACCGCATCGCGTGGATCGCCTATTTCAATGCGGGCGTCCGCGTCCTCGATCTCTCCGACCCATACAATCTGCGTGAGATTGGGTACTACATTCCGAAGATCAACAAATGGTCGCATCCGATGTCCCCGGAGCAGAAGACCGCGATTCAGATCAACGACGTGACGATCGACCATCGCGGTCTCGCGTACGCGACAGACCGAGTCGGTACCGGATTATTCGTGCTTGAGTACACGGGCGCCAAGCCCGTTATCCCAAAACCGCCCGCCGCGGTTGCCGCCAAGGCTCCTGCAGCGAAGTAGCAAGCCGCGCAACATCGTATGTCGTTCAACGCCCCGTTTGCCGGGGCGTTTTTTGTTTGAGTCCGGTCTGGCGCCGGAGGCGCACCGGGAGTTTTTTGGATTGACGTCATGAGAAATTCTTGACAGGCGAGCGCGAATCCACTTACCCTCCGCCTAACCGTAGAACCGGGCCGGGGTTCTCCTAACAGGAAGGACGTGACCGATGCAGCCACGCACTTGGCGTCTCGCATTTCTAGGTCTCTCGGTGGCTTCGGCCTCCCTGATGCTGTCGCCTTCGGCGTTCCCCCAGCAGAAACCTGCTCAGGAACGCGGCGGCCAGGAAGAGTTCGGTCCCTACGAATTCGTCCAGGACTGGCCCAAACCCCTTCAGGACGGCCCCGATGGCGTGAAGCATGCCGGCTGGACCTGGGGCTCGATGGGTGCGGTCTTCGCGGAGACGCCCGACCGCATCTGGATCGCGCAGCGCGGCGAGCTCCCCCTTCCCGAAAACGCCAAACCATGGACGCCCTACGGCATGCTGGGTCAGCCCTCGGGCGACCCCAACTATTCCGTGCGCACCGCTAATCGCGGCAATGCCACCGGCAACCCCGATGGTCTCAGCGCGACCTGCGAACCCGTGGCCAAGCGCGGCTGGGAGCGTCGCATGCACCACGTGCTCTTCGTGGTCGACCGCGACGGCAAGGAAGTTCAGTACTGGCCGCAGCACGATGCGCTCTTCGAAGGCCCCTGCGCGCGCGGCCCCCACAAGATCAAGATGAACCCGTACGACAAGGACAAACACGTCTGGGTCATCGACGATCAGCTGCACATGATTTACAAGTTCACCTACGACGGCAAGCTGGTCATGAGCCTCGGCACCCGCGGCCAGCGGGGTCGGGATGCGGGCAAGCTCTTTGACCGTCCTACCGACATCGACTGGCTGCCCGACGGCACGTTCTTCATCACCGACGGTTATGGCGGCGTGCGGGTGGCTAAGTTCACCAAGGACGGCACGTTCGTCAAGGACTGGGGCACCGCGACGAAGGACCCCAACAATCCGCAGCCCAACGAATTCAACACCGTTCATGCCATCTCGATCAGCAAAGACCGTCGTCTCTTCATCGCCGACCGCGGCAATCACCGCATTCAGGTGTTCGACGAGAACGGCAAGTTCCTCGATCAGTTCCGTCTCGGCCTGCGCTCGTCGCCGTACTACCACATGATCACCGCGGATCAGACGCTGTGGGTGGCGGATGGCGGCACTCAGCGCTTCTTGAAATACGACCTCAACGGCAACTTCAAGTACGGTTGGGGCGGCCCGGGGCCTCAGATCGGTCAGTTCGCGGGTCCGCACCAGTTCACCGTAGATCAGGAAGGCAACCTCTACGTCGCCGAAGTCTTTAACGGCCGCGTGGTGAAGTTCAAGCCGAAGCCGGGTGCGGATCCAGCCAAGATGGTGGGTCAGGAGTTTCGTTACAAGGCTCCCTAAGGCGTCGCTGGTTATCGCCTAACACGTCTTTCAACAGACCGCGAGAAGCCGGGGATCCACATGCGTCCGCGATCCTTAAGCCACTGGCGCCTCGCGGCGCTGGTCTTCTTCCCGGCGTTTCTCGGGTCGTCTGCGGCGCGGGCGGAAGTGACGCGGATTGAGATTCAGTCTCGCGAAGACGTGCTTGCGGGCAAGACGTGGGGCGCGGCCGGCGTTTACGAGAAACTCTCGGGCCGGGTCTACTTCGCGGTGGATCCCTCGGTGCCGGCCAACCGACGCATCGCGGACCTCGACAAAGCGCCGCGGAATGCGCGCGGTCTCGTTGAGTTCTCGTCCGACCTCGCGATCCTTAAACCCAAAGATCCGAAGTCGGGCAATGGTGTGGTGTTGTTCGATGTCGTCAATCGCGGAGCCAGGTCTCTGCTTGCCGTGTTCAGCCGTGGCGCTCGCGGCGGCGACTTCACTACCGAAGCGGAGTTTGGCGACGGATCTTTGCTGCATCAGGGCTACACGCTGGTGGCGGTGGGATGGCAATTCGATGTGCCGAAGGGCGGCAATCGTCTCGGCATCGATGTTCCGGTCGCCACGGACCGCGGCCGTGCAATTACGGGCTGGGTCCGCATGTCCTTCACGTCACCTCAGGCCGTCGCCGCCTTCGAGTACGTTGCCGGCAACAACACCCGGGCTTATCCGCCGCTCGACCTCGAAAATAGCGCGTATCGGCTA
>JBDTVQ010000219.1:0-11457 GCA_040007195.1 Acidobacteriota bacterium | reverse complement strand
GGAGCGAATCCCGTCCACGATGAGGACCGTGGCGACTTCGTCAAGATGGCGCAGTCTTGGATTGAATGGGCGGAGAGGGAAGGATACGTTGGGTAGCTGGCATCCGTCGGAATTCCCAAACTTGGATTCATCTAACCACGCAATCACCAGCAGCCGCACCCGGCGATACAATTGCATCGCTTGGGCTGCTGGTGAGGTTGTACGAAAATGGTGGCCAGACAATCAAGGGATTGGCTGGTGGCCTATCAGCGTTCCGCGCGAAGAAACGCTAGATGCATTCATTCTGGCTTACGGGACCCTTGGGTTTAATCTCTGCGTAGGTTCAACGTTCGAACCGGGAATTGAGAAGATTGCCATCTTCGGGATTCGTGATTTAACGGGCAAGACTACCCCCACTCACGCAGCCATCCAGCTTGAATCTGGCGAGTGGAGCAGCAAACTTGGTGATTTTGAGGACATCTCACATTTAACCCCGGAAGCTGTCAGCGGTCCGGTATATGGAGAAGTCGCTTGCTACTTGTCCAGGCCGCGTCCGGTCAATCCTCATCCAGCAAATCTCCTCAGGACGCCAACACCTTAGCCATCAACCAACAATTAGCGCACTACCAGGCCACGGCGTCCTACGACCCAGGTGGTACGGCGATCCTCCGAGAACGCTTCCTTCATGCATCCCGTTCCCGCTCCGATAAGACAGGAGAAGAAAGGAGTACCCCTTTGAACATCTTTCGGCAACAGGAAGTGGAGTTGGCGCAGGAGGAACTGGCCAAGGAGTTTGACGAGCGGATCGCCGGTGAACTGCCGGCGCTGGTGGCGCGGTGGGCGCGGCGCGTGGAAATTCACGGTTTGTGGCTGGAAGGGAACCGGCGCGATGGTGTGCAGATGACGGTCGCCGACGGGAACTTCACGGGGCTGTCGCTGCCGGGGGCGAAGCTTGCGCGAGCGGTGATGCCGGGCGGCACATGGCTCGAGGCGGACCTGAGCGGAGCGGATCTGTCGGAAGCCGAATTGCAGCGCTCCGATTTCCGGCGGTCGACGTTGAGCCGGGCGGATCTGAGCGAAGCGGTGCTGGACGAATCGAACTTCGAAGACGCCTGGATGCTGGGGACCAATCTGAGCGAGGCGAAGATGGGCAACTGCCGCATGGCGAATGCCAACATGGGGGAGGCGCGGCTGCAGGGGGCGACTCTGACGCAGTGCGATTTGACGATGGCTCAGATGTCGGCCGTGGCGTTTCATCAAGCGCGGCTGTACAGCACGAATCTGAGCGGGGCGAACCTGAACAAAGCGCAGTTGTACCGCGTGCGGGCGCAATTGTGCCGGTTTTTCCAGGCGCAGATGGACGAGGCGAACATGGCCAGTGGATCGTTCACCGATTGCGACTTCAGCCAAGCCGAGATGGCGCGGGTGAACTGCCAGGGATCGGATATGAGCCGGGCGCAGTTCACGAGAACGAAGCTTAAGAGCGCCGATTTCCGCAGTACGAAGCTGGGCGGCACGGACTTTTGCGGAGCGCAATTGCAGGGTGCGCGGTTTCAAGGGGCACAGCTGCTGGCGGCCGATTTCCGCGATGCCAATTTGCAGGGCGCGCGAGAGATGACGTCGGACCAGTTGTCGATGGCGCGGACGGATCAGACGACGATTCTGCCGAACGGCAGCTCGGGCCCCTACATGAAACGTTCAGGGGCCGAGCGGCCGGGCGTCACGCGTTAGAGGCAGCCCACTTCAGTAGACGGTCTTCATGGCCAACTGTATGCCGGCCGAAGGCGACCAGGCGTGGGTGATCGTGTTCTGCTGCATGCGGAAGTTAACGCCGATGGTGAGCATGCTGTTGAGGCGTGCGCCGATTTCGAATTTTCCCGCGTTGAGGCTCTCCCGATAGGGCGTGGCCACGCGCAGGCGTTCGGCGATGAGCGACGCGACCAGCCATTCGCGAATCGCGTAGAAGCCCTGTCCGTAGCTCGTCTGCTGGCGAAAGGCGGACAGCCCAGAGGGGGACGGCCCGGTGATGAATTGCCCGCCGGAACCTGGTGCGAGTAAAGACTGCGCCGAGAGTGTTCGATCTGTGACGTCGTGCTCGGCAAAAATTCCCCACTTTCCAAAGCCGAGACGTGCGTAGGCTCCCACGAGGCGGCGGTTTCCGGCCGTGGCGGAGCCGTGCAGGGCGTTGACGCCGACCACCATGCGCTGGTTGCCGGCAACGTCGAACTCAGCAAGCGCGCCGCCGCCCGATTCGCGAAAGGCGACGATTTCGTGTCCGCCCGGTCCGAAGCCGTACGGGACGATCTGGTATCGCTTGCCCCAGAGGAACATCTTCACCTGGGTGGGTGTGTCGTAGTAGCCGCCGCGATTGCGCGCGCGGATGTAGGAGCTTTGGTCGGGAAGCAGCAGGCCGGTGGGCAGCAGGTCGCGGCCGGCGGCGAACTCGATTCCCTCCCTGGGCCGATATTGCACAAGCGCGGTGCTGATCTTTGCCATGCCCGGAGTGATGGCCGGGTCGTAGGTTTTGCTCGGCCGGGGTGCGGCCGTGTTTTCGGCGAGCACGACGGCGGTGGCGCGGAAGCCCCGGCCCAGCTCGGTGACGTTGCGGTACATGAACCGGTTGCGGAACCGGTTGGTCATGGGCTGGTTGGTGGAGCCGCTGATTCCGTCCACCGGCAGCCAGCGCACATCCTGGCGGATGCGGCCCTGCCAACTGAGGATGCGAACGACGGGGTTGTCCGAAGGCTTGTAGTCGCCGCCCTGAAAGCTTTGAGCCTGATCGATGCCCCGGCCATAGGTGTTCAGCGGACCGCCGCCCTGGGGCGAATAATGGCAGGACACGCAGTTCGGATAACCGAGCCGGATCATGGTGGGCAGCGCCCAGGCCGAAGCCACGGACGCCGCGCAGAGGACGATTCGGATCAGGAGCTTCACTTCGTGGCCTCCACGCGCGCCGACAGGGGCGTTTCGCGGGCGGTGAATTCAAGATGGAGCTGCACTTCGTCCTCAGTCTTCACGCCCAGTTGCGAGGGGCGTTCAATGCCGTAGTCGCTCAGCTTGAGTGAGGCGCCGCCGGAGACCTTGAACTGCGATGGCGCGCTGCGCTCCTGTTTGACTTTGAGGGTGAGGGAGAAGGGGCGCTCGACGCCGCGCACGGAGAGCGTGCCGTTAACGGGGCAGGTGGTTTCGCGGCCCATCTGCGCGGGGCAGTGGAGGTTTTCACCCGTGAAGCGGAGGTCGGGCATCGCGCCGTCGGCCGTGGTGAAGATGTATTTGCGCATGTGCTCATCGCGAAGGCCCATGCCGGTGGTGAGCGCCTTCACGGGAAGCCATGCCTTCACCTGTTCGAGTACCACTTCTTCCCCGGACTGGTGTGCCTGAACGGTGGCTTTCAGGGCGCCGGATTTTCCGTGTACCGACACGGCGGAAAAATTGGTGGCCGAATCGAATTGCACGTTGCCGGAATCGACTTGGACCGTTACGGGCGTGTTATTTCCCGCGGCGAGAAGCATGTGCAGGGCGCCGGTGCAGGCGGCCGCTGCGAAGAGACGAGTGTTCATTGAAAGTTCTCCTGTTCTGTTTCGAGGCGTGGCCTCAGTGGGCTGGACAGGACGGGAAGCAGACGGGAAACGGACGAGAGAGGCCGAAATGAGGACGGAACAGGGACGTGAAAATGGACGTTACATGGAGACAGCAGCGAGCGCATCGAGCTGTTGTCGATGCGTGTACGTGCCATCTCCGGTGAGTACAACGCTGGAGTGGAGACCCGCAAGCAGAATCGCCACACGGTCTTCCAAGGCTTCCATGGGGATGGTGGAATCGAACTGCCGGAAAAGGGCGTGGGCTAGGGCAATGTGGTCGCGTACGGCGATGTCCCCCAACTCACGGATGAGGACTTCGATCAGGTAGGATTCGGTGCAATCGCGGAAGCCGGGCAGCAGAGCGACGACGGGCCGTCCGCGCGCCGTGATATCGGAGGGAATGGTATGATTCCCGTGCGTCAGCAGGGCTCCGGCCTGGAGCATGGCATTGACAGTGGTTTTCGCGCCGACTTCCCAACTGAAATAGTCGTAGCCATTCTTTTGAGCTTCGGCCCGGGCCTGTTCCGCGGAAGAGCGGATGAGGCGGTGGAGCAGCGGGGGCGAATCGGCGTGGCCACTGTTGATAATGTTTTCAGCGGCACGAAAAAGATAGTCTCGGGCCCTTTTCTCGCAGTAGAGGTATCTCTCTCGGAGACAAGCGACCATCAGCGCAGAACGAGGAGGCTTTGCCTGTTCGGAAAGCCGTGGACGAACATCTTGCATTCTCCCCTCTTAGCATTTTGAGGACCAGCGTGCAGGGGCATGCTAAGCCGTTGAAACGCCGGTTGCGCAACGGCGGGGACTTCTCGAATGGCTCTTTGAGCGCGGTGAGATGTTGAGAATCTTACGCGCGGATTTGTAAATATTGCATTCACCGCAAACGCGTGGACTGAGGGGAATCGGCCGCCCGCACTGTGGTTACGAGGCTCCGCTGCATTTCTCGTGACAGAGAGCCCGAATGGGCACGATCGCTGTGATTTTCACCTCGGCTGTACGACGCCAGTTGCCGAAGGCGCGGACGGACCAGACGGCGATCCTGCCGAGCGGCCGGGCGTGGCACCGCAGGCTACCGGGAAATCTGTTCGACCACCTTGCCGGTGGCTTCGGGTTTCTCGATCCGCGTTGCTACATCCGCCTGGGCGATAATGCCCGAAAGGCGACCCTCATCGTCGACCACGGGAATGCGGCGTATCTGGTGTTTGGCCATTGCATCGAGGGCCAGCTGCCAATCGTCTTCGGTCTTGCAGACCACGACGTTGCGCGACATGACATCTTCAACAGTTGTCGTGCGGGAGTCCAGGCCCTCGCCGACCACCTTGAGCGCCAGGTCACGGTCGGTGACAATTCCGACCAACTTTCTCATCTCCTGAGTGTCGGTGACCGGCATCGAGCCGACGTTACGGCTCTTCATCGACTGAGCGGCCACGTTGGCCATATCCGTCGAAAGACAACAGGCCAGATCGCTTGTCATCAGATCGCTACATTATTTACCGTGCATGGAATGGAAATCTCCTCACGTGGACAGAGCACGCGGCATGCCGATGCCTTATGCACAGGCTCATAGCCGATTGGGCATGAGGCGGCCGCTGCGGTAACCGCATTTGGTCAACTGACTGCCGGGCGCCGCCAATCGGCCGGCTGCAATTCGCGTTTTTGAATCATTCCGGCCGGCCCGCAGAGATTAGGACCGCGGATTGCAGCGTGACAGGCATGCAATGGAGACCAGGCGGTGTCAGTGGCGACATAGAAGATCGAAGGGGAAGCGGCGGGGGTGGGTTTTCAGGCATGCGATTAGGAGGTCCGGGACTCGGAATCGGCGGCTTTCTCGTCGTTTTGGTCCTTAGCCTGCTATTCCACCGCAACCTGTTTACGTTGTTCTCCGGTGATGTGGGCGAAGGCTCGCCCCAGGCTACGTCGGCTCCGGTGGGCGATCAAGATACCGAAGTCCAATTCGTATCTTTTGTTCTCGACGATGCCCAAGGGACATGGCAGAAATTACTCCCCGCTCAGGGAAGCAGACCGTACCAGCGGGCAAAGCTGGTGCTGTTCCGCGACTGGGTCAGCTCCGCGTGCGGACAGGCCGAAAGCGCAACGGGGCCTTTTTACTGTCCGGGTGACCAGAAGGTTTACCTGGATTTGAGTTTCTTCGATGAGCTCAGGGATCGGTTTGGCGCACCGGGTGAATTTGCCCAGGCATATGTGATCGCGCACGAGATCGGCCACCACGTGCAGAACCTTTTGGGTACTGAGGGCCAGGTCCAACGAATGCGGGCGCGAAACGCGGCGGATGCGAATCCATTGTCCGTACGGCTGGAATTGCAGGCCGATTGCTATGCCGGTGTATGGGCCAATTCCACCGAGCAGCGAAAGATTATCGACCAGAGCGATGTCGAGGCTGGGATGCGGGCGGCGGCGGCGATTGGCGATGACCGGCTGCAGAAGATGGCAACCGGACGCGTGCGCCCCGAAAGCTTCACGCACGGGTCATCGCAACAGCGCACCCAGTGGTTCCAGCGCGGGCTGCAGTCGGGCCAGTTGTCCGCGTGTGACACGTTTGCAATGGAGCGCTAGCGGGGGCTCGCAGAGGCGCGAGCGGGGGCGCGATCAGGCGCTGGCGGGACTATGCGAAGCTTAGGCGGCGTCGACGGGGTACTTCGCCGCTTCCCACGCCGTGATGCCTCCGGCGAGTTCGATGACGTTGGTGATGCCGTACTGGTTGAGGATGCTGACGGCGACGGACGAGCGGTAGCCGCCCGCGCAGTGAACGGCAACGCGGCGATCGCGCGGAACTTCGGCGATGCGTTCCTGCAGGTGGCCGAGCGGTATGTTGACGCTATCGGCGAGGTGTTTCTTGTTCCACTCACCGGGATTGCGGATGTCGAGAATCAGAGGCGGCTCGGCGGCGGACAGCTCTTCGGCGAGCATCGGTGCGCTTAGGCGCTCGGTGGCCCAGACCAGATCCTGGCGTTCGGCGAGTGCGCCCATTCCATCGCGCAAGAAGCCCTTGACGTGATCGAAACCGATGCGGCCCAGACGCACGGCGGCTTCCTGCTCGCGGCCGGGCTCGGAGACGATCACGATCGGGCGTGATCGATCGAGCAGTGTTCCGGCCCATGTGGCGTACTGGCCGCCGAGGCCGATGTTGATCGAGCCCGCCAGATGTCCCTTGGCGTACTCGGCGGCATCGCGCACATCGAGGATTTGCGCCGAAGCGTCGCCCAGGCGCAGCACCTCGTCGAGTTCGACTGGCTGAAGCGCCTGTTCGAGCGAACGATCGAGCGTCTGCCGTTCGCGCGTGTTGAGAATCGCATCGTAGGTGAAGTAGGCGGGCGCGTCGGGCTGGTCGGCGGTGACGATGTTGGTGAACTCCTCTTTCGACATCGGCTGCAGCGCGTAGTTGAACTGGCGCTGCTGGCCGAGCATGGAGACGGTGTCCGAAGAGATATTCTTGCCGCAAAGAGATCCCGCGCCGTGAGCCGGGTAGACGAGCGTTTCGTCGGGAAGGGCGAGAAGCTTGTCGTGGAGCGAGTCATAGAGATGGCTTGCCAGGTCGTTCGCGCTCCAGCCGAGCGAGGCGCGCAGGTCGGGGCGGCCAACGTCGCCGATGAACAGCGTGTCGCCGGTCAGAACGGCGTGTGGGACGGAGGGGCTCTTCGCAAGATCGTAAACCAGGATGGAGATCGACTCTATGGTGTGCCCCGGCGTTTCGAGGATCTGTAGGCGCATGCCGGGGAAGTCGAGCGTGTCGCCGTCTTTCATGGGAACGAAGGCGTACTCGGCGGCAGCGCGCACGCCGAGTCGGATATCGGCGCCGCAACGGTCGCGCAGCTCCAGGTGTCCGGCGAGGAAGTCGGCATGGAAGTGCGAGAGAAAGACGTGGCGGATCTGAACGCCCTGGGCCTCGGCATCGGCGACGTATTGCTGAATATCGCGCTGGGGATCGACGACGATGGCGGTGCCGCTGGCTTCGTCGGCCAACAAGTACGAGGCATGGGCAAGGCAGCCCAAATAGTATTGTTTGAGGAACATTATTCGCCGCTTTCGATAGGCTGGCCGATGCCGATGGCGTGGCCATCGAGATCGCGGATCGTGAATTCGAGCTGGCCGTAAATCATTTTGGCGGGCGGGCAGACAATGGTGACGCCCGCGGCGGCCCATTCGTCGTGGAGCGCCCTGGCATTGTCGACCCAGAAGTAAGCATTCCAAACCCCTTCGCTGGCACGGAACTGCGTGTCGACAGGATCGCCTGCGGGGACCTGAGAGAGCATCATGTGAAGGCCGTCGCGACGAACGATGGCGAAGCAAGGCGGCTCGCCCCAGATGCGGTCGTATCCAAAGCCGAGCTGGTCGCGATAGAAATCCGCGGACCTCTGGACGTCGTTGACGAGCAGGACAGGGGCATGGCCGCTGAACTTCGGCATTGGGGAATTATAGCGAGTGCCGTCAAGGACGCGGCGTGGCGAGCAGCATCCAGCGATGCGCTCCTTCCCACTGCTTTTCAAACTTGGCGCGATCGGTGCGGGAGACGGCCTTGCGCGTGGGGTCGTTCATCCACACGGCCTGCTCCTCGACTCCGGCAAGCACGGCGAAGTGGAGGCGCTTCGTGCGTCCTTCCTGGAGGCTGACGATGATCGGGCGGCCTTTGGCGAGGTGCGTTTTGAGATCGCTCCATTTGCCCCGGAGCGTGAAGGCCCGAAAGCCAATCCCTTCGAGATAGCTCTTCATGGCGGCGAACTCGATGCCCTGATGTTTGGGATCGATGAGGCGTTCGTAGATGTCGTGGGGTGCGGGTGCATGGTCGCGGTTCCAATATCGGGCGACCATGGCGATGCTGGCGGCTCCGCAACCATTCTTCTCCTGTCGGACAAAGGGTACGGCAAGGGGATCGCAGAGAGCGGTGCCCGCCAGCCAGAAGACCAGGGTAAGGAAGAGGGCGACGAACCGCATCAATGGACCGCGATGAGGACAACCACGGCCGCGGCGAGGGCGATGACGATGTAGGTGAGGTGCAGATTCGACAGTGCGCCGCCGGCCACTTCCTTGCCGGGCTGTTCGTCTCGTTGGCGGAGTTCGTTGGCTTCGTCTTCAGTGAGAGGCTGCGGCGCTGGGGTGGCAGCCGGAGCGCTTACCGGGGCACTCCTGCTTTGAAGCCTGTTCACGGCGGCGGGCGCAAGGGCGGGAGAGGCGAGAACGAGGGATAAGAGGATCGCCAGAGCCTTCATGCCTGCATTATACGATTGCTACTGGGTAGGAAGAGCAGGCGTGCGGCGTCCGCCCCGGCGCTGTTCCCAGGCGTAACAAAGCCAGATCATGAACGAAGTAATGACGACGACCATGGTGTAGGTGCCGCGCATGTCCAGGTTTTCTTTCCACATCCAGAACCAGCGGCCGTAGACAATCTCGGTGTGCACCCAATAGATGAGCAGCGAGTGCATGCCGACGAGTTTCAGCCAGCTGAAGCGGCCGTGCAGGCCGTATTCGTTCCACAAGTAAGCGACGGCAATCAGGAGCAGTACGACGCCGAGTTTAACGGAGATGAGCGCCGGGCTATCCAGCCAGAACTCGCTCTTGGTGTAGACCGAGTAGGGCAACTGGCCGAAGTACTGGCCGCCGATGATGAGGCCGAAGCCGGCGAGGCAGCTCCACTCGAGGAAGCGGTCGAGGTGGTGGTGATCGATGAGGCGGAGGATGCTGCCGAAGGCGATGCCGAAGGGCACGAAGGCGCCCCAGGGAAAGAAGCTGAACTGGAGGTAATCGGGGACGAAGTAGGAACGGATGTAGTGGGGCACGGCGGACCAGTCGTGCGCGGTGACGAGCGGCGACAGAGCGGCGACGATGAGGCCGATGAGAGCGCCGCGGGTGACGCGCTGGCGTGTGGTCCACAGGGCCATCAGGCTGGCGAAAGTCAGGGTGATCCCCATGCAATTGAGGATGTCGACTTTGAACAGGTCCGTCCAGGGGCTCGACGGTTGGCCGAATAGCCAGAGCTGGAAGCGGAAGGCGAAGGCGAGCGCCCACAGATAGCCGGAGCGTCTGAGGCAGGTGCGCACGCTGGCCCAGGGAGCAATGCCCTTCTTCTCGTTGGAATTCATGAGAAACGAGAAGGTGCAGCCCGTGAGGAAAAGGAAAATGGCCGGGGGCATGCCGCCAAAGAATTGGGAGAGATTGTAGATGGAGCCCTGGCGCAGGGACGTTCCCGTGAACGAGTGGAAGATGTGCCCCTGGAGCATGATGAGGGCGGCACATCCGCGCGCCCAATCGAGGAATCCGAGACGGCTTCCGTACGATTTTTTGCTGGCCGTGGGGGCTGATTGGTCGTGCACCTGCGTGCTCACCGTTGCGGGTACTCCCTCTTAACGCCTGCAGGAAGTGTCAGCGAGAGCGCGTCGGGTGTCAAGGGCGGATTCCAGACAAGGTTGGAGTAGGTGACGGCGGTGGTGTCGCCCGAGGGTTGATAGAACTTCTGGCGGACGGTGCGGCCTTCGGCGTTGATCCAGAGCTCGACCTTGGTGAAGTACTCGCGGGTCTTAGCGGACTTGGGAGTAAGCTCCAGGCGCGAGGCCTTTTGCGTGCCGACGGTTTCTTCGGCGATGAACTTCACGTCGTAGTTCTTCGAGAGTTCCTTGCCCGAGGTGCCGAAGCCGAGGAGGATGAACTGTTCGACCAGGCCCTTCTGCTTGCCGACATCATATTCCTGGACGGTTTGGATTTTGGGGAAGTAGACTTCGGCCTTTCGGTCGCGGAAGGCGTAGGTTTTGGCGTCGGGCTTGGTGAATTCGAGATAGAGCTGAACGGCGCCTTTGTTGCGCAGCATGCGCAGCGAGCCGGTTTCGGTGAGGCTCTCGTTGATGATGGCGGTGTGGGTGATGCGCTCAATGTTGGCGGTGGCGGATTTGAATCCGGCGGAGGTGGAGTCCAGGCGGGCGAGAACGGCGGAGGGCGATTGGGCCGCGGCGGGAAGCGCGAACGCGGCCGCGAAGGTGGAAAGTATGAATGCGGTGCGGGCGTGATGGTTCATGGAAAGCTCCCGGACGTGTTAGCGGGCGGCGCTTACGGCGCGGTGGAGGCGAGGTAGCCCTTGAGCTCGTGCTCGTCGTCGTAGATGGGATCGAGGCTTCTCAAGGTGCGGTTGCGGCCTTCGGTCTGGGAGTGGACGAGCCGTTCGGCCTCTTTCATGCGTTCCTGTGGAGGGAACTGCTCGAGCAGGGCCGGTTCGATGAAAAACTTGCCGTCGCCATGCTGGGTGGGGAGAAGGGCGACGTTTTTTGGGCGTGGCTGATCGCGAAAGACTTCGCGCGGAGTTAAGAAGATGAACCCCAGAATGAGGATGACGACGATGTCGTAGCCGCGACTTCCACGAGGGAACTCCCATAGAAATAACCGCCGCAAGATGCCGCCAATACCCACGACGCTTATTTTACCATGGCGGGTTTGGCGGGCCGCTGTTGGTTGGACGGCGGGAGCGCGGCCAGGAGTTGCGATTTTATGGAGGAGGCGGGCGCCTGGGCGAGGTAGGCGCGCTATTCCAGTCCCAGCGTACGTCGCGTCCAGGCGACCTCGTCGAACCCACGCGCTAGCAACCAAACCCATACCGGGGAATTTCTTTGTTGCCACTCAAGTATCGCGTTGTCGCTAATGCCCTGGCTCCACTCTGAACGCGCGTCCGGAAATTCGTTACGCTCCTGGTCAAGTTGGCGCATTTCGATTGACTGCGAATCATGCCGAATTCGCACTTGCGCCCAGTTGGCCGCCAACGGAATAAACAATGTACCCCCTACTTCATGCATATTGGCTGCTTCAAGTGCAGCCGTCAAATTTGAACTGACGTTGTCATTATTCATCATCACTGCTGTCCGGCTAACGCGTTCGTCCAGATTGACAAAGCCTTTGGGTAGAG
>JBDTVQ010000218.1:0-11462 GCA_040007195.1 Acidobacteriota bacterium | reverse complement strand
AACTATCCGACATCGACCTTCGCTACAGCCGGGTGACGCCGAATGGAGTCGACTCGCTGCGGGCGTCGCTACCGGCGGCGAAGGTGCAGTTCGTGGGCGCGGCGTCCATTCGGCAAAAAGGCAAAGGCGCGGAGCGTCCAGCCGGCGATAACGAAAAGGCTATTGGCGCGTGGGTGGAGGCCCTGGGCGGACATGCCGATTTCCGTGGCGAGCGAATCAAGGCGATCGACCTTTCGACGACCGCTGTAAGCGACGCGCAACTGTCTCACCTCTCCAAACTCACCGGGCTCGAACGGTTGGATCTGCAAGTGACGCAGGTGGGCGATCTTGGGTTGAGTTCGCTGGCTGGCTTGAGTGGGCTGAAGGAGCTCGACCTCAGCCTGACCACTGTCTCGGACGCGGGGCTGCCAAAGCTGGCGGAACTGCGTGGTCTGCAGGTGCTCAGGCTCGACGGGACGTTGGTGGAGGGGCGAAATTTCGACGTACTGAAAGGTCTCAGCGATCTGCGGGAGCTATCGTTAGGCGGCGCGCACATTGATGATGAAATTCTCGCGCACATCGGCAAAATGACCTCTCTCGAGCATCTGAAGTTAAGCCACTCCGACATCACCGACAGCGGATTCAAACAATTGGCTGGCCTCACAAAGCTGCGTGTGTTGGATCTCACCGGCACCGACATTGGCGATGGCGGGCTCAAGCAAATCGCCGCGTTCACGGAACTGCGCGAGCTATATCTGAATTTCACGCGCTTCACCGATGAGGGGTTGGTCGAGTTGAAGCCGCTGCAAAAGTTGGAGAGGATCGAAATGTTCCGCACGAGAGCTGGAAACAGCGGCCTTGCCGCGCTTGCGGAGTTGAAAAATCTGAGCGTCGTGAAATTGGATTACACGTCGGTGGACGACAAGGGAATGGACGCATTGCAAAGCCTCGCCAAGGTACGCGAACTGAGTATGGACTCGACGGGGATTACCGATGCCGGCGCGGCGGTGTTGAAATCGATGGCCGGATTGAAGTCGTTGAACCTCTATCACACGTTTGTGACGGAAAAGGGCGTGGCGGAATTGAAGGCTTCGCTGCCAGCGTGCGAAATCGTATTCGACCGCGACTCTTCGCTTCCGAGTCGAAGGAGTAAATGACATGAGGGCACGTGTTGGATTCGCTTCTTTGCTGCTGTTCGCCGGGCTTGCGGGCGGGGCCGAGCGGAACACCTCGGGCGACGCGGCGTGGATTGAAGATTTGGGCGGAGTGGTGACGCGAGACACCGCCGGGCGCGTGACCGGAGTCGACCTGCGGGCGACGTGGGTTACCGATACGGATTTGCGAAAGCTATTGCGTTTCCCGCAGCTCACGCAGCTCGACTTGTCCCTGACGCACATCACCGATCAGGGCATGCAGGAGTTGAAGAACGCGCCGGGCATCGTCGACCTGAATCTGCGCTTCGCCGAATATGTTACCGACGAAGGGCTGGCCGCAATTAAGAATTGGAAGAAGCTGAAGCGGCTCAGCGTTCACGGCACGAAAATCAGCGACACCACACTGGAACACATTGCCGGCATCACGACCATCGAGTCACTCGACATCGGTTCGGCGATGGTGACTGACGTGGGCCTGGATAGATTGAGTTCGCTCGTCAATCTGAAGGAACTGACCATGGGCGGCAATGAGCTGGGCGATGCGGGCCTTCAGGCGCTTCGACAGTTGCCAGGCCTCACGTATCTCGATTTGAACGGCAGGCAGGGAACGGATTCGAACGTCTGGACACTCAGCATGTCCGATGCAGGCCTTGATGCGCTGATGACGCTGAAGGACCTGCGAGAGTTGCGCTTCGGGTGCACGTCGCTGGGTGTGGGCATCGAAGGTACGCGGTTTGCGACGGTAAGCATGATGAGCGTGACGGCGCGCTGGCTGGCGCGAATGAAGGCTTATCCGAAGCTGGAGAAGCTGAAGCTGCAGGGCTGCGACCGTGTGGGCGACGACGCCATGAGTGTGCTCGCCGGTTATCCTGCGCTCAAAGAGGTGGATCTGAAAGGGACTTCGGTTACGGAAAAGGGAGTCGCCATTCTGGGTGCGGCCAAGCCGAAGCTCAAGGTCTACACCGGTAAGTGGGACGCGCCCGCGGCGAACTTCCGCAACAACTAGACGTCAGCGGAGGAATTCTTCCACGTAGGCGGCGTCTGGTTCACCCACGTAGCGGTAACGGAACGCCGGGCCGGCATCGACGACGCGATTCATCCAGTTGGTTGGGTCTGTCCAGAGCACGGGGCGCGGGTTCATCGCCTTCTGAAGATCGGCGAAATCCCAGTGCCGCGCGAAGCCGGGAATCATCGCGTCGAACAAATTGTTCGTCATCGCTCCGTCGTAGAGCATGAGCAGGCTGGCCGGTGTACGGTCGAGCCAGAGGCGCGTCAGCCGGGGATCGGCCGCGGCAGCCAGCAGCATCCATACGCCCTTCACGCCCCGCGCGTAACCGCGAATCGACGCAGCATCCACATCGGGCCGGGAGGCCAGAAGATCCACGCCGCGCAGGATATCGTGGGCGCGCATGGCGGCGAGATTCCGGCCGATCAGGTCGACGCGCTCATTCGTGGTCCAATTGCCGAGAAATGGACGTCCGTCATTTGCGGCGGGTGAATCGCGTGGCTCCAGTTCCAGCACAATGCTTCCTGCTCGCACGAACGCTTCGGAGATTGCCGCCGTCGACTGGCTGCGGGTGACATGCAGCGGAACAGGCAGGCGCTTGTCCTCCACAACAACGACGGCCTTCTTCCGCCCGCCGCCGTTTGGCAGGTAGAGCTTCGCGGCGATGGGCACGCCGGGTTCCACCTCGAAGGAAACCTGTTGCACGCGAAAGCCCTGTCCACGAGACTCCTCGCCCAATTGGACATCCGGTGCAGTGCCCTTTGACGGCACACCAAGCCGCACCAACTCGGCCTCTAACTCCTCGACGGTGCGAGGATCGCGCCGGGCCGGCATCTCTTCGCGGATGATCTGGTGCAGCGCCCGGCTGCCTTGTTCATTGGAAACATGACCGGTGGACGTTACACGAAGCTCAATATTCGTGTACTGCTTCACGGGCTGGTCGGTTGCATCGCCGCGACCGTCCTTCAGCCAGCGAATCATCCACGCATAGATGGCTTCGCGCGATTCCTTGGGCGTGCCGTGTGGACCGTTGCCAACGAAGAACTGCACGCGATCCTCGGCATCGTAGAGGCGGTACCAGCGGCGGGCTTCCTCATACACGGGCCGTGCGCCATCGGGCGTGAAGTAGTCCTCCGTGGTTGCCAGCAGGAGCCAGGGAAGGGGCGATGGAAGCTCGACGAAATCGGCAATGTCCAGGCCATTGGCGAGGAACGCGGGCAGGCTCATCTCTGAATCCGCGGTGGGACCTGTGAACAGTTTTCGAAACGTTTGGATGTAGCAGGCAGGGGCCGCGGCTTTAATGCGCGGATCCAGCGCGGCGAGGTAAGTGGTGATGCAGCCGCCGCCGGAACAGCCCGTAACGCCGAGGCGATCCGGATCCACGTCGGGACGGCTGATGAGATAGTCGAGCGACCGGCGTGCGTCGTGGATGAAATAGCGAGCGACGCTTTGGCCCAACAGCAGGCTGCGCGCACCCAGTTCGAGATGCTCGTTGCCCGCGCCGCCGGACAGTGGACGGCCCAGTTGCTCGATGTAATCCTGCTCGCGCTCGCCTTGGCCGATGGGATCAAACGCGAACGCGACAAATCCCTTCTTTGCGAGGTTCGCCGCGAGAACCTGTCCTTCCGGCTTACCTTCCTGCGTGTGTCCAATGGGAATGAGAACACCTGGGTATCGGCCGGGCTGAACGGGGCGGTAGACATTCCCCGTGACATAGAATCCGCGAAGACTTTCGAAGATCACCTTCTCGATCACATAGCCATCGGCGGCAATCTTTCCCGTGCGCCGCGCGTTCAGCGGACCGGTGTAATCGGGCAGGCCGCCGAGGATCTCCATGAGCTTCGCGCGCACGAAGGACTTCCGCTGTTCGGCCGCGTAACGGTCGCGAATTGCGGCGATGGCCTGTTCGCGCTGGTCGAGTTGCTTCTGCGCGATGCCATCCAGCCAGAGGAGAAATGGATCCGGAGCCGGCGGCGCCGTTTGCGCGCACAACAGCGGCGCGAGAACAAGACCTGCCAGTGCGAAAAGTTTCATGGGGATCAAAGCCTGGGCTTCGGTGGCGTCACCGCGACCCAGGGCAACACTCCCTTTCGCTTGATGGGCCGGCGGTAGACCTTGTCCCCGGCAGTAACGTAGAGCGTCTGCAAATCGGCGCCTCCGAAGACGACGCTCGACGGGTCGGCACTGCTGGGGTTGCGAAGGATAGCGACGGTGCGTCCGATGGGATCGGCAATCTGAATACCCAGCTTCGTGGCCACGTAGACAAATCCGTCGGCATCGACCGTCATACCGTCGGAACCGGCGCGCAGCGGCCCATTCTCTACCTCATCCGGAATTTCGAGACGCATGAAGGCTACACTATTCGCGAGCGCACCGTCGGGCTGAATCGAGAACGACCAAATCCACCGGCTCAGTGTGTCGGCGACCAGCAGGAATGCATGATCGGGCGAAAGGCGCACTCCGTTCGGGAAGAGGATCCCCTCGTGGACTACCCGCTTGTTGTGTTTGGCGTCGATGAGCCAGACGCGTTTGTTTTGCGGGTCGGTGAAATAGATATTGCCATTCGGACTGACCGCCAGATCATTACAGGTCAAACCGTCGGCAACGACGGATTCTTTGCCATCGGCCGCGTAGGAGACGATTCGCTTCCGCGAGTTCTGGCACGCATAGAGGCGCCCATCCGGACCAAACATCAACCCGCCCGCTTCGCTGGTGCTGTCGCGAAACACGGTGACTTTACCATCGGTCGAGATCTTGTGAATACGGCTGTTCGGTGCGTCGCTGAAATAGACGTTGCCGGTTGCGTCCACGGCGGGATCTTCGGCGAACTTGTGCCCCTGGCTGACGATTTGCCAATCGGGATCGGAATCGAGAACGACGTTGTTCGTGATGAAGTGCCGCGAGCCGCCCGTGGGTTTCGCGATGGGTTTCGGATAGTCGCGCCAAAGCCAGCGCAGGGCGTCCGGCAGGATCGAGGAACTATGCTTGCTGTCGTGCGCGCCCGTGCCGATCACCAATTTGTAGTCGTATCCGGCATGCTCCAGCGCGAGGCCCAATTCGTAGTTGCTGTAGACGTTCACATCCTGCAGGCCGTCCTGTAGAAAGATGCGTAGCGGCTTGGTTTCCATCTTCCGCACGAGCGACGGATAGATGTGATCGCCGCGAAGATTCGTGTACCCGCCGATGAAACTCAGCACGCGATGAAACACGTCGCTGCGGGTCCATCCGGCATTCATTGAAGCGTTGCCGCCGGAACTGGAACCGGAGATGGCGCGGTCGTTTGGATCGGTGGAAAGGTTGTAGAGTTTGGCAACTTCAGGCAGGATTTCCTCAATCAGAAACGTGGGGAAACGCGGGCCAACGGCGTCGTACTCGGCGCTGCGATTGAATCGCGCCTGCGTGTTGGGTCCGGCGCCGGGAACCACACCCGGGTTGACGAACACCGCGATAGTAACCGGTATGTCGCCTTTGTGGATCAGGTTGTCGAAAACGATGGTGGTCTTGAAGGCGCCGTTTTCATTGACGAAAGTGGCGCCATCCTGAAACACCATCGTGCACGCCGGCTTGTCGGGCTTGTACTGCGCGGGAACGTAGACCCAGTAGTCGCGCACCGTGCCGGGATAAATCTTGCTGGTCCACTCGTACTTGGTGACTTTGCCTTGCGGAACGCCGGGCTGCCGCTGCGAATCGGGCCCGTGCACATATTCTTCGGCGTGCGCCGCCACGGAAACCGCAATCGAAAGGGTAAGGAGCCACGCCAGCGTTCGCATCTCAAGATGCTACCGCAGCCGCGACGTTACAGCAGTCCGAACACGTAGACGATGCTGCCGTTGACGATCGACACGTATTGCTTGTTGTCGAACATGTATGTCATGGGCGAAGTATGGAGGTTTTCTGTGAACGGGAAACTCCACAGGCGGCGTCCGGTGGACGCATCGGCCGCGGCCAGTTCGCCGCCGTCGTCGCCAAAAATCACCAGGCCGCCAGCCGTAGAGAGAGTTCCGGCCCAGGTGTCGCCAGGGCCCTCTTGCGGAAGCTCCCACACGGGCTTGCCGGTCTCGATGTTGAAGGCGCGCAGAATTTTGCGCGGCTGGTCGTTCGGGTCGCGCCGCCCACCGCCTCCGCCGTAGCCGCGCCCACCTTTCCAATCGCCACTGGGACGGCGCGTATAAACAGCGCAACGTTCGAGAGTGTTCACGTAGAAGAGCTGGGTGGCGGGATTGAAAGAGGTTGAGAAAAAGTTCGCGGCGCCTTCCACGGCGGGGCAAATCAGCGTGCCTTCGGGCGTTGGCACCTGATTGGGATTCATGATTGGCCGGCCATCGGGCGCGATTCCTTTAGCCCATGTGAGCTTATTCACCAGCGGCGCAGCCAGCAGCATCTTGCCGTCAGTGCGGTCCAGCACATAGAGGAATCCGTTCCGGTTCGCCTGCAGCAGGAGCTTCTTCTGCTCGCCGCGCCACTTTGTGTCGACAAGCACCAGCGGCTGGACGGCGTCCCAATCCCATTCGTCGTGCGGCGTGGGCTGGAAGTGCCACTTCAGTTTGCCGGTGAGCAAGTCGAGCGCGAGGATGGAGCAGGTGTAGAGATTGTCGCCCTTGCGGTTGTCGCCATTGAAATCGGGGCCGGCGTTGCCCGTGGGCCAGTACACGGTTTTTGATTCGGGATCGTAGCTTCCGGTGAGCCAGGTGGGGCCGCCGCCATGATCGATGTCGGGCCCATCCCACGTCTCAGAACCCTTTTCACCGCGGGCCGGAATTGTCCAGAAGCGCCAGACCTCTTTGCCGGTCTGCTGGTCATAGGCGGCGAGGAACCCGCGCACACCCTCTTCGCCACCCGCCGTTCCGGCAACGACGAGGTTCTCAATGGCGAGCAGGGATCCCGTTGCGTTGTAGTTCTGCTTGAAGTCCGCCATCTCCGTATCCCAAAGAAGCTGGCCTGTATGTCGATTCAACGCCAACAGGTGCGCATGGTCTGTTTGCATGAACACCTTGTCGCCGGCCACTGAGACGCTTCGATTGTTTCCCGGCGAGCGTGCGTTGCCAATCAGCCCCTGGGTCGGTGGCCGCGTATATTCCCAAAGCCGCGCGCCCGATCCGGCATCGAGCGCAATGACTGTGTTCGTGTTGGTGACGTACATCACGCCGTCGAAAACTTGCGGCGTGCCTTGCAGACGTCCGGCGTTGGGCACTGCGTACACCCACTTGACGGCCAGGTTCGAAACGTTGTCGCGATTGATCTGCGTCATCGGCGTGTAACGATTGCCGCTGAACTGGCCATGCATGCTGGGCCAGTCGGCCTGGCTCGTCACTTCGCGATACTGCTCGCCCGACTTGCGCAGCAGATGCATTCTGCCGTCGGCCGCGCGCAATTGAAGTTCGCGCCCCGTTGTGGCGGTGGCCAGCCCTTCGAGTTCGCCACCTTCCACAAGCTTCACCGTCATTTTCACCGGGGCGAACCCGCGCCGTCCGCGAGGAATCGCCCGCATGAATGCGACCAGAGCATTCAACTCGGCCTGCGGCATCTGCTGAAATGCCGGCATACCTTTGCGCGCGACGCCATTGCGGATGATCTCCTTCAACTGATCGTCGTTATTGGCCGCGAGACTGGGGCGAATCGAAGGCGCGTGCTCACCGCCGTTGCCGTCGGCGCCGTGGCAACCGGAGCAACGGCTCAGGAACGTTGCGCGGCCCTCGGGCGCCTGCGCCCGCGCGGCGGCCGCTGTCGAAATCAATACGGCAATACTCAAAATAACTGCGTTGAGGAAACTCATCCGGCTCCTAGTCCTTCTTCGCCAACAGATCCAATGCCACGTCTACGATCATGTCTTCCTGGCCGCCCACCATGCGGCGGCGTCCTAGTTCCACCAGGATCTCGCGCGTATCGATGCCGTAGCGCTTCGAAGCGGCCTCGGCGTGGCGCAAGAAGCTGGAATAAACGCCAGCGTAACCGAGCGACAACGTTTCGCGATCCACGCGTACAGGCCGGTCCTGAAGCGGCCGGACCAGATCGTCGGCGGCATCCATTAATGGGAACAGTTCACAGCCATGCGGAATGTTCATTCGATTCATAACGGCGATAAGAGCCTCGAGCGGAGCATTGCCGGCGCCCGCACCCATACCTGCGAGCGAGCCGTCGACGCGCGTCGCGCCATTCTGAATGGCAGCGATCGTATTGGATGTGCCAAGCGACAGATTGTGATGGGCATGCATGCCGCGCTCGGTCTTCGCGTCGAGCACGTCGCCGAAGGCCTGAAACCTTTCAGCGACCTCATGCGTGAGCAGCGCGCCCGCCGAGTCGACCACATAAACGCAATGTGCGCCGTAGGATTCCATCAGCTTTGCCTGTTGCGCCAGTAGGGCCGGTGGCAACATGTGGGACATCATCAGGAAGCCAACCGTATCCATGCCCATCGTTCGCGCATGCTCAATGTGCTGCTTGGCGACATCGGCCTCCGAACAATGGGTGGCGATGCGAATGCTCCGGGCGCCTGACTCGTAGGCGACATGAATATCTTCCACCGTACCGATGCCCGGCAGCAGCAGCGCCGTTACGCGCGCGTGACTGACATTCTCCGCCACGGCGGCGATCCATTCGGCGTCGCTGTGTGCGCCGAAGCCATAGGTGCAACTCGATCCCGCCAACCCGTCGCCGTGCGTGATTTCAAGGGCGTCGACCTTGGCGGCGTCGAGTGCCTTCGCGATTGCCACCACCTGCTCGATGGAGTATTGATGGCGGATGGGATGCATGCCATCGCGCAGCGTTACGTCCTGGATAAAGATCTTGTTCGATTGCATTCCAAACTCCTACGCTGCCGCCAGGCGTTCTGCGGTGGCCAGCGCTGCGGACGTCATGATGTCGAGATTGCCGGCATACGACGGAAGGTAGTGCGCCGCCCCTTCGACTTCCAGAAACACCGTCGTCATGAGGCCTTGAAAATTCTTGCGGCCGGGAAGATTCACCTTGCGCGTCGCACCGGCCTGTTCAAATTGAACCGCCTGTTTCAAGCGGTATCCGGGCACGTATGACTGCACCTCGGCCACCATGCGCTCTATGGACGCCGCGATGTCGGACTCATCGGCGGTATCGGTAAGGCAGAACACAGTGTCCCGCATGATCAATGGCGGTTCGGCAGGGTTAAGGACAATGATCGCTTTGCCCATCGCCGCGCCGCCGACGCTCTCAATGGCGCGCGCCGTAGTCTGCGTGAACTCGTCGATGTTGGCCCGCGTGCCGGGTCCGGCCGACTTGCTGGCGATGGACGCTACGATTTCGGCGTAATGAACCGGCGTGACGCGCGACACCGCGGCGACCACGGGAATCGTCGCCTGTCCGCCGCAGCTCACCATGCTGAGGTTGGGCGCGGCAACGTGGTCCGTGAGATTGACGACGGGCACGACAAAGGGTCCGATCGATGCCGGCGTCAGGTCGATAATTTGCTTGCCATGCTTGCGAAGAATCTCGTCATGGCGCTTGTGCGCCTTCGCGGACGTCGCGTCAAATACAATGCGGATATCGGCGAACTCCGGCATGGCGAGCAATCCGTCGATTCCGTCGTGTGTTGTGGGCACACCCAACCGCCGCGCAAATGCGAGCCCATCCGAATCCGGGTCGATTCCCACGAACGCGCCCATTTCGAGGCACTTGGAATTCCGTTTCACCTTCACCAGAAGATCGGTACCGATGTTTCCCGATCCGATAATCGCCACCTTCGTTAACTGCACTAGGAGTGCTCCTTCACTTCATTCACCAGGCCGCGGCAGGCATTGAGAAAAATTGTCGCGTCGATGCTCAGCGCGGCGTATGTGATGCCCATCGAGCGCCAATTCGCCACACTCGATGGATTATCGCAGAACATGCCGACGCACTTCCCGGACCCATGCGCCATGGCGGCGATCTCGCCGACCCGCTTTTCCACTCTTGGATGGTGTACCTGTCCGGGCACGCCGAGCGATTGCGACAAGTCGTACGGCCCGATAAAAATCACGTCGATTCGTTCCACCTGGAGAATTGCGTCCAAGTTCGACGCGCCGCTTTCGCCCTCAATGTGAACGACCACTACCGAATCGCGATTCGCGTTCGCCATAAAGGCGGCGGGGTCGATGGCGCGATAGCTTGCGCCTCGCACAAACGGCTGTAGTCCACGTTCGCCCTCGGGTGCAAACATGGCTGACTTCACCACTTGTAATGCATCAGCCTGCGACCCGATCTGCGGCACCTGCACGCCCGCCGCGCCCATGTCGAGAGGCTGGCGCACAAGCACCGGGTGATTCTCGGCAACACGCACGATGGGTTCGATGCCCGCGCACTGCGCGGCTCGGATCAGGCCCTCGCAGGCCTCGATATCGATGCTCCCGTGTTCACGGTCGATAATGAGGAAATCAAATCCGGCGAGTCCTAGAATCTCCACCAGCGCGGGCGAGGCGATTTCGAGAAACGTGCCGAGGACGAACTCGCCTGCGCGCAATCGTTGGCGCAACGAGCTTTTTGGAAGTGCATTCATTGGGATTCTTCTACGAGCCTGTAGCCTATCCCAGGTTCGGTCGGAAGAAAACTTGGGATTGCCGAACCGGCATCAAACCAGCGCTTCAGTTGGGCCCCGCGGGCCCGTCGGCGCTTACACCGCCGTCGCCTTAAAGAGGAGTCATTGCAGACCGTCCATCCGCCGCCTCCGAGCCGGATCGCACGAAATCGGGCATCCGCTTTAGAGTAGAAAGGAAAGTATCGGGCACTTAACCTATGGGTGAATCACTTCCTGTCATCTATCTCGCCAGGCACGGCGAAACGGCTTGGACTATCAGCGGCCAGCACACCGGCCTCACGGACCTGCCCCTCACGACGGCGGGTGAACGCAGCGCGCTGGAGTTGGGCGAACGGTTGTCGGGACTCAGGTTCGCGAAGGTGTACACCAGCCCCTTGCAACGCGCCAGCAAAACGTGCGCACTGGCTGGATATGGGGGCGTCGCGGAAGTCGATCACGATTTGGTGGAGTGGGACTACGGCAAATATGAGGGCTTGCGGAGTGTCGAAATCCGTCGAGAGCGTCCCGATTGGCGCCTGTTTCGGGACGGGTGTCCCGGTGGTGAATCGGTGGCGCAAGTGAAGGCCCGTGCGGAAAATGTTGTGCGTCGGGCGCGCTCTGTGGACGGCGACGTACTGATCTTTTCCAGTGGGCACTTTCTGCGGACACTGGCAGCGGTGTGGATCGGACTCGAGCCAACAGCGGCAAGCGTGGCGCTTTTGCTGAGCACCGCAAGCCTGAGCGCGTTGGGATATGAGCACGATGTCTCGCGGCCGGTGATCCGGCTCTGGAATGAGACAAC
>JBDTVQ010000217.1:0-11491 GCA_040007195.1 Acidobacteriota bacterium | reverse complement strand
CCTCGATTGACACTTGGCCCCCCGCCCCTCGGTTCTGGTGAGATATGCGGGCTAGTGGTAGCCTTCCCACTCCCAGGGTGTGACCGTGTTGCCCATGATTTTCTCGAGCAACGGACGAAACGCGCGTTCGCCGTTGTCGCTGTTGGTGAGCAGGATCATGCATGCCCGTCGGCGCTCGAAGCAGATCATGTAATTTTGTGCTCCGTCGCCGTGGCCCTCCTTGAAGAATGCCGGGCCGTATGGGGTCTTCGTCAGCAAGCCCCAGCCCATGCCGTAAGCGAGTCCCGTGGCGGTCGCTTCGGCTCCGGGTGGATCGTCGGGCTTCGAACCGAATTGTTGGCGCGTGCGGATCTGGATGAATGGTCGCAACATCTCACGCATCGTTTTGGGCTTGAGAATCTTTCCCTCGAATAGCGCGGCGGCAAAGCGTGCAAGGTCCTCGGCGCTGGTCGTCATGGAACCTGCGCCGCGGGCAGGGAATCGCTTGGTTTGCGAGAGGAACTGGCCATCGTCGCCGAACCGGTCGGCGGCGTTATCCGCGAACTCCTTACGGAAAATGATGCCGGTGCGTGTCATTTGAAGCGGCGTGAAGAGGGCCTCCTGCATCAACTGGTCCAGCGTTCGGCCCTTCTGCTGTTCGATGACGAACTGAACCAAATTGATGCCTTCGCCCGAATAGCTGAATTGGGTACCCGGCTCGAAGTGCAAGTGCAGCTTGCCGTCCGGTTCAAGGAAGGGGAAGTTCAGCAGGCCGGAGGTGTGCGCGAGCAACATGCGCGGCGTGACGCGCGGCCAGGCGGGTTCGTTCACGAGCAACGTAGCAGTCTTTGCGTAGGCCTCGAATAGATCGAGCCGCTTCGGCAACTGCTTTGCCACGGGAGTGTCGAGCGAGAACTCGCCGCGTTCTACCAACTGCATGACGTAGGTCGCGAAAACGCCCTTGGTGACGGAAGCGGCCCAGGTAGTGGTTTCGCGATCCATGGGAAGCTGCGGCGTGTCGCGGCGTACGCCGTAGGCATAGCTCCATACGAGCTTCCCGCTGTCGAGATAAGCAATCTGAGCGCCCTTCACGTGAGCGGATGCCAGAGTGCTCACTGCGAACGCCCCGGCCTCGGCCTCGGTGATGTTCGAGCCGTCCAGGCGCCTGATTCCGGCGCACCAACACAGGGACAACGAGGAAACAACGATCGCGCTGAGCGCGAAGCGAATGATCATGCAACAGACTACGCAATTAGGCGCGAATTGTTCCCGCGCACCGGCGTACGCTATACACCCCAGCAGTAGTCTTCGACGGCTTTGTCGAGCATTTCGTCATGCTCGGTGATGCGCATAAGCTCGAGGCGAATCGCATCGAGCATGGCGAGCCAGGAGGCTTCGATGACATTGTCGGAGACGCCGACCGTGGCCCAGGAGCGCTTGTTGTCGCTCCACTCCACGAGCACGCGCACCTTGGCGGCGGTGCCCTTTTTTTGATCGAGCACCCGGACCTTGTAGTCAGTGAGCCGCACGTTCATTATCTGCGGGTAAAGCGTGGACAGGCACTGCCGGAGGCAGACGTCGAGGGCGTGTACGGGGCCATGGCCCGATGCCGTTGCTGAGTGCACGCCATCCTGCGCCTTGATGTTCACGGTGGCCGTAGTGATCGAGTGCTTGCCCTGCGTGATCTTGTTGTTCACTTCGAGGTTGATGACCTCAAAAAATTGAACATTGGGGTGAAGAGCTTCGCGAACGAGCAGTTCGAACGTGCCTTCGGCGGCTTCGAGTTCATAGCCGAGATATTCGAGGTGCTTGATGCGTTCGAGCAGCTCGCGGCGGGCGTCTTCGCTAAGGCGGTCGGCCAAGCCCTTTTCCTTGAGCTTGTAGATGACGTTCCCGCGGCCGGACATGTCGCTGAGCAGAACGCGCTGGCGGTTGCCGACCAGCTCCGGTTGGATGTGTTCGTAGGTACGGCTGTCTTTTAGCACGGCCGAGACATGCACGCCGCCCTTGTGCGCGAAAGCCGAGTGGCCGACGAATGCCTGATCGTTTCGCAGCGGAAGGTTGGCGAGATCGGCGATGAAGCGGCAGATGGCGGAAAGCGAGGCGAGCTTTTCGCGGCCAATCGTCTCGTGCCCAAGTTTCAGTTCAAGATTGGACATGACCGAGGCAAGGTTGGCGTTACCGCAGCGTTCGCCGTAGCCGTTCATGCAGCCCTGTACGTGCGTTGCGCCCACCGCGACCGCGGCGAGCGTGTTGGCGACGGCGACATCAGAATCGTTGTGTGTGTGGATGCCGATGGTGGCGTTCGGGAACCGGGCGCGAACCGTGGTGACGATCTCAGTGATCTCGTGCGGCAGTGTACCGCCGTTGGTGTCGCACAGGCAAAGCACGTCGGCGCCGGAGTCATTTGCGGCCTGCAGGGTTTGCAGAGCGTAATCGGAGTTCGCCTTGTAGCCATCGAAGAAATGCTCGGCGTCGTAGATAAGCTCTTTGCCGTGCGATTTGAGAAACGCCACGGTATCGCGGATCAACTCAAGGTTGCGTTCGAGTGTGATGCCGAGCGCGCGCGTAACGTGGAGGTCCCACGTCTTGCCGAAGATCGAAACGGCCGGCGTTCCCGCTGTCGCGAGTTCCAGAACGCTCGGGTCCTTGTCGACGGTGTATTTGGCGAAGTGCGTCGCGCCGAACGCGCAGAGCTTGGCGTGATTAAACTTCAACTCTCGGGCGCGCGCGAAGAATTCCTTGTCTTTCGGATTGGAGCCGGGCCAGCCGCCTTCGATATAGTCGATGCCGAACTCGTCGAGCTTCTGCGCGATGACGAGTTTGTCGTCGACCGAGTAGCTGACGGCCTCGCCTTGGGTGCCGTCCCGAAGTGTCGTATCGAAGGTTTGGATCTTCATTCCCGCTCGTTTCGTAATGCACGGAAGGGCGGCCCGCGTGGGACCGCCCTAATTTCTTTAGCTTAGTATCGGCAGAGTCGCGCCGAAGGTTCAGTCACCGGCGGCAACAGGCGCATCCTGCGGGATGCCGATTTCCTTCTTCTTCTTGAGGAAGGTCATCATCTCGCGCAGTTCGCGGCCCACGACTTCAATCTTTTGGCCGCGTTGCGCCTCGCGCATGGCGAGGAACTTGCCGCGTCCGTTCTTGTTCTCGCTCATCCATTCTTCAGCAAACTTACCCTGCTGAATTTCGGCGAGGATCTTTTTCATTTCGGCGCGCGTCGCGTCGGTCACAACGCGGTTGCCGCGCGAGTAGTCGCCGTACTCGGCCGTGTCGGAGACGGAGTAGCGCATGTAGGCGAGGCCGCCCTCGTAAATGAGGTCGACGATGAGCTTCAGCTCGTGCAGGCACTCGAAGTAGGCGATTTCAGGCGCGTAGCCTGCTTCCACCAGCGTTTCGAAACCGGCGCGGATCAGCTCGGCAGTGCCGCCGCAGAGTACGACCTGTTCGCCGAAAAGGTCACTTTCGGTCTCTTCGCGGAAGTTGGTTTCGATGACACCGGCCTTAAGGCTGCCGAGGGCCTGGGCATAGGCAAGGGCGTTTTCCAGCGCCTGACCAGAAGCGTTCTGGTGAACGGCGACGAGGGCCGGTACGCCGACGCCTTCGGTGTACAGCTCGCGCACCCGATGGCCGGGCGCCTTAGGGGCGACCATGGAGACGTCGACATCGGCCGGCGGCTTAATGAATCCGAAGTGGATGTTGAAGCCGTGCGCAAACATCAGCGTCTTGCCCTTCTTCATGGAGGGGGCGATTTCCTTGTTGTAGAGGTCGGCCTGGATATGATCGCTGACGAGGATCATGATCATGTCGGCAGCCGCGGCGGCATCTTTCACGGTCATCACGCGAAGACCGGCCTGCTGGGCCTTTTCCCAGCTCTTCGAGCCTTCGTAAAGGCCGACAACTACATCGACGCCGGAGTCCCGAAGGTTCAACGCATGGGCGTGTCCTTGCGATCCGTAGCCAACGATGGCCACCGTCTTGCCTTTCAACAGGGAAAGGTTGCCATCTTTTTCGTAAAAGCGTTTAGCCATTGAGCACTCCAGTGGTGGATTGAGAGTTAATTGCCGTCCCCGTCGCCACGGGCGAGGACAGGCGCAGCTTGCGCGGTTCGAGCGATACGGCAACGGTGCCCGACCGCGTCACCTCAATCTCGCCATAGCTGCGCATCACATCGATAAATTCGTCGAGCTTTTCCGCTTCGCCCGTCGCTTCCAGGGCAAAGCCTTCGAGCGTGGAATCGATTACGCGGGCCCCAAAGATTTCGGCTTCCTTCAGAATGGAGGCTCGCGACTCCATTGCCGCGCGCACGCGCATGAGCACCAGTTCGCGCGCCACTGCGGGACCTTCGGTGAGGTCGGTGGCCTGCAGCACATTGATCAGCTTGTTCATCTGCTTAATCACCTGCTTGCGCAAGCCGGCATCGACATCGACGACGATCGTCATGCGCGAGAGTGTGGGGTCGGTGGTGCGGGCGACCGTGAGACTTTCAATGTTATATCCGCGCGCCGAGAGCAGGCCCGTGACGCGCATCATCGCGCCCGGCTTGTTTTCGAGCAAAATGGAAATTACTTGCAGCATGTAAAACTCTTTCTCACCTAAGCCGTCACCGGTGCCACGGGACCCAGCACCATTTCATTGATTGCGCCGCCGGCGGGAACCATCGGATAGACATTCTCAAACGGAGTGACCTTTACGTTCAGCAGGTACGGGCCCGGCTCGGCGAAGCACTCTTCAAGTGCCGCGCGCAGTTCGTGCGGTTTGTCGATGGTACGGCCCTTGAAGCCGTAGGCACCGGCGAGCTTCTCGGCATCGGGGAAGCAGTCAAGCGTCACTGAGCTGAGGCGGTTGTTATAGAAGAGCTCCTGCCACTGGCGGACCATGCCAAGGTAGCCGTTATTCATCACGATTAACTTCACGGGCAAGCCGTGCGATGCGATGGTGGCGAGCTCGGGAACCGACATCTGGAAACCTCCGTCACCCATCACGGCGATGACGACCTTGTCGGGCCGGGCGAAGGCGGCGCCGATGGCGGCGGGCATGCCGAAGCCCATCGAGCCAAGGCCGCTCGAGCTGAGCCAAAGGCGTGGCTCATTGAAGCGGAAGAACTGAGCGGACCACATCTGATGCTGGCCGACGTCGGTAGCGACAATCGCATTGCCGCCACCCAGGCGGTCGAGCTCCGAGATGAGGTGCTGCGGCTTGATCTCGTCGGTCGAGAATTCGGGAAGAAGCGGATGCTCGGTCTGCCACGCACGCATCTGCGACCACCATTCGCGGCGGGCCGGTGCGTTCAGCTCCTGATGCGTGGGGATCATCTCCTGCAGGTTCTTGTTCAGCTTGGAAAGCACGCGCTTGATGTCGCCCACGATGGGGAGGTCGGCCACGCGATTCTTGCCGATCTCGGCGGGGTCGATGTCGACGTGTATGACTTTGGCATGCGGCGCGAAGGCATTCAGGCGTCCCGTGACGCGGTCATCAAACCGCACACCGAGAGCGATCAGAAGGTCGCAGTCGTACATGCCCATGTTGGCGGCATAACTGCCATGCATGCCAGGCATCGAAATGAAGTTCGGATGCGAAGACGAGAGAGAGCCAAGGCCCATCAGCGTGAGCACGCAGGGAGCGTCAAGGGTTTCGACCAGTTCCTGGACTTCCTTGGATGCGCCCGATGCGAGGATGCCGCCACCGCCGTAGACATAGGGGCGTTTGGCTTCCCACATCATCTGTGCGGCGCGACGGATTTGGCCTGCGTGACCGTCCATGTGAATCTTGTAGCCGGGGAGATGGATGGAGTTGACCGGCTGATATTGATGGTGGGCCTGGAAGACATCCTTCGGGATGTCGACCAGCACCGGGCCCGGACGGCCGGAGCCAGCCAGATAGAAGGCTTCGTGAATGATCTGCGGCAGCTCGGCGAGGTTCTTCACTAAGTAGTTGTGCTTGGTGCACGGACGGGTGATGCCAAACGTGTCGGCTTCCTGGAACGCGTCGCTACCAATGAGTTTGGACGTTACCTGGCCGGTGAGGGCCACAATCGGAATGGAGTCCATCATCGCGTCCACCAGGCCGGTGGTCAAATTGGTCGCGCCCGGACCGGATGTGGCGCAGCAAACACCTACTTTGCCTGTTGCTCGCGCGTACCCTTCGGCGGCGAAAGCGGCGTTTTCCTCATGCCGCACGAGCACGTGGCGAATCGGATGGTCATAGAGAGCGTCATAGAACGGCAGTGTGACCCCGCCCGGATAGCCGAAGATACAGTCGACTCCTTCTCTTGCCAGGCACTCGAGTAGGATCTTGGCACCGCTCATCAGATTGGACATGACAGGGAAACTCCTAATAACAGGGGAAAGCTCCGCCAGAGGGCAAAACCTTATCTTTTGAGGCTACCCTAAAAGTGTTTCAAATGCAACGCGTGGTGATTATAAATTTGGCAAATGGAAGTATACTGCCGATTACAGTCCAAACAGTGTCTTGGTGTCGATGATTCGAACCGGCACGCTTTGCTCGCGGGCGAACTCCACCATCTGATCGGTCCCGCCCGCACCACCCCCGGATTCGCCATTCCAGAGGACGAGCAAATGGACCTCGTCGGCGCCCATGGCGAGGGCCTCTTCGAGGATCCAAACGTTCGTGCGGGCCCAGATATTGTAATTGTCCTTCCGTGTCAGCCAGCCCGGCAGTTCTTCGTCGCTACTCAAGACATCGGTGGTGGTTTTCAGGCGCCGGGAAACTTCGCGAAACCGCGCCTCCCAGTCGGGCCCGGCGGCGGTCACCGAGTGAGCTAGGAACCGGCCGGGGGGCGAGGTGAGTCGCAGGCGTGAGGGAACTCCCAGCGTGTTGCAAGCTTCATGGAACAGAAGATCACCGCCGCTGGCTCCTCCAGCGATGCCGATACACGCCGCCGGTTCGCGATCGACGAGATTCGACAGTTGGTCTTGAATGGCCCGCGCGGCACGGTTCGTGAACTCGGCGCCGCGAGGATACCGGGGGGCCGGGCGGTTGACCGCGTCCACCATATGGCCGGAAAAGACGATGACGCGCCTCGGCGGCTGCTCGCGGGGTTTGGAGGGCGGAAAGACGGCTAGGCACTCTTCGACGCGACCGACGAAGATTCCGACGTCACCGCACATCTCGAGCTGGCGGCGGACGCTATCGACGCGAAATTCCGGTTGATCGCCAATGACTCGAGCGTAGGCGGCGGCGGCGCGGGAGGAGCGGTCGGTGGTGAGAAAGAAATGATCGGCGGTGGCCATCTCCAGCCACATGTCGCGCTCGCCTTCTGGCAACTGCTCCCGGCGCGACTGAAAGCTGAGGGCGACGCCGGCGGCGAGATCGTCGCGCTCGCCTTCCAGTTTTCGGCGCGCCTGGACCGCATCTTCGTCGGAGTCGTAAGCTTCGGACCAGACGTCGGGCTGCTGGCGAATCAATTCCAGCATGACGTTCACCATCGCCAGCGCATTCAAGCCGGCATAGAAGTGGTTGAGCGCCAGTAGGTAGCCAAGGCGGTAGTTTTCATATGAGCGCATCAGCGAAGAAGACCGCAGGACCTTCTTTTGCCGTTCGATCATCGTCTCCGCGCCGACGGCGGCCATCATGAGACGGGTCTTCTCGTTGCGTCCCCGGAGAGAATAGGCTTCCGCCCGTTCTTTTCGCAAAGCCAGAGGATTGCCGGCGACGCGATCGATTGCCTGATCGGAGGCGGGCAAATCGGTGAGGCGTTGGAAGATGGTGGCAAGTGTGAGGTTCGCTTCGGCGTCCAGTGGATAGGCGCGGCGAACCTGTTCCCATACGCGGCGCGCCGCGGCGAAAGCGCGGATCTCGAATAGACTCCGGCCGACAAGGCGCAGACCTTGCATTTCCCAACTGAAGCCGCGGGCTTCCCAGCCGAGCAGACCGAGGCGTCCTTCACTGCGGGACGAAACAGCGCGGGCGACCTCTTCGGCGAATTCGCGAGGTACGGGAACGATGCCGAAAATGTCCGGCTCCCTCAGCTCCTGCAGCAGTTGAAAGACGGGACTGTCAATCCGCTCGCTGGCCTTCACCTGTTCAAGCGCCTTGCGGAGGAGTTCGACCGACGATTCAGGTGACTTGGGGTCGTACTCGATATAACGGTCCGTGCGTAGATCGAACGGAACCATGTCCATTCCGGCGGCGCGAATCATCACTGTGCGGCGGGCGCGTAGGGCATGGCGAATACCGAGTTCGTAGTAAACGTTGGCATTGTCTATGGAAATGTCGGCGACGACCAGATCGGCGAGCAGCAGCAATTCGAACATGTCGGCGCGGATGCTGCCTGCTTCGAGAATTTCCGCCGTAGTGTCGCCGCTAATGTCGGTGAGGTCGAGCGCCGGCGCGATGAGTTTGCCGTGCACGGCGTCGAAGTCGATTTCGTTTTTCGTGCCAAACGGCCGGACGATGAAAGCTCTCACACAGGGTCTCCGATCTATCCCGACATCATAATGGAGAGATCATGCCTACACATGCCACGGGAGCCTTTGAAGTAAAACTCGTCCCGCAGTCGACGGACAACGTTCCCGAGGGAACGGCGCTTGGCCGCACGTCGATCGACAAGCAGTTTCACGGCGACATCGAAGCTACAAGCAAGGGAGAGATGCTGAGCGCGATGACGAGCGTAAAGGGCTCTGCGGGCTATGTCGCGATTGAACGGGTGACGGGAACGGTCCATGGGCGCAAGGGAACTTTCGTGCTGCAGCATACGGGCACGATGGACCGCGGCGTGCAGTCCTTGACGATCACCATCGTGCCGGACTCAGGCACGGGCGATCTGGCCGGCATGAGCGGGACGATGACAATCCGCATTGAGCCGGGCGGCAAGCACTTCTACGATCTCGACTACGAGTTGCCGGAGGCTTGAACGTCAGAAGGTGAGGCGGACGGCGAGTTGGATCCGCCGCGCCGTGCGGGCCGCGTTTACCTGGCCGAAGGTCGCGTTTACTTGGCGGCCCAGGGCATCGAAACGGGCTGTGGTGTCTACGCCGGAATACTGCGTGTGATTGAAAGCGTTATAGAACTCACCGCGCAGTTGCGCGTTGAAGCGCTCCTTGAACCGGAAATTCTTGTAGGCGGTAAGGTCCCAATTGTTGATGCCGGGCAGTCGGATGTTCGTGCGCGCAGCGTTGCCGATGGTGCCGACAGCCGGAAGCGCGGCCACACTCGTGTCGAACCAGCGATTGAAGCTGCGTTCGCCCGAGGACAGCGTCGGCTCGCCGGTAAGCACGATACGCGCTGCCTCCGTGGCGGAGCCGGTAGTGTCGACTGCGTTGACGGTGCTATACCCGATGGCCGAAGGCGCACCGGAGCTGACGGTGTAGATACCGCTAAACTGCCAATTGTTGGTGACCCAGTGCAGCGCGCGAGGGCCCTGCGTCAGTCCCGGGAGATCGTACAGCCAGTTCACTTTCATGACGTGAGTGCGGTCGTAGCTGGACAAACCATAGTTGGATACTCGCACCGGAATGATGTTGGAGACAGCGTTCGAATCGTCGGAGTTGTAGTCGAGCGATTTCGACCAGGTGTAGCTGACACCGTACTGGAGCCGCGAAGCAAAACGGCGGTTCGCCGAGACTTGCAGCGAATGGTAATTTGACGAAGCGGCGGGCTCGCGGACGTTCAGGTTGCCGTATCCGATGTAAGGGCGAAGAAAATTGACGGGCAGCACGGCGTTGTTGGTCGGGTCCTTCGAAGACGCAAGGAAGTTGGTACCGAGAGGAATGGAGTTGAGATTACGCTGCCAGAGGAGGTTCCGGCCGAGCGACCCGGCGTAGCCGACGTCCAGGATGGTGGAGTATCCGATGTCGCGCTGGATGGAGAAGGAGAAGTTCATCACGCGTGGAACCTTTGCATTGGGATCGAGGCCGAGAACATTGGCGGGGAAAAGCGTTCCGGTGGCGCTCTTAAGGGTTTGCATGGTGCCGTAGAACAGGGTGGGCAGATTGATGATGGGCGGTTGAGCGGAGAAGTCCGTGAGGACAACGCCGTGCGACATCCGGTTATAAAAAAGGCCAAAGCCGCCCCGAACGGCCATTTTGCCGTTGCCAAAGACGTCGTAGGCGAAGCCGACGCGCGGAGCAAATTGCACGCCGGGTTCCTTCATGAGAGAGCGGGGAATGCTGGAATCGGTGAGCGGAGAAACCATGCCGTTCGCGGGATCTCCCTTACCGGGAGCGATGGCCCCAATCAGTGCCGCGGGAGCGACTTCACCGGTATTGGGATTGCGGCCCATGCGCGTCGTGCCCTGAAGAAATGGTTGGATAAGGTTGACGGCTTGCGCGGGATTGTAGGCTCCTGCGCGGAAGCCCGACATCGCATCGCCATCGATCCAGGACTGCGGCAGATAGTGGAATCGAATGCCGGCGTCGAGTGAGAGTTTGCGATTCACCTTCCAGTTATCCTGCACGAACCACTCGGTGTTTGTGGCGTAGTTGACTGGAAACACCCGAGCCGTGGGCTCGTCGTATTGGTTATAGACCCCGAGGATGGCGTTGGAAAATGCATAGTCGGATTCGAGAGGATTATTCACGTTGCGACCGAAGTTGAACGAGCCGTTGAAGGCGCCGCCGGTAGGCTGATTGTCGGCCCAAAGGCGGTCAAAATATAAGCCCAGCTTGACGGTGTGCGAGGTGAATGTCTTGGTGAGGTTATTTGAAAACGAGATGATCTGGTGGGTGGTGGTGAGCGGCGTGCGGCCGTCCATGCTTACGGCGACTGCGTTGGGAACGCCGCCGAAAGACATGTTAGGAATCAGGTTGAGCGGATTGCTGGCCGGATTCAATTGCCCGAGGGTGAAGCCGATCTTGTCGCGCTGAATGCCGGCGAGGGCGTCGTCGGGAATGACATTGTTTAGCGGGCGTGTGGAATAGGAGCCATTGAACTCGTTGATGAGCGTGGGCGAGAAAATCTTCTGATAGCGGCCGATAAAGAGCTTGCCCAGGTTCTCCGAACGTTGGCGGTAGACGTCGTAATTGCCGGTGCCTGCGGGGATGCCGACCTTTCCGTCGTTGATGTCGTTGCGGGCACTATAGGAGAACGTGACGATGTTCGACGGGTCGATGTTGTAATCGAGCTTGAGGGTGTCGGTGCGCTTTGGTTGGTCGACTATGTCCTGGAACAGATAGTTATAGTTGCCGCCGGAAATGGAGCGGTCCGTGAAATTGGGCAGTGGCAGGAACTTCAGAAGGGATTGGCCGTTGGCGTCGATGCGGTTCGTGGGGATGACGTTTCCGGGAAACGGAGTGCGGCCATTGAACGGATCGCGAACGACGATCAGCGCGTTGTTCACGTCGCGGGATTGGGAAAAGTCACCCTGGCGCTCGAGAGCGCTGGCCGTGGACCGCTGCGTGAGCGCGGTAGGCACCGACAGGGGCCAAAATTCCTGGCTCCAGAAAAAGAACATTTTGTCTTTTAGCCGGCGGGCTGCGCCGGGAAGCATGACGGGGCCGCCGATGTTGTAGTTCCACGTGTCGAAGCGATAGCGCGGGCGTGAGCGGCCGAG
>JBDTVQ010000216.1:0-11515 GCA_040007195.1 Acidobacteriota bacterium | reverse complement strand
AAGTGGAAGGTGGTCGCCGCCGACATGCCCATCAGCTTGCTTGTGGCAGACGGGAAGGACGACCAGGGCCGGGCGCGCTGGGAGGCCTCGGCCAACGGCGATGGCCCGGCGCTGGGGCGCGAGTTGGAATTCGCCCGGCTGCTCGGCGGCATGAAGAAGGCGGGCGTCAAGAATGTCGTGTGGGTCACCGCCGACGTGCACTACACCGCGGCGCACCTCTATTCCCCCAGCCGCGCCCAGTTCACCGAATTCGATCCGTTCTGGGAGTTCGTCAGCGGGCCGCTCAACGCCGGCACCTTCGGACCGGGCGTGCTCGACAACACCTTCGGCCCGGAAGTCGTCTTTGCCAAGGCACCCCCGAAAGGCGAAGCGAACTTACCACCTAGCGCGGGCTACCAGTTCTTCGGAGAGCTGAACGTGGACGGGAATTCCGGCGAGATGAAGGTGGTGCTGCGGGACCTCACCGGGGCTGCGTTGTGGGAACGGAGTTTGGGGTAGGAGGCGCGGGCAAGGAATATCTGCGGCCAGAGCGCGAGAACGGGCGGAAATGACGTCCCCCGCATTATTTCTCAAGCGGCACCGCCGCATCGCTTTGGATACGAACGTGTTCATCTACCAGTTGGAGAACGATGCCCGCTACGTGGAGTCGACGACGCAGGTCTTCGACTGGATTGGTCGCGACGGGAACTCGGCGGTGGCTTCCACGATCACGATGACGGAACTGCTCGTGCAGCCATACCGGTTGGGCGATGAAGACCGGGTCAACCAGTTGTTCGCGCTGGCGACGACGATTCCGAACCTCAGCTGGGTGGCGCCGGATCTGCTAATCGCCGACGGTGCGGCCCGGTTCCGGGCGCGGCACAAGTTGGCGACGCCGGATGCGCTGATTGCAGCGACGGCGGTAGCAGCGGGCGCGACGGCGCTGGTAACGGACGACATCGCGCTGAAGCGTGTGGAAGCAATCGAGGTTGCCGTCCTCACTTCAGCGGCGTGAATGATCGCCTTTTCTTGCGTCCCCTGTATCCTACGGTCGATTCTGAACGCCTAGTAATGTAGCGTAGTTGGGTGATCTGACGGACGATTGGTATTCCTGTGAAACGAATTCTCACATATTTAATAGCCGGTGTGTTTCTTGCCTTCGGCGGCTACCGGGTTTGGCAAGCGGTGGAAAACAAGAAGCTCGCCGAGGGTAAACAAGGGGCGAAAAAGGGTGCGGCGGCGCGCGTGATCAGTGTCGCCACCGCCGTGGTACGGACCGGGCAGGTGCGCGAGGAGATCCTGATCACCGGATCGTTGAAGCCGAAGGAACAGGTGGATGTCACGTCGAAGGCGACGGGGCGCGTGGAGAAGCTCACCTTCTACGTCGGCGACCTGGTGAAAAAGGGCCAAGTCATCGCCGAGATCGAAGACTCGGAACTGCAGCAGCAGGTGAGGCGGGCGATGGCCTCGATCGCCGTCGTGAAGGCGACGCTTTCACAACGCAAGGCCGAGTTGGCAAATGCAAAAGCGGATCTGGAGCGGTCGCGCCAGTTGGCCGAAGCCGGGCTGATTCCGCGCCAGGAGTTTGACACCAAAAAGACGAGCTTTCAGGTGGTGCAGGCGCAGATTGAACTGACCGAGGCGCAGGGCGATCAGGCGCACGCGGAGTTGAGCGAACTGAAAATCCGGCTGGAGCAAATGCATATTCTGGCGCCAATGGACGGCTACATCGCGGACCGGTTTGTCGACGAAGGAGCGGTGGTGAGTCCGTCGACGCCGATTGTGCGCCTTGTAAATCTTTCGACGATGGTGACACGCGCCAACGTTCCCGAGCGCGAAGTCTCGAAGCTGCGGGTCGGCAACAAAGCAATCGTGCGGGTGGATGCGTTTGGCGACCAGGTCTTCGAAGGGAAAGTGACGCGCGTGAGCCCGGTGCTCGACGTGGCCACGCGAAGCGCACTGGTGGAAGTGGAGATTCAGAACAAGGGTGTCGGGCTCAAGGCGGAGATGTTCGCCCGGGTCACGCTGGACCTGGCAAACTTCCGTCAGGCAGTGCTCATCCCGCGTGAAGCGCTCGTGTACCGCGGGCAGCAGCCGGGCGTCTATACGCTATCGGCCGATAACAAGCCGTCGTTTCGCGATATCGAACCGGGCGTAACGCAGGGCGACGATGTCGAGGTGTTGACGAACCTTTCGCCGGGCACACGCATCGTGACCAAGGGCTCGTCGATGCTGAGCGACGGCGTGCAAGTAAGAGTGGCGGGTGAAGGCAAACGAAAATCGTAAGGAGGCGAAAGCGGACCAATGAGCTTACCTGAATTTTCCATCCGGCGGCCAGTAACGATTCTCATGGTGTCGCTGATGGCCATTCTACTGGGCGGAATCGCGTACACGAGGTTGCCTGTAGATCTGATGCCCGACGTGGTGTATCCGACGTTGAGCGTGCGCGCCGAGTATCCGGGCGTGGCTCCGGAGGAGATGGAAAATCTAGTCGCGCGTCCGCTCGAGGAAGCCTTCAGCGCGGCCCCTGGCGTGGAGAAGATCACATCGAATTCCACCGAGGGAAACGCCAGCGTACGCATCGCCTTCGTGCAGGGAACGAACCTCGACGAGGCTGCCAACGAACTGCGCATCCGGCTGGACCGCAGGCGTTCGTCGCTGCCGATCGACATGGCGCCGCCGGTGATGTACAAGTTCGACCTGTCGCAGTTCCCGATCATGTTCCTGACGGTTGCGGCGTCGGACATGGACCAGAAAGAGCTGCGGTGGTTTGTCGAAAAACAGATTCAGTACCGCCTGGAACGCGTGCAAGGCGTGGCGCAGTTTTCCATTCGCGGCGGACTGCGGCGGGAGATTCACGTCGATCTCGATTTGAGCAAGCTGCGTTCGCTGGGACTCTCGGTGGCCTCTGTGGTGCAGGTGGTGCAGCGCGAAAATCTGAACCGGCCAGTGGGCCCGGTGCAGGAAGGCAAGTTCGAAGTGCTGCTGCGGACGCAGGGCGAATACCGGAATCTGGATGAGATCCGCAACCTTGTGGTGACCACGCGCGGCGGCGTGCCGGTGTACATGCGCGACATCGCGGTGGTGGAAGACTCGCACGAAGAGGTGCGGCAACTGGTAAGCGTGAACGGCGATCCAGCGGTCCGCTTGTTTGTGTACAAGCAGTCGGGTTCGAACACCGTGGAGGTAAGCGACGCGGTTTGGAACGAAGTGGCGCGGATTCAGGAAGATTATCCGAACGTCCACATCTCCTCAACGGGCGACACGGCAACCTTCATCCGCGCGGCGATCAATAACGTGAAAAGTTCTGCCGTACAGGGCTCGCTGTTGGCCGTGATGATTCTGATCGTGTTTCTGCGGAGCCTTTCGAGCACGCTCATTATCGGAGTAGCGATTCCGATTTCGGTAATCAGCACATTTGCGCTGATGTACTTTAACGGATTCACGCTGAATACGATTTCCTTCGGCGGACTGGCGTTGGGCGTGGGCATGCTGGTGGATAACGCGATCGTGGTTTTGGAAAACATTTTCCGGCACCGCGAAGAAGGCATGGATGGGCTACAGGCGGCGCTGCAGGGAAGCAAGGAAGTGGCCGGCTCGGTAACGGCCTCGACCATGACGACGCTGGCGGTTTTCGTTCCCATGGTTTTCATGAACGGCTTGTCGTCGGTGACGTTCAAGCAGCTTGCCTACGTCGTATCGTTTTCGCTGCTGTGCTCATTGTTTGTCGCTCTGACGATCGTGCCCGTGCTGTGTTCGGTGCTGATGCGGCGGAGCGCGGGCAAGAAGCCGAGTCTGGGCCCGTTGACGGGGCTTGCCAATGCATTGGGGCGGGCGCAGGACCGTTTGGATGAGAGCTACGGCAGTGTCATCCGTTGGGCGCTCAACCACCGCATCGTCACCGGCGTGACGGCGGCGAGCCTGTTCGGAGTCGCCATCCTGGCCATGCCGCTGGTGGGCGTTGAATTGACGCCGGAGGCCGATGAAGGCGAGGTTCGGGTCAATGTCGACCTCGAGCCGGGGACACGCGTGGAGGTGACCGATCCTCTGATGCAGCGGCTGGCGCGTATCATGCGGGAGAAAGTTCCCGAGACCAAGAACATCATGATCGAGAGCGGCGCAAGCAGTGGCGGCAGCTCGGGCTCCGGATCGGGTCAGCATCAAGGCGAGTTGCGAGTACAGCTCGTTGGACGGACCGAACGTACCCGTTCGGCGAAGGAGATCGCGGCAGCCATTCGCCCGTTGATGCTCATACAGCCGGGGATGGTGGTGAGAACGCGTGTCAGCAGCGGCATGTTCCGTACGCCGGGAGCGAGCGGCGGCGACGACCGTTTGGCGGTGCAGATTCGCGGACACGATTTGCAAATACTCGACCAATTGGCGTCCAAAGTTCGCGATGAAATGGCGGCGGTGCGTGGCGTGGCCGAAGTGCAAATTACCAAGCAGCCCGGCATGCCCGAAATGCTGCTGCAGGTGGACCGCGTGAAAGCGGCGACGATGGGACTAAACGTTTCTGACATCGCCGAGGCGATGGAAACCGCGGTGGGCGGGCGGCGGACTTCCATGTACCGGCAGCAAGGCGACGAGTTCAACATCGTCGTGCGGTTGAAGGAGAAGGACCGCCTCTCAATCGCGCAGGTGGGCAAAATTCCGCTGGTTTCGCCGCTGGGTCAACAACCGATCACGGCCGAGAGCGTGATTCGCATGAGACGGCAGGAAGGGCCGACGTCGATCGACCGAATGGATCAGGAGCGCTTGGTGACCGTGACCGGCACGTTGGGGAACCGCGACCTCGGTGGCGTAATGAACGATCTGGAAGACCGGCTGGCGGCGATCCCGCGGCCGACTGGATATGACTTCACATACGGCGGCGAGTATGAAGAACAACAGAAGGCGTTCGGCGAACTGAAGTTTGCCGCAATACTGGCGCTGATTCTGGTGTACATGGTAATGGCGTCGCAGTTTGAGTCGCTGCGCGATCCGTTCATCATTCTGTTCTCGATCCCGCTGGCGGCAATCGGCGTCGTGGGCGTGCTGATTCTGACGCAGACGACATTCAACATGCAGGCGTTTCTAGGCGTCATCATGCTCGTGGGCATCGTAGTGAACAATGCGATCATCCTGGTGGACTACACGAACATGCTGCGGCGCGATCAGGGCTACACGGTACACGACGCCGTAATTTCAGCCGGAATGAGACGGTTGAGGCCGGTGCTGATGACAACAGCAACAACGGTGCTGGGCCTGCTGCCGATGGCGCTGGGAATCGGCGAAGGCTCGGAGCTGCAGCAGCCCATGGCGCGCGTGGTGATCGGCGGCCTGACCACGTCGACGCTGATCACGCTGGTTCTGATTCCGATGGTCTACACGATGCTCGAAGAGCATCCGGAGAAGGCGAAGGCAACGCATCCGGACGAACTGGGCGGACTCCAGACTGCTAAGGGCGATTGAGCGGGCCCGCTTCCTGTCACTCCGCCCGCAGCGCCGTCATCGGTGAGATGCGAGAGGCTCGGAACGCCGGAATAAACCCTGCCGCCAGCGCCACCAGCAAAAGAATCGCACCGGCTGCGGTGAACGTGGCGGTATCCTTCGCCGACACGCCAAAGAGCATCGACGTAAGGAGCGCCGACAGCGGCACAGCGGCGGCGATGCCTATGACCACGCCAATTACGGCAAGGCGAAGGGTTCCCGCCACAACGGAACCGCGGATGCGGCTGCCCGTCGCGCCCAGAGCCATCCGAATTCCAAACTCCGGAGTACGTCGCGCTACCGAGTAGGCAATCACTCCATAGATGCCAATCGCCGCCAGCAGCAGCGCGGCCATGGCGAAGGCGATCAGCAGATTGACCAGGAAACGCCGCGGAGACAACGCCCGGTCAAGCGTCTGGTTGAGGGCCCGGAACGAATCCGTCGGAAGCCCCGGCATGTCCTGGGCGATTGCCTTGCGAAGGGCCGGCGCGACCTCATCGAAGCCGCGGTGCGTGCGAACGACCAGTGTGGGCGACCCGGTTCCCATCTGGAATAGCGACAGGTAGAACTCACCCCCCGCGGACTCTTCCACGCTTAGATGCCGCACATCAGCTGCCACACCGATCACCTCCCAATCGCGGCCCACAATGCGCAGTAGTTTGTGAAGCGGATCGGCGTTGGGAAACAGGCGCGTGGCGAGCGACTGGTTGATGATGGCCACACGCGGGTGTGTGTCGTCGTCGAAATCACTGAACTCCCGCCCGGAAATCAGAGGTGTCTTCATCGTGTGCAGCAGGCCGGGGCCGATCACTTTGACGAGTGCGGGCACGAATGCGTCGGAACGATCGTCTTTCGCGCGGAGGCCCCACGTACGGTTGCTCTCCAGCGGAACGGCATCGGTGATCGACGCTGCATCAATGCCCGGAACCTCGCGCAGGTTCGACAGAAAGCGGCGCAGTTGAGCCTGGTACTCGCGAATCTTTTCGTCCGAGTTGGTCCCCTCCTGCGGCGCATCGAGCCTCAGTGTGTACGTGCCGCCCGCGTCGAAGCCCAGCTTAACGTCGAGGACATGAAGAAAGCTCCGCAACAGAAGCCCGGCTCCCACAAGCAGCAAACAAGCGAAGGCAACCTCGGAGACAACGAGGGCGGCGCGCACGGTCAGATGGCTGCGGCCCTGGCTCGAGCCTCGCGCGCTGTCTTTCATGGCTTCGCCGAGATCGCCTCGCGCGGCGGAGATCGCCGGCAGGAATCCAAACAGCAGCGCGGTAAGCAGCGTGACGCCGGCGGCAACGGCCAGTGATGTCAGATCGATCTGCACACTCTTCAGCAGCGGAATGCTGAGCGCTTCAAAGCGCCTCACCGAACTGGTGGCAGCATACGAAAGCGCAACACCCAGCGCACCGCCGAGCACTGCCAGAACAAACGTCTCCGTCAACATCTGCCGCGCAAGGCGTCCACCATTGGCTCCGAGCGCGCGGCGCAGCGCCATCTCTTTGCGGCGAACCGCCGCGCGGGCGAGCAGCAGATTGGAGAGGTTGACGCAAACGATCAGGAGCACCACGCCGACGGCTGCCCACAACAGCAACATGGGCTGGCGCATGCCGGCCGTAACGGAGTCATGCATCGGCTGAAGGATCGCTCCGTAGCTCCGCGGAGGCCCGAATTCGCGGTGTTCGCGCTGGCGGACTTCGATCATCGCATTGGCTTCCGCCTGTGCGGCGGCAAGCGACACGCCCGGTTTGAGGCGGCCGATGATGGCGACCGTGTTGCCCCAATTGCGGATGACGGCGAACGGCGTCGGCATGAAGAGATCCAGTTGAAGCCCGGGCGCGAAGACAGAGCCGAAATCAAAGCTTGCGGGCATTACGCCCACGATGGTCACGCCGCGGTCGTTGACCGTCAGCTGCCTGCCGACAATGTTGGGGTCCGAAGAGTAGCGGCTCTGCCAGAGCGCATGGCTAAGGATGACCACGCCGGGCGCGCCGGGCTTGCTTTCGGCGTCGGTGAACGAACGCCCCATCGCCGGCTTCACTCCAAGGAATGGCAGAAAGTTCGGCGCGATCATCACACCCGCCACGCGCTCCGCTTTTGTGTCGCCGGCGAGTTTGTAGCTCGAACGGGCGAAGAAAGCTTCGTAGGTCGTCATCTCTTCGAAGCTTTGGAGCTTCGCGAACGCCTCGTAGTTGTCAACGCGATGAGTGCGGCCGGACAATCCAGGCGTGTCCTGGTTGATAATCCACACCAGGCGCCCGGGCGCGCGAAACGGCAGAGGCTCAAAAAGCAGAGTGCGGATCACGCTGAACACTGTCGTGTTCGCGCCGATGCCGAGAGCGAGAATGAGGATGGCAACAATGGAGAACGAAGGCTGCTGGCGCAGATGGCGCAGCGCATAGCGCACATCGGCAACGAAGCTGTCGAAAATCGGCAGCTTCCACGCTTCGCGGCCGCGTTCTTCGATTGCGGTCAGATTGCCAAATTCGCGGCGCGCGGTGGCAGCGGCTCGTTCACGCGGCATGCCCTGCTTCACGAGTTCTTCGATGCGTTCGTCGAGATGTTGTTGCATCTCTTCATTGAGGTCGGCGTAGAGCCGGTTGCGGGCGAACAGGCGCTCAAATAAGTTCATGGCGTCATCTACTGGACCGGTGCAAGCACGCGGCGGATCCCCTCCAGCATCTGCTCAAAACTGGAGACTTTGCGGTCAAGATGATGCGCGCCCGCGGAGGTTATTGTGTAAATGCGCACCCGCCGGTTCGTCGGCGACACCCCCCACTTCGCTTTCACCCAACCGTCCTTCAACATGCGCTGTAGAGCCGGGTAGAGCGAGCCTTCTTCGATTTGCAGCAGCTCACTCGACGCGCGCTTGATCTCCTGGGTCAGGGCGTAGCCGTGCAACGGTTGCCGAACCAAGGTGCGCAGAATCATCATCTCGAGCGCGCCCGGAAAGAGGTCGCGGCGGTCGCGTGGTTTGGGAGGCATGGCGGTTGGACTTGTTTCCTCTATGCCTAGAGTAAACAAGTATGGAGCGGCGGTCAAGGGCGAAGGTGCTTTTGAAACCATGCGATTGCTTCCCAGTCACGTTCTTCAGCCATCGATACGGGCGGCCCAGCTCTTGCAGATGCATGGCCCGCTTCAGCGTCTGCGCCGGATCCAAACGCGGATCGGCGACGCCGTGCATCTGAGGGGACCCGTCAGTTGCGCGTTACCATGGCAGGTATGCGTTTTGCGGCTCTTTTTCTCAGTGTCTTTGCACTCGCCCAGCAAGCTATGGCTGATCCGGTGCGCCTGATCTTCGACACCGACATGGGAAATGATATCGACGACGCCCTCGCCCTGGCAGTGATCCACTCCCTCGAATCGCGCGGCGAAGCGAAACTGCTGGCGGTGACGCTCACCAAGGACAACAAGTTCGCGGCGCCGTTTGTGGATCTGGTGAACCACTTCTATGGCCGCGGTTCGGTTCCGATCGGCGTCGTGAAGAACGGTTCCACGCCGAATGGTGCCCCGATGATTCAGTGGCCGGCCGAGAAGAAGGACGAATACGGCCTCCTCGCCTACCCGCGGCGGCTGATGAGCGGAGCCGACGCGCCCGAAGCCGTCGAGGTTCTGATGAGAGTTTTGGCGGCACAGCCGGACAATTCTGTCGTAATGGTGCAGGTGGGCTTTTCAACAAACCTCGCGAGGCTGCTGACCACCCCCGGCGGACGCGAGCTGGTAACGAAAAAGGTGCGGCTGCTGTCGACCATGGCGGGGCACTTCCCTGCCCCTGGCGAGGAACGCAAGGCCGAATATAACGTGAAAATCGACCTGCCCGCATCCACCGCCCTGTTTCGCGATTGGCCCACGCCCGTCGTGGCCTCGGGTTGGGAAATCGGCGACGCGGTGAAGTATCCCGCCATCAGCATCGAACAGGATTTCAACTACGTGAGAAACCACCCCGTCGCCGACTCCTATCGCCACTACAAGCAGATGCCCTATGACCGCCCGACGTGGGACCTCACCGCAGTGCTCTACGCCGTCCGCCCCGAGCGCGGATACTTCGGATTGTCGGAGTCCGGCACCATTGTCGTAGACGACGAAGGCAAGACCCTTTTCCGGTCAAGCGCCACTGGACGGCACCGTTACCTGACCCTGAATGCCGAGCAGCGCGCGAAAACCTTGGAGGCGCTGATACAGTTGTCGAGCCAACCTCCCGATAACATAAACAGGCACTAATGCGAGCGGCAATCTTACTGTTGTGCGCCGTACCCCTGTGCGCGGCAAACTACGACGTCGAACTGGCGCGAGCCTTCGGCACGCAGGCTGGTTCGGCGGTTGTACTGGACGCCACAACGGGTAAGGTGCTGGGAGGCTACCACCTCGACGAGGCGCGCACACGCAAGGCCGCGCCGGGTTCCACACTGAAGCCGTTCACGTGGCTTGCCTGGAGCGAAGAGCACAAAGGCGCGTCGATTCCAAGAATGGTGTGCCGGCGCAAGTTGAGCGTGCGCGGACGGAACCTCGACTGCGCGCACCCGGATGCGGGAATTCCGCTGGGGCCGCAGGAAGCCATTGCCTACTCGTGCAATTCGTTTTTCGATCAATTGCGCTTCGCCGCACCGCCGTCTTTCCTGCAGCGTTTTGGCCTCACCTCCTATGCGGCGCAGTACATGACGCTCGGCGCAATCGGCGAAGAGGGTATCAAGGTGACGCCGCTCGAACTGGCGCAAGCCTATCGTGTGCTGGCACTGGAGGCGCGCAAGGGTTCTCTCGACAGCCAGGTGGCGCGTGGTTTGCAGGGCTCGGTCGAATACGGCTCCGGGCAGCTTGCAGGCGTGAAGGGATTGAAGGTCGCGGGAAAAACCGGCACCACCACCGGACCCGATGGCGCCTACACGCACGCCTGGTTCGCCGGTTGGGCGCCGGCGGAAAAACCGCAAATCGTCGTCGTGGTGTTTCTGGAACAGGGCCGCGGAGCCGCGAACGCAGCGCCCATGGCACAGGCGGCGTTTCATGTTTTAGAAGGAGGCTCGGGCGCGCCCGCCGATAGTTTCTCGGCAGGCTCGGGCGGGGCCACGGTTCGCGTGTCGCTTTATTCGGAACTGAAGCCGGACTCTGTCACCGTAAATGGCAAGCTGGTCCAGGCGGCGGAACTACAAAAACCGGTGCGTGTCTCGATGCCGGTGTTGTCTGCTCCCGGCGCGAAGTCCACTCGCATTCCGGCGCTCGTTGAATTGAGTGCGCGTGGCGGGCACGTGCAGGCAGTCGCGGAGATGCGGCTGGAAGACTACGTTTATTACACGATGTCCGGCGAGTCCCATTCGATGCGCGCGCGGGAAGCGCTGCGGGCAATGGCCATCGCCGCGCGCACGTTCGCGGTGAAGAACCGCGGCCGCCATGCCGCGCAAGGATTCGATTACTGCGACTCCACGCACTGCCAGGACCTGCGCTTCGCCGAACCGCCACGGGCGATTGCCGAAGCCGTGGAAGACACCGAAGCCGAGTTGGTGTGGTTCGAAGGGCGGCTGGCCGAGGTCTTCTATCACCAGCATTGTGGAGGCGTGACGGCGTCGGCAAGAGCGGTGTGGGGCGCCCGGACGGCGCCTTATCTGGTTTCGCAAGTCGACGATGCATGCGTGGCGCGAAAGCGTGGTGCATGGTCCTCGGATATTCCCATGGCGGCCGCGGCACGGGCGCTAGGCGTCGAGTCCGTCGACAAACTCAGAGTCACGGGGCGTTCGCAATCGGGCCGCGCCGACATCTTGCAGACAGGCACGCGTAGCATCAATGCGGGCGACTTCCGCTTCGTGCTCAGCCGTGCGTTTGGATGGTCAACGGTGCCGAGCACACTGTTTCAGATCTCCGAACGCGGCGACACGCTGCACATCGAAGGCTACGGTTCCGGACACGGCGTCGGCATGTGTCAGATGGGCGCCGAAGTGCGTGCCGAGCGCGGCGCATCGGCGCGGCAAATCCTTGGGTTCTACTTCCCCGGCACATCAGTTGGCGTCTCGGCGCAAGGCGTGCCGTGGACAATGATGGGCGGCGAACGCGTAGAGCTATGGTCCACGCGCCCGGGCGAAGACAAAGC
>JBDTVQ010000215.1:0-11533 GCA_040007195.1 Acidobacteriota bacterium | reverse complement strand
CCAAGACCCCTTCCGACGGTTCTCGCGCCGCAGCCTCCCTCTCTGCGGCGCGAGTGCCGGAACTTCATGGCAGCAATGTTTTGAGGTCTAGCGTGGACTCGAGGTTCGGGCGTTCCTCCGGTCCCTTTCAAAATCAATACTTAACAGGGAACTGATCCACCCGCAGATGGTGGACATGACAAACAACGAAGAACTGAGCTACGTAGGAGACTAAGATGATTCCAGACTTTTTCCGCACAAACAGCAAGCTGGCCGCGCTCTGCATGGGAGGCCTGCTTGTGGCTTCCAGTGGTTGCGCTACCAAGAAACACGTCAAATCTGTTGTCCAACCTGTCGAACAGCGCGTCGGCACGCTGGAGCAAAAGAACACCGAAAACGAAAAGGCCATCGAAGATCTGGAGGCGAAAGCGTCTAAGATCGATGAATTGGCGAAGAGCGCCGACCAGCGCGCACAGGAAGCGATGAAGGCCGCCAAGGACGCCGATGAACAGGCGAAAGTCGGTCAGAAGAAGGCCGAAGACGCCATGCTTCAGGCCAATGCCGGTAAGAAGCTCGCCGAACAGGGCATCGGACGCCTCGACACCGTCGAAAAACGCATCCTGGGCCTCGACAGCTATGCCGTGGTTGCCGACGAAACCGTGTACTTCGACCTCAGCAAAGAGGTCCTTTCGAAGGACGCACAGGAACTCCTCGATGGCTTGGCCACGCGCATGGGTGAACATCACCGCTACCTGATTGAGGTGCAGGGCTTCACCGACAATTCCGGCGCTCCGAAATATAACCTCGAGTTGAGCCGCCGCCGCGCCGACGCCGTCGTGCGCTACCTCACCCTGCAGCACAAGGTCCCGCTGCATCGCATCACCGTGATCGGACTTGGACCGGAAACGCCCCAGGCCGACAACAAGTCGAGCAAAGGCCGCAAACAGAATCGCCGTGTTGAGGTTCGCGTGTTCTCGGCCGATGCCGAAGCCCACCAAACCGCTCAAAACGGCACGCCCGGGTCTCGCTAACTCATAGCGATCTCGCGGTTTCAATTTGCTCCGCTGGTAGTCTGGGACCGGCGGAGCCGCCCAGTGAGGTTCGGAGGCCGAGCTGGGCCGTGCCGGGCGTGTGGGAGATTCCACGCCCGGCATTTTTGCGTCTGGCTGTTTGGCACTGCCAAGCGCAGCGGGCGCAGTTCTAGCGGCAAGCGCTCCGTTGTGTGCGCTTCCACCCTTGCCCCCAACTCCGCCGCTACCGCAACGACCGTTGCAAATCCTTCGCCAGCACGTCCGCCCGCTGAGCCAGATTACGTGCCGTCATTAGATCCGTATCCCTCTGATCGCGAGCCTGTTGAGTGAATGCGCGAATGCGAATCACCATGTCCGACTGCTGCGCATCCAGTGTCCGCGCGCTCGCCTGCGCCACAATCGCCTCCGCGTTTCGGAGATATTGCTCTAGTTCTCCCTGGTAGCGCCGCTGCTCGTCGGCAGTCAGGAGCTGAACCAGCTTCGGTGGTTCGGGCGCCGGCGGCTGCGGCGAAGAAGGAGCCGGATCCTGCGCCGCGGGCTGAGCCACGGCGGGCGCGGGCCGCCTGGGTTTACGCGGCTGTTGGGGCGGTGCGTTCGGAACGTCAATCTCCTGGGGAGACGCGGGCACGGTCGAGAGCGCGGGCGCCTGCGCATCCACTTTGGGCGGCGGGGGCATCGGGTCTTGTTTCACCGGCGGCGCCGGCTTGGCTCTTGGAATTTGCGTCGGCAGTGGAGTGGGCTTCTGCTTGCGGAACAGACATCCTCCGCTGGGCAAAACACTTGCCACAAGCAACACGCCGGTGAGTACACCGCGGATTCTCATACCTTGCGCTCCGGAATTACCGGCTTGTCAGCCTCGATGGAACCGTGCGCCTGTTCCGCCGCCATCGTCACGCCTTCCAGCGGATTCGTCGACGATTCGTCGTCAGGGGCGGGGAAGCGCAACCGGAACGTCGTGCCCTCGCCCGGCTGTGTCACGAAATCAATTGAGCCGTTGTGCAGCTGGACGATCCGGAACGTCATCGCCAGGCCAATGCCCGATCCTTTGGGCTTGGTCGTGAAGTAAAGGTTGAAAATGCGCTCCTGCAGTTGCGGCGGAATCCCCGCACCCTGATCGGACACACTCACGGTGATTTCTTCGCCGGTCTTCTCCACTCGCACCCTTAGGCGGCCTCCGCGCTGCATCGCCTCAATGCCATTGTTGACCACATTGAGCAAAGCTTGCTTGAGTAAATCTTCATCTCCGCGCAACCGCACCGCCGCGCGCGCCGAATCCAGCTCAATACTCACACCGGCACGCTCTGCCTCCGGCCACAGCAATGCCGAAACCTGGCGCGCTACTTCCACCACGTTCACCGGCTTCATGTTAAGTTCCATCGGACGTTGGAAATCGAGAAACGTCTTCACTACGCGGTCCAACCGCGCGATCTCGTTCCCGATCACGTTCACTTCAGGATGAACGTCGGGCTGCTCGACCAGCTTCGATCGCAACACCTCAAGGTGAAGCGCAATCGCGTTCAACGGATTCTTGATCTCATGCGCGACACCACCCGTCAGCCTGCTGATTGCCGCCAGCCGCGTTGATACGTCCAACTGCGTTCGCAACTGCTTTCGGGTCTCGGCATCGCGCAGCGTCAGCAGCACCCCGTTGCGTCCAGCGTCGGGGAAGTTTTCCAGAAACTCGACATTGGCCAGCAATCGCAAAGGCGATGCGTTCGCCCTGGGAAATTCCGTCACCGCGTCGCGCACGCCGTGGCCCTCGCGCATCACGCGCCGCACCAGGTCGCCCAAATGCGTTCCCTCGGGGAACAGATGATCGAGCGTTCGGTCCTGCTCGAGCGCGTGCCCCTGCAAAACCCGGCTTGCCGTGCGGCTCGCGCGCAACAGCCGTCCGCTTGCATCGAACAGCAGTACCGACTCTTCCAGCCGCTCCAGCATCCTTTCGATGTTCCCGCGCAACTGCAGCACATCCTCGCGTGCTCCCCGGAACTGCCGGCTCAGCAAATCGAGCTTCGATTGCACGTCGGCGAACTCTTTACTCTCGCGCTTGTTTTCGGCCTCGCCCGGCTTCTCTTCGCGAAACTCCCCGGTGGCGATACTTTCAATTCGTTTGCTTAGCCGCTCCAGCGAACTGAAGATCACGTTCGAAACGATCCCGGCCAGAATAATCGAGGCCAGCAGCGACAATGCCGACACCACCACCAGGCTCCGCACCTGCGGCATGATCGCGCTGCGCAGCAACACCGTGCTCACCACCACGTGAATGCTGAGCACCGGTTTCGACATGCCCTCGACGCCCAGCGGAACCACGATGTCGTAATCCTTCCGCCCACCTAGTACCTCGCCCAGGCGCTCCCATAGCGGACGCTCCTTCCACTCTGAAAATGCCGGTAGCGCTTCGAAGACTGTGTGTACTCGCGATGGTGTCGAGGCGGCGAGCGCGCGCGAATTCTCGTCGCATACAAGAATTTCGATGATGGCATTGGAGCTGGCCATCGTTTTTTCGAGCAGCATCGGAAGCGCTAGATCCTCGTCGACAATCCGCTCCCACAGGCGTTTGGTCGCTTCGATCGTCACCGGCGGCGGTGTCACCTGCTGCGCCTGTTCGTTCACCCGCTGCTCCACGAAGTAACGAACCTGTAGCGCAATCGCCTGGGCCCGCTCATGCGCGTCGTTGAAGTTCGCCTCCGCCGCGATGCGTAAGCTCACCACACACTGCGCGAACACGAGCAGGGTCACCAGAGTGACGATCGATATGCGCAGCCGCGTCTTCAGCGACATTTCGCTCAGTCAACCTCCGATGCCTACTGGACTTCGGCTTCCGCCTGCATCGCCGACCCATATTCCTTCAGCTTGTTGAACAACGTTTTAAGGCTGATGCCCAATATTTCGGCGGCCCTGGTCTTGTTGTTTTTCGTGTGCGCCAGCGTGAGAAAAATCATCGCCTTCTCGGCGTCGTGAACCGTTGTGCCGACCGGAAGCGTGATGGTCTCGCCCGGCGCGCTGGCATGTCCACCCGCCGCGATTGCATCCGAGCCGGCCGGCGCGGCAAGACTGATCCCCGCGCCGAGTCCCGGCGGAATATGCTGCACCTGTACTAGACCGCGGCCCGCCAAAATCGCCGCCCGTTCCATCACATTCCGCAATTCCCGAACATTGCCCGGCCAGTTGTGCCTCGCCAACCTCACCAGCACATCGGCGTCCATGCCCGTCACGCGCGTGCCGTTTTTCTCATTCATATCGTGCAGCATCGCTTCGCACAGCACGGGAATGTCGTCTAACCTTTGCCGCAGCGGAGGCAGCTTCAACTCGAAAACGTTGAGCCGGTAATAGAGGTCCTCGCGCAGCATGCCCTTCTTCACCGCTTCATCGGGCGGCCGGTTGGTCGCCGCCAGCACCCGCACATCCACCACCGTCTCCGACTTCCCACCCAACCGGCGCACCTTCGAGTCTTCCAGCACGCGCAGCAACTTCGCCTGCGTCCCAATCGGCATCTCCGCCAATTCGTCCAACAGCAGCGTGCCTCCCTGCGCCAACTCAAAACAGCCGGCCCGCCGCTCTACCGCTCCGGTGAACGATCCCTTTTCGTGACCGAACAGTTCGCTCTCCATCAGCGTCTCCGGAAGAGCCGCGCAGTTGATCGCCACAAACGGACCCGCCCATCTTGGCGAATTCTGGTGAATCGCTCTAGCCACCAGCTCCTTGCCCGTTCCCGATTCGCCCGTGATCAATACCTGGGCCTTCGTCGGCGCAACCTGCTGTACCAGCGAAAACACCTCCCGCATCGGCTCGCTCACGCCTACCAGATCGCCTAAAACGCCCTGGTAGCTCAACTGCCGCTGGAGACGTTCGGCCTGAGCGCTCAGCCGCGCCTGCGCCGCGGCCCTGTCCAGCAACATGCGCAGCACGCGAGGTTGAATCGGCTTTTCCAGGAACCAGAAGGCACCCAGGTCCAGCATCGTGTTCATTGCGGTTTCGATGTTGCCGAAAGCCGTCAGCACGATGGCTGGAATAGCCTGCCCCTTGGCCTGCAACTGCCGCAGTAGCTCGTAGCCGTCCAGGCGCGGCATCATCAGGTCGGTGAGGATGATTTGTGGCTCAAAGGCAGGAATCAGGTCAAGAGCTTCCTGCCCGTCCGCGGCCACCTGCGTGAGAAAGCCCCAACCGGAAATCATGCTCCGCAGGCCGTTGCGCTGGTTCTCTTCATCGTCGGCGATGAGCACGCGCACGGGTGAGGATATGTCCTCTGACTTGGTCTCCGACGAACTCATGACCCTAGTGTAACGCGGCCATTGCGCTGATTCTGCGTAATTTCGCCAAAAACAAGAAGGGGCGGGCGTGTTTTTTTTACGCCCGCCCCGGATGGCCTGAACCGGCTATCGCACGGCGATCGTGATCGATTGCGCGGCCGATGAACCGGTGCCCACAATCAGTTCCACGGGCACGTTGGAACCCGCTGAGATTCCCTCCGGAACCGTCACATTCACCTGCATCACGCCCGATACGAAACCTGGAGCCGATCCCGCATAGGCAGGCGTTACTTCCACGCCTCCAATGCGGACCTTCACCGCTCCCAGAGGCTTCTTCAGCTGCGCCGCCGTGTTCGGTACCGAACCGTTCACGCCACCGGGCGTCGTCTGTCCTTCGCCCGTCGCGTAAATCACGACTACCTCGCCGCGTGGTGCCGGATTCGATGACGAGTTCACAGTGCCGTTCTGGTTCAGGACAGCGCCCTGGCCAACGCCCGTCGACGTCAAGCTGAAGATGCCGGGCGCCGAATCCACCACGCGAACGTCCAGCTGATTCGTCTTCACGCCTTTGTACTCCACCTCCACCTTCGATGAGAACCGCCCGGCGATCTCGTACGGTGCCACAGCGTTAATCTGCGTGGCCGACGTGTACAGTATCGGTGCAGCCACGCCGTCAAACAGCACGCGCGTTTCGCCTACCGTGGTGGGCACGGTGCCCTGCGGCGTCAGTTGGAAGGAGACGCCAGTGGCCGGTCCAAGACCCGCCCCGCGCAGCGTAACAATCAATCCCGGCGCGGCTGCTGTGGGAAGGAAACTCGCGCCGTTCTGGAACGTAGTCAGGTTGCCCGCGGGCGGCGCGGTGATCGTGAGAGTTATCGGCACCGCAAGGGGCGAGTTATTCGCAATGGGAGCCGTGACGTTAACCGTTCCTGTATAAACGCCGGGATTCAATCCGGCCACGTTCACGCTCACGGAAACATTGCTTTCCGTCACGCCGTTCGCCGGAGTCACCGACAGCCACTGGCCGCCGGTCGCTGTCGAGGTGGTGAGCGTGTAGGTCACCGTGCTGCTCGACTTCAGATTCAACTGCTGCGACCCCGGCGCCGTTCCGCCAACCGTGTAGGTGAACGACAGGTTCGCCGGTGAGGCCACCAGTTGGTTCAACGCGGGCGGCACTTCCAGCGTGATCGGGATGATCTGTTGCGCTCCCAGGGCGCTCGAGGTCACCTTAATCGTTCCCGTGTAGGTTCCCGCCGTCAGCGCGTTCGTTTTGATCGATACCGACAGTGTTCCCGGCGTCAGCCCTCCGCTCGGAGATGCGGCCAGCCAGTCGCCGCCGTTCAGCGTTTCCACCGTTGTCGTGAAATCCAACCGGCTGCCGGTCGAAGTCACGGCCAGCGTTTGTGCCGCAGGCGGCGTCGTGCCATTGGTCTGCGTGAACTTCAGCGAATTGGGCGTCACTTGCAGTGTGGATGAGTTGTTGCCGTTGTACAGCACCGGCACGTAAATCGGGCTGTTGCCCGTACTGGAGTTGATCGCCAAAAGCCCGGTATAAGTTCCACCCGAGAAGTTGGTGTTGATTCCCACCGTAACGGGCTGGCCTGTTGTGCCGGTCAACGGACCCGCGATTAACCATGCGCCGCCGCTCATCGTCGTCGGCGAAACAGTGTAGGTTACACTTCCCGATGTGGCCGTCACGCCCAATGACTGGTCCGGCGGCTGCTGGCCTCCGGTGCCGAACGAGAATCGCAGCGGTTGATCGGATACATTGAGCAGCACGTTGTCGCTTACCTGCAGCGTCACCTCCACCACGCGCGCTTGCGCCGTTTGGCCGTTCGGAGTGATGGTAACTGTTCCGGAATACAAGCCCGGAACCAATCCCGTCGGGTTCACCGTAATCGGTAGATCTGCCGGCGTCGTGCCCGATGACGCCGAAACGCCCAGCCACGATCCGCCGGAAGCGACGTTGGTCGCCACCGTAAAGGGAAATGCCACGCCTGTTGAGCTGACCGAAATCGACTTTGGCCCTGGCGCCGGCTGGCTAGTCTGGTAGACGAAGCTCAACTGCGTCCGGCTGATCCGCATCAGCGGGCTCGCCGAAACAGTCAGCGTCACGGGCAGCGTCAATTGCGAAACGGCCGCGCCCGGAACCGCGATTCCAATGCTCCCCGTGTATTCACCTGCCACCAGCGTTCCCGGATCCACCGTCACCAAAATTGCCGCGGGGCTGGTGCTCGCAGTGGGCGTCGCCGACAGCCATGTTCCGCCACCGGAATTTATGGTGAGCCCAATCGGCAAGCCCGCGCCGGCGTTCGTCACTACGACCAATTCGCCCGCTGGCGCGCTGCCCCCAATCTGGTGATGGAACGACAACGAAGACGTAGACAGCGTCACCACCGGTTTATCGGTCACCTTTAAAGTGACGGGAACCGTCTGCGGGCTGTTCGATGCGCCCGGTCCGGTCAGCTTTACGTTGGCCGTGTAGTCGCCAATCGCAAGTCCCTGCGGATTCGCCGACACGGAAAGATTCAACGGTGTCGCGCCGGATGTCGGCGTCACCGAGAGCCACGCCGGACCGGCTCCGCCGCCCGTTGCCTCCGTCGTCACGCCAACGCCCACCGAAGCACCTGTGCTTCCCACAGTCAACACGCGTGGCAATGGCGCCGGCGTCCCGATCTGATAGGTGAATGCCAGTGTCGATGGAGCCGCCGTCATGGTAGTCTCCGGCGTCACAATCAACGTCACCGGTATGTCCAATGCCGGATTCCCCTGGCTCGTCGAGGTCAAACTCACCTTGCCCGTATAGGTGCCAATCGGGAATGAATTGTTCACCGTTACGCCCAGCGTCAGTACGGTGGGCGTCGTCCCGGTCGCCGGCGGAATCACATTCAACCAGAGCCCACCGCTTGTTGTCGATGGCGTGGCCGTGAAGTTCAATTGCGAGGTTCCCGACGATCCGAGCGACACCGTCTGTTGCGATGGCTGCGATCCGTTCAAGGCATACTGAAACGTCAGCGATGCGGGCGACGACGTCAACTGCGCATTCGTGCTGACCGTGAAACTCACCGGAATCACCAACGGCGTTCCGGTTCCATTGGCCGCCGCGACTGTAATCTGCGCGCTATAGGTCCCTACCGGAAATGAGGAGTTCGCCAATACAAACACCGTCATCGTGAACGGCAACTTGTTCCCGGCGGAGAAAAATAGCCATTCCGAGGCTCCGATTGTGGGTGCCTGCTTGGTGACCGTCACCGCCAGATCCGCCGTGCCCGAAACGTTCACCGTTTGCGCCGACGGGTTTACTGAGCCCACTTGATAGGCGAACGCCAGCGAAGCCGGGCTGGCGCTGATCGTTTGGGCCTTCATGGCCGTGGCGCTGGCGAATAACAGCACAGCAGCTGCGGCCAAATGCAACATCTGGGTAGGTGCCTTCATGGTCGAGTCTCCGTTCCTCATACTTCTAAACCCTTGCTCTCTATCGATCTCCGGATCTTGAGCGCTGGACGCAAAGCCTCACACCGGTGATTAAAACATATTCTATGCAAAATGTTTGCCAATAAAAAGGCCCGCCAAGTTTCCATCGGAAACCCGCGGGCCTGTACACCAGACGTATCCGTCTGAATTTCTGTTACAAAAACTATTCGTGAGCCGCCATCCGCCTAGTCATCGCTGCCCAGCAATCCGGTCAGCGCGCCCAAGCCCGAACGCTCGTCTCCGCCTGAACTCGGCGAGGCGAACTGACGGCGCAGCTTCTCCAACGTCATCGATTGAATGATGATTTTGCCGGGGCCCGTGAGTGTCGCCAGGAACAATCCTTCTCCGCCGAAGATTGCAGTTTTAATGCCACCAACGAATTGAATGTCGTAAATTACCGACTCCTCGAACGCCACAATGCAACCCGTGTCCACCTGCAGCATTTCCCCAGGCTTCAAAATAAACTCCAGATGATCGCCGCCCGCGTGTATGAACGCCGTGCCCGGACCAGTCAGCTTTTCCAGAATGAAGCCTTCGCCGCCAAAAAATCCCGCGCCCAGTTTCTTCGTAAAGGCGATGTTCAACTGCACCGTCGATTGCGCGCAGATAAAGCTGTCGCGCTGCACGAGAATCGACTGTCCCGCGCCCAGATTGAAAACTTGAATGCGCCCCGGATAATCGCCCGCAAATCCTACTTCGCCTGACCCGCTCGAACGGAAATAGGTGAGGAATAAAGACTCGCCCATCACCTTTCTCTTCAACGCGCCCCACAGCTTTTCGCCAATCGAGTTGCCGCTCATTCGCGTTTCCCAACTCACGCTCGGCGTCTTGTAAACCATCTTGCCCGCTTCGGCGTATATTTCCTGCCCAGGCGTCAACTTCAACCGCGCCACCTGCAAATTGTCACCGAACACTTCGTAATCCAACGGAGCGCTTGACGTGTATCCCGAATACGAGGCAGCCCCTGCCGCGCCGGCACTCGCGCCCGCCGTCCCCATTCCAGCGGCTCCCTCAGACGCGGAGCCGCTCCCGTGCGGCTTCCCGCAACCGGCACAAAATTTCGCGTTCTCCGACATCTGATTTCCACATCCCGTGCAAAATGGCATAACCGATTTTCCTCCTGTCCCGTCCAACCCCGTATCTTACAATGAGAGTATTTCCACTCAATGAGTTCGCACTCCCCGCTTGATACGCGCCGGCTGTGGCGTTTGTTCCCGCTGTTTGTGCTGTCGCTCAACGGCGCCCTACTGCTGGACGCCCGGCAGGATTGGGTCGCCTGTGGCACTCACTCGCTCTCCAATCAGGAAGCCATCGCCCTCCATCGCACGGCCACTGCCCAACGCAAGCCCTCGACCATCCGCACCCGCGCCGCCGGAATCGACAGCGTCGCCCGCGACATCGGGAATATCGCCATTCTCGAAGACTCCGACGGCGTCGTTGCCCGCCGCAATACTTTTAATCTGAACGCGCGCACCCTCCGATTTCTTCCGCAGGCCCCTTCCGCCGCATACATATACGAAACTGCCGCCAACTCCTACGATGCAGCCCAAGCCGCTGCCGGTGCCGTACTCTCCGCGCTCGACGACGATGATTCCCGCCTCGCCCCTCTGCCCTTCGCCTTCTCCTTCTATGGCCAAACCTACAACTCCGTCTACATCAACTCAGACGGCAACCTCACCTTTGTCAGACCGGACGCCTCTACTTCCGACCGTTCGCTCGGACGCCTGAACGCCGGCCCTCCCCGCATCGCGGGCTTGTTTCGCGACCTGGATCCGTCCGCGTCGTCCGCTGCCGTCCGCGTCCTATCTACTTCAAACGTGTTCGTCGTCTCCTGGGTCAATGTCCCGGAATTCGGTACCAGCAAAATCCAGACATTCCAAATCCGCCTCTTCCCCGACGGCCGCATCGAAACCGCTTTCTCCACCATCACCACCGCCGAAGCCGTAGTCGGCATCGCCCCCGGCTCGTTGCAAGGCGCAAGCGCCATCGTTCACTTCACGCAAGCCAGCGCCAACACCTTCAACGGCACCTTGGCCGAGCGCTTTTCCGGAACCGAAGCCATCGACGTCGTCTTTACCGCGCAAAAGTTCTACGAGACCCACGAAGACGCCTACGACTACCTTGTCCTCTATAACAACCTCGGTATTCCGGCTGACGACGGCGCCGTCGCTTACGAACTGACACTCCGCAACCTCCGCGATGGGTACGGAGATCAGCAAATTGAGGCCGGCTCCATCTACGGTTCCCGCCGCCGCTTGCAGGGCTTCATGAATATGGGCCCGCTCAGCCAATATCCGCGCGACCCTCTCGGCATCGTCCCTTCCCGTTCCACCAGCCGCGACACTCCGCTCTCGGTAATCGGCCACGAGGCCGGCCATCTGTTCCTCGCTTTCACCAGCGTTCGCGATCCTAACGATCCCACGTCGCTGCCCATGCTCGGCCGCCAATCCGCGCACTGGAATTTCCGCTTCAACTCCGAAGCTTCTCTCCTGGAAGGCAACCGCATCCGCGATAATGGCCCCTCCGCATCGCTCCGCTTCACCACCACCGGGACCGTGGAAGGTTACGCGCCTCTCGACCAATACCTCATGGGATTTCGCGATCCCTCTGAGGTGCCGAACACTTTCTACGTAACCAGCGCGAGCATCGGCAGCAACGATCGTCCTCCTCAGTCCGGCGTCAGCTTCAACGGCATCCGCCGCGACGTTTCCGTCAACGACATCGTCGCCCTCTACGGACCACGCCGCCCGAATGCGTCCATGGCGCAGCGCCGCTTCCGCTTCGGCTTCATCCTGATCA
>JBDTVQ010000214.1:0-11554 GCA_040007195.1 Acidobacteriota bacterium | reverse complement strand
ATGTCGAGGATGCCCGCCGGGATGCCCACGAGGATGCCGGCGACGATGGTGCTGACGTGCGGAGTCTTGAACCTCGGATGAACCTTGGAAAAGGCGTCGGGCAGCAGGCGGTCGCGCGACATGGCGAACCACACCCGCGCCTGGCCAAATTGAAAGACGAGCAGGACGCTGAGCATCCCGGCAACGGCGCCGACGGAAATGATGCGGCGCAGGCCTTCCTTGCCGATGCTGTGGAGCGCTTCGGCGACGGGCGCGGCGTTGCCGAGCGTCTTGTAGTTGGCGATGCCGGTGAGCACGAGCGCGACGGCGACGTAGAGAATTGTGCACACGAAGAGCGAGGCGATGATGCCGATGGGCAGATCCTTCTGCGGGTTCCTGCACTCTTCGGCGGCGGTGGAAACCGAATCGAAACCGATGTAGCTGAAGAAGACGATGGCGGCACCGGTCATGACGCCGGAGAAACCGTTGGGCAGGAAGGGGTGGTAATTTTCCGTGTTGATGGCGCTCGATGCGCCGAACACAAAAATCAGGATGGCGACGACCTTGATGCCGACCATGAGATTGTTCGCGCCGGCCGATTCGCTGACACCGCGAACCAGCAGCCATGTGAGGGCCATGATGATGAGGAAGGCCGGCAGGTTGAACCATGCGCCCGTGGCTTCGCCGCCGACAAACATGGGTTCGGAGAGCTCGCGTGGAAGCTGAACGCCGAAGATCGAATCGAGTATCTGATTGAAGTAAGCCGAGAAGCCAACGGCGACGGCCATGTTGCCAACCGCGTATTCGAGGATGAGGTCCCAGCCGATGATCCAGGCAAAAAGTTCGCCGAGCGTGGCGTAGGCATAGGTGTAGGCGGAACCGGCGATGGGGATCATCGAGGCGAGTTCGGCATAACAAAGAGCCGCAAAGCTACAGGCGAAGGCGACGAGCAGGAACGAGAGGGCAATGCCGGGGCCCGCGCCAGGACGGCCGATGGTGGATGCAGTGTCGAGGCCGTGGCGCAGCAGGTCGAGCACCGGGGCGTGAAGGATGGAATTGAACGAGAGCGTCTCTCCGGCGGCGGCGGTGCCGGTAAGGATGAAGATGCCCGAGCCGATGACCGCGCCCACGCCGAGGGCGGTGAGGCTCCAGGGGCCGAGAGTCTTGTTCAGGCGGCGTTCGGGGAGTTCACTGGCGGCGATGAGTTCGTCGATGTTCTTGGTCCGGAAGAGTTGGCCCATCGGATGAGGATACACGGAATGGGGCCAGGCGGGCTGCTATGGTCCGCGCCAAAATCTGCGTCGACGCGGCAATCCGGGAGCTATTCATGCTGGAGTTGCGTGGGCAGATCCTGAAGCTGCAGTTGGATTAGGTGCCTGGAGGTTCGTCAGGCGTGGAAGAGTTGTGGGATGCGGCGGAAGTGGCGGTCGCGCGTAATCAGCGTAAGGTCGTGCTGCAGGCACAGGGCGCCGATCCAGAGGTCGTTATCGGGAATCGGCGTCCCTTCCCGCTTTAGTTGAACGAACAGACGCGCGTAGTGGTCGGCGGTGTCGCGAGTGGGAAGTAGCACCTTGACCGTCGCCTTCGCCAGAAGGGCTTGCAGAAGCGCTTCATTGTGGTGCTTTTGCGAGCCGCCCAGAAAGCCGGCCTTGATCTCCGCGAGAACGATCAGCGGGATGTGAACTTCATCGGCGGACATCAACATTTCCGCCAGGACTGAATCGCCCCGGAACAGGTCGGTAAGGCGGTTGGTATCCAGGGCGACTCTCACCGCCACTTCTTCCGGTCGATTTTACGCTGCGCGGCAATGATCTCGTCGAAGGCGGGATCGGGTGTCCAACGGCCAACGAGGTCGGAGAAGTCAGCGCGTGGCGTGCGTTGGTCGGTGGCTTGCGCGAGTTCGTCGAGGATGAGCCGGTTCAGGCTAATGTTACGGCGGGCTGCTTTCTTGCGGAGAGCCTGGTCTACTTCCGGTGGGACGTCCCGGATCGTGTACTGGACCGAGTCTGCCTGCTTGCTCATGCCTGCATGATAGCATGGGGTGCAGGCACCTTACCGGCGCGCGCCGGCAGGCGCGACTACTCCAACTCCCTCCCCTGCCGCGCCTTCATCCATTCAACGCCCGAGCGCCACCAGTCGCCGAGGGCTTCGTTGAGGGGTCGTTCGAGGCGGCCGGGCTTGATTTCGAGGGTGTCGATAAGGACGTCCTCGCCAAACATGGATGCCTCGTGGCGGATGTTGCCGTCGGCGGCGACGATACGGGACTGGCCGTGGGAGCCGCCGCCGGAGCGATTCGCCGGCGCATTGGCGGCGACGATGTGGACATTGTTTTCGACGGCGCGGGCCATGAGTTGCGCGCGATAGGGCGCGAGCTTCGGTTCCAGTTCGACGCCTGATTCATGGCTGATGTAATAGGCCACCCGCGCGCCTTCGATGGCAGGCAGGCGGACGAGTTCGGGGTAGCGCTCGTCGTGGCAGATCATGACGGTGGAGGGCACGCCTTCGAGCTCGAAATAGGAGATGTGATTACCGGGCGTGAACCACTTTTCTCCGGCGAGATAAACCTTCGCGTATCGCTCGACCAGTTCGCCTTGCGCGTTGACGACGAGGGCGACGTTGTACAGATGAGTGGGCGTCTTGTAGGCGCTGCCGACGATGGCCGAGATATGCAGCTCACGGCAGGCGTCTCGAATGGCCTTCTCGGCCGAGGCCAGTTGTTCGCGTGTGACGGCGAGAACGGCGTCGCGGTCATAGCCGGTGAGCGCGCATTCCGGAAAGATGGCCACACGCACCCCTTGCCCGGCGAGCGTGCGTAAATGCGCGAGGATGCGCGGCAGGTTCTCCTCGATGTTGTAAGTGGAACGGAACTGCACGGCGGCCACCTTGAGGGACACCGGTGGCGCCTGCGCGAACAACGGGAGTGGGGAGAGAAGGAACCAGCGGCGGCGCATGACTGCCAGTATAGGCGCGCCTTCGCCGCCGCATCGGATGAGGGGTGCGTGCCGCGGCTAGCGCTTGCGCTGGCCCTTGTTGACCGTCTTCACTTTCTTCTTGTTGGAGCCACGGGCGACGCTGTCGGCCCGCTTGGCTTTGGGCGCGGCCTTCTTGCGCGCAACGCGCTTCAGCTTCTTACGTTCGGTCTTGTCGGCAACTGTTTTGGTGTTCATTCTTCGATCTTCAATCCTGCAAATTTTTCAACGATTTTCTTCATGCCGTAGCCAGGGAACAGAATGGTCAGCTTAGCGTCGTCGCCATCGCCTTCCCTGCGGAGCACTTTGCCACGGCCATACTTCGGATGTTCTACCTCAGAGCCCGCACCGAACTTTCGCTTCGGGCGCGGGGGCCTGGCGGCGATTGAAGGTTGGGGCGGCGCAGCAGCCGGAGCCGGCGCCGAAGCCGGGGCATTTGGCGGAGGCCGCATGCCGCGCGACTGGAAGAACTCAGAGATGTTCTCTAGAGAATTATAAGTCTTTCCGGTGTAGAGATTTCGGCGGGCCGCTTCGCGCACCTCGTGCCGCTCCAGCCCCAGGCTGAGTTCGCCGGCGGCGGCGGAAAAGTTGGGCCGGTCGGCGGCGCCCTTTTTGTCGATAATTTCCGGCGGCACTTCGGAGAGGAAGCGTGACCGGATGGCCGGTTCGAGCGGGCCTCCGCCGAACTTGCGGCGGGCGCGGGCCCAGGTGAGCGTGAGTTTGCGTTCGGCCCGTGTCATACCGACGTAGCAGAGGCGGCGCTCCTCTTCCATTGCGGATTCGCTGTCGCGCGAACGCGAATGCGGGAAGAGGCCTTCTTCGAGGCCGGCGAGAAAGACCACGGGCCATTCCAGTCCCTTGGCGTTGTGGATGGTCAGCATGGAGACGCGGGCGCTTTCGTCGAGCTGGTCGGAGTCGGCGACGAGGGCGGCGTGGTCGAGGAAGTCGGAGGCGGTTTCGCCGCGCTCGACGGCTTCGGCGGCGGCGTTCAGAAGCTCGTTCAGGTTCTCCAGGCGCGATTCGTTCTCAACCGCCTTGTCCTGTTCGAGCATGCGCCGGTAGCCTGTGCGCTCGATGATGGTTTCGAGCAGTTCATTGACAGGTTGCGTGGCGGCGAGCGAATGAAGCTCCTGCATCAGGCGGCGGAAGGCGGACAAGGCGACGTCGGCGCGGTTGGGGAGCGCCTTCTTTTCCAGCATGTCGCCGATGGCGTCCCACATGCTCTTGCGATTCTGCCCGGCATACTGCTCCACCTGCTCCATCGTCGTCTTGCCGATGCCGCGGGCCGGCGTGTTGACGACGCGCATCAGGCTGATGGAATCCTGCGGCAGGATGCTCAGCTTGAGATAGGCCATCACGTCTTTGATCTCGGCGCGCTGGTAAAAGCTGGTGCCGCCCACGACGACGTAAGGGATATTGTTGCGGCGCAAAGCCTCTTCCATTTGCCGGGACTGCGCGTTGGTGCGGTAGAGAATGGCCACGCGGTCAGACGGGTTGTAGGAGAGCGACTTCTTGATCTCTTCGGCGATGTAGAGGGCTTCGTTCTCGGCGTCGAAGGACTGGTAGACGGTGATCTTGTCGCCCGCGGCGCCTTCGGTCCACAGCGTTTTGCCTTTGCGCTCGCGGTTATTGGCGATGACCGTGGAAGCCGCGTCGAGAATGCGCTTGGTGGAGCGGTAGTTCTGTTCGAGCCGGATGGTGACGGCGTTCGGGTAATCCTTCTCAAAGTCGAGAATATTGCGGATGTCGGCGCCGCGCCAGGAGTAGATGGACTGGTCTTCGTCGCCGACGACGCAGACGTTCGAATGATGCACGGTAAGCAGGCGCATCAATTCATATTGGCTGCGGTTGGTGTCCTGATATTCGTCGATCATCAGGAATTCATAGCGGGCGTTGTAGGCGTCGCGCGTGGGCTCGTCGGATTTGAGCAGGCGGACGGTTTCGAGAAGCAGGTCGTCGAAGTCGAGGGCGTTCGCCTGGCGAAGTTTGTCCTGGTAGAGCTCGTAAATCTGCGCGAGTTTCTTGCCGGCCGGGTCGCGCGCGTCGCGCAGCAGTTCTTCCGGGCCGTCGTGGCGGTTCTTCGCGTTCGAGATGCGGCTCAGAGCCTGGCGTGCGGGCAGCGCTTTGTCGTCGACGCCGATTTGCCGGTAGATCTGCTTGATGAGCGACAACTGGTCGTCGTCGTCGTAAATGACGAACTGGGGTGTAAAGCCGGGGCGCAGTTTGTCGAGCGGGGCGCCATCGCGGCGGAGGGTTCGGACGCAGAAGCTGTGAAAGGTGGAAACCAGGGGCGTGCGAAAGTGCCCGGATTCAGCGAGCAGGCGATGCACTCGCTCCCGCATCTCGCCAGACGCTTTGTTCGTGAACGTAACGGCCAGGATCGACTCCGGGCGGACGTTTTGCTCCTGAATGAGGTGGCAGATTCTGTGCGTCACCACCCGCGTTTTGCCGGATCCGGCGCCGGCGAGGATCAGGATCGGTCCCTGCACGTGGCGCACGGCTTGTTGCTGTTGCGGATTGAGTCCGGCTAAAAAATCCATAGGAATGGGCGCTTCAGGGGGGAGAACTCAGTTTAGCATGGGGCCGCGAGGACGATGGCATGGGCCGTGTGGGCGATGAGAAATCGAACAGAATGAAAATATCCGCAAACAGGCCGGGAGGATAGTTGTAAAGTACTAGTAGTACTGATATCCTCTATCGCTGTATGCAGAAGTTTTCGCCTCCCCCGGCACCCTTTGAACCGCTTGAAATTAGATCTGTGTTAGAGCAACTGTATCGCAGACGGGTGGTGGTCCGCCGCCTGATCCGGACGCTGGAGTTGTATTCCAACATTAATCGCCAGCACAAGGCACACGTGCCGGTGATCTCCGTGAGCTCCACCAGCCGTCACGCCAATTGAAGGCCGGAGCTTTACCTTCACACGCGTCCCTTGTAACCTAACCAGTTGTAGGTGCGCCTTCCTGAGTGGCTGCTTCAGATGAAGTCCGTCCTGGGGTGCATCGAACTGTAGATGCTAATCGAATTCGGACTGATAGAGCGGGCCAGTCAGGGAGACGATGCTGCATTTAACCAAATCGTGCTGGCCTACCGGAAACGGATCATGGGCACGATTTCCCGTCTCATTGGCCGGCCTGAGGATGTGGAAGACGTAGCTCAGGAAGTCTTCATGAGGTTGTACTACTCATTGGACCAACTGCGGTCTCTGAACGTTTTTGAACCTTGGCTGTACCGGCTGACCGTGAACACCTGTTACGACTACCTGCGCAAGCAGCGGCGGCGGCAGGAGTCGCGGATGGCCGATTTGAGTGAGCAGCAGGTGGTGATGGCAGACGCCACCGCGGCCGGTGACCAACGGACCGAAGAGGTTCGCAAAGCCGGCATTCGCGAGTTTGTGCAAGGGTTGCTTGGAGAAGTGAGCGAAGAGGATCGCCTGCTTTTGACTTTGAAAGAAGTGGAAGGCCTGTCGCTTAAGGAATTGGAACAGGTGTACGGAGTGAATGAGAATGCGTTGAAGGTCCGGCTGTACCGGGCCCGCCAACGGGTGCTCCGCGCATACGAAAAGTCCGGTGGAGATCCCAGGATAAAAGCGGCCTCAGATGGGGACGCCGAAGACCGCGGTTCAGACGCCGAGCATGAAGATGTGATATGAGAGGTAGTGACATGTTCGATCCATTCAGGGGTTGGAACGATCTGCTGGAGCGTTACGCCGATGCGTGTACGCCCGCTGAGCCGTCGGCCGATTTCATGCCCGGTGTGTGGCGCAAGATTGAAGCCCGGCGGGGTTTCCTGTTTCAACTGCAGTCCTATTCGCGGCGGCTGGCCGCCACGGCAGCCGCTTTCAGCGCTCTCTTAATCGTTCTTCATTTCGCTCCCACCACCCCGTCCAAGGACGTCTATACGATGACCTACATGGACACCTTGGAAGCCGACTCCGCACCCGAAGTCATGGCGTACGCAGCTCCCGTTCCCGCGCTTGAAGGAGCGCAAGAGGAGCCACGGTGAAGAAATCGACGATTTCCGCCGCGCTCTACGTGGCGCTCGTATTCGTGAGTGGCGTCACCGTCGGTGGCTTCAGCCACTGGCTGTATGCCTCCAGCAGCGTCAGCGCGACCGTCCGGCGCCCGTCCCCGGAAGAGTACCGCCGGAAGTATGTCGACGAGTTGGAGATGCGCCTCAAGCTCAACGAAGAGCAGGTGAAGCAGCTGCAGACGATCCTCGACCAGACCCGGACGCTTTATAAGCAGGTATATGAGAAACATCGCCCGGAATACAAGGCGATTCACGAGGCGCAATCAAATCAGATTCGGACCATTTTGTCGCCCTGGCAGTTGGCCGAATATGAACAGTACCGGATGGAACGCGACGAGAAGAGCAAATTGAAGCCGGAACGTCCATTCTGAGCCCTTTGGCATAGCAAGCCAATCAATTAGCAGGATTTCCCCTAGTACAATCCCTTAGTCTGTACACCGCACAGTACCGCTGCCCCCCTGGTACTGGTTTCCTTAAATATTGTGAATCGTACCATTTACGAAGGTCTTCGAATCTTATACATTTTGTGAGACAGGTGTTTACCCTAGATCACTGTCTTCGCGGAGACTAAATCGTGACCTCACTCCTCTGGCAATTCTCATACCTCCAGGTGCTGGATTACTTGACGACGATCGCCTTCCTCCTGATCGGCGTCCAGGAAGGCAACCCGGTGGTACGGCTGTGTATGAATCTGGCGCCCACCCCGATGCTGGGGCTGGCGGCAATTAAGCTCGCTGCACTTCTATTAGGCGCTTACTGCCTCAAACTGGGCAAAGACCGGCTGCTGTCGCGCATCAACGTGATGTTTGCGATGCTGGTCGCCTGGAACCTGGTAGCGCTGATTTTAGGAGCGGCTCGGAGCGGCGCATAGGCGTAACGGATCGGATGATTCTTGCTCCCACAACCCACAGGTGGTTCGTGACACTTATGGAGTACACCACAGAATAAATTCTTCTAATAGTACAATTTTTCTCCTGAGACAGCAATTTTGCTTGCCGCCACCCCATTTACGTGGCACAATGAAGTCACTTACTAGTTAGTCATCAAGACTAACCTGCATTCCTAGTAGTGAGTCCTAGCTCGCTGCTACCCCCTCTCAACGCGAGGCCCCGGGGTACCCCCCCGGGGCTTAATTTTTGGTGCCTCCCCCTCCCTAATCGATTTCCAAAAGCAGGTATTGCAATTGCCCTGCCCGCTCGATGTGCAGCGCGACAGCCTGACCGTGCTTGAACCGCTCCAACGCCGTTCGCAGGGCATTCAGATTGAGAATGGTTTGCTGATTGAGCCGGTGAATGATATCGCCGGCTTGAAGTCGGTTGGATTCAATCGCCAGATCGGCCGTGATGCCGGCGACCACGACGCCGGTGTAGTCTCGCAGGTTCTGATAGAGCGGAATTACCTCGTCGTCCAGTTCGACGGCGAGGATGCCCAGCTTCCGAACTCGGTTGGCGTCGCTTGTGACGCGTGCGAGCAGCCGGTCCGGATCGCGGGGACGCTCCAGCACCGCCACCGGCACCTTTAAGGTTTCGGTTCCCCGAATGACTTCCAGTTCGATCGTCTTCATCGCGTTCTGATATACGTTGACGCCGAACTGCCGCGCGTTCTCGACAGGCTTCCCGCTCAGCGACAGAACGATATCCCCCACCTTCAGCCCGGCAGCCGCGGCAGGACCACCGGGGGACACGTCTTCTATCAGAACTCCGCTGTCGCGCCGCAGCTCGAGCGTATTGGCAAGCAGCGGCGTGATGGTCTGCGCCAGCACGCCAATCTGGCCGCGGCGCACACGGCCATGCTCGCGGATCTGCTGATAGACCGTTTTTACGATGTTCGCCGGAGCGGCAAAACCGATGCCCTCCGATCCGCCCGATTGGGTCAGGATGAATGTATTCACGCCGATGAGCTCCCCGGCCGAATTGACCAGCGGCCCGCCAGAGTTGCCGGGATTGATGGCGGCGTCGGTTTGAATGTAGATCATCGGATCGTCGGGACGCACCTGCCGGGCGATCGAAGAGATGATGCCCATGGTGACCGAGTTATCCAGCCCCAGCGGGCTGCCGAAGGCAAACACCAGGTGGCCCTGGCGCAGCGACTCACTATCGCCGAATGGAACAAAGGGAAGCGCGGACTCCGCGATCTTCAGAACGGCGATGTCGGTTTCGCGATCCTGCCCAATGACCGCTGCGTCGACCAACTTGCCGCTCGATTTGAGAATCGACCGCCGGCTCTGCGATTCCTCGGCGGTAATCGGCAAGAGCACTTGGACGGTGCGGGCGTTGGCCACGACGTGAGCGTTGGTAATGATGTAGCCATCCGCCGAGACGATGGTGCCCGATCCATTGCCCTTCGCGCTGCGAATGAGAGACGGCGAGTCGCCGCCATTTTGGGCATAGGCGCGCACGATGATTTGCACCACGGATGGACCGGTACGCTGGACTAGAGCCTGAAATTGCGAGGAGAGTTCCCCTAGTGGCGCCTGCCCAAACAGAGCGGACGCAAGGAACAATAGGATGCCGGCGCGATGTCTCACAATTGAGAGGATACCGCTGGCGCGGGACGGCGATCCGCCGTATCCAAGCCACCGGCCGACAGGTTAAAATGACGAAACTGGTATAGGCGTTTGTTCTCACACGGAAGCACTGGCCGCATTTGGGCGATTACGGCCTTCTTTAACCCCGCACGTTACCGGCGGCGGCTGGAAAACTATCGAATCTTCCGCAGGCGGTTGTCGATCCCACTCATAGCCGTGGGAATGCGGTTTGGAGCCTCCGATGGATTTCAGTGGGCCACTGAGAAGCCTGGAATGCATCGGTTCGTGCGAGACTACTTCCGGTCCAGGCGGGAAGATGGCTGACGGGCGGTCGATGCGGCTGTCGGTGATCGTCCCTTGGTGCGACCGGCCGGTTCTGGCAGACACCCTCGCCAGGAACGCGGAGTTCCTGAATGAGCCTGGAATTGAGACGCTGATCGTCAATGGTGGTGGCGACGCGGCCGAACTGGAGCGGATCACCAGCAAGAGCGGATGGCCGGGCCTCCAGACGCTTCACAGCCCGCGCGTGACGTTCAACAAGCCCTCGTGCTTGAACCTGGGCGCCGCACGGGCGCGCGCCCCGTACCTCTTTGTCCTCGACGCCGATGTCATTCTTACCCGCGGATTCCTGCCGCGCGCATTGCAAACCGTGAGTTCGGTTCCACCCTGCTTCGCCAGCGTGGCGACGGTTCTCGAATCCGAACCCGGCCTGTCACCGCGCCGTTGGAATCCGGATTCCGCAATCACCCGTAAGGTATTTTCCACGAGGCTTACGGCCTCTTCGGGGAAAACGGCCACTGTCGAGTATCGATGGACTCGAGACGGCACGCGCACGGGACCCGGCCTGGTCGCGGTCGCGCGCAAGGATTTTATTGCCGTGCAGGGATTCAATTCGGCCCTCACGGACTGGGGGTTTGAAGACTACGACTTCCAAATTCGCCTGCAACTGCTGCTCGGGTTAAAGCGCAGGTCCTTTGGCAAAGCGCTGCACTTGTCCCACGAAGGCGCCCCGCGGCGCGGCGAGGATTCGCGCAACGAACAGGTCTGCTTCCGTAATTACGAGCAAGGCAAGTTCCTCGGCACGTTCGATTCAGACGTGGCGCGCGGGACGTAGCCAGGACACAGCCGCATGCTCCACACCGTCACCAGCTATTTCAACCCGGCGCGCTACCGGAGCCGTTTGGCGAACTACCGGGCTTTCCGGCGGCACTTGCGCGGGCCGCTCGTGACGGTAGAACTTTCCTTCGACGGCCAGTTTGAGCTCGACGCAAGCGACGCCACGCAGCTCATTCAAGTGCTCGCCACGGATGTGATGTTTCAGAAGGAGCGGCTTCTTAACCTGGCGGTCGGCGCGCTTCCGGGCGATTGCGACGCGGTCGCCTGGGTCGATTGCGACGTGATCCTCTCGGAGGATTGGGCCAGCCGCGCCACCAAAGCGCTTCGCACAAGCCGTCTCGTGCAGCTCTATGAGCGCCAGTTCAACCTCACTCGCGACGGAATCGGTCAGACGCTGTTCGGAACCTCCGTGGCGCGGAAGTTTCTCTCAGGGGAAATGACCCTGAACGATTTCACCGCCGGCGCGATGCCCGTGCCGCAAACCGCCTGGGGACTCGCCTGGGCGGCCCCGCGGCAACTGCTCGACGAGCATCACCTCTATGATTCCTGCATTGCCGGAAGTGGCGACGCGGCGCTGTTCTGCGCGGCAGTGGGTGGCTTCGATCGCCCTACTGAGGCGTTGCGCATGAGCGCCGACTGGCACCGGCACTATCTCGCATGGGCGAGGCCATTTCATGCGGCCATCGCTGGACGAATTGGCTGCCTGGACGGGCCGGTCCAGCATCTCTGGCACGGCGAAATGGAACACCGGCAATACCGGCAACGGCATCAACACCTGCAGCAGTTCCAATTCAACCCCGCCACCGATATCGCCCTAACCGGCAATGGCTGTTGGCGCTGGAACTCCGAAAAACCCGAGATGCAAGCATGGATCGCCGCGTACTTGCGCGGCCGCCGGGAAGACGGCGATTGACATGCCGGATGCGAAGATGGC
>JBDTVQ010000213.1:0-11583 GCA_040007195.1 Acidobacteriota bacterium | reverse complement strand
GTGTGCGCCGAACTGGGCGCCCGTGCGGGGCTGCAGGCAAGTTGGGGGAACCAGGCGATAATCCTGAAGGACTGGGGCCGGTTGGATGAGGCTATGGAGTTGCTGAAGAAGAAGGAAGCCGTGTGCGCCGAACTGGGCGACCGTGCGGGGCTGCAGGCAAGTTGGGGGAACCAGGCTTTGATCCTGCAGGCCAGGGGCCGGTTAGAGGAGGCGATGGAGTTGCTGAAGAAGCAGGAAGCCGTGAGCGCCGAACTGGGCGACCGTGCCGGTATCGCGCGGAGCCTCGTCAACCAAGGCACAATTCAGTACGAACGCTTCCAATTCGCGGAAGCGCGCGCGGGGTGGGAGGCCGCCCTCGCCGTCTTCACCGAACTTGGTATGCCCCGCGAACGGGACATCGTCCAACGTAACCTCGATGTCGTCAACCGCAAGCACCCGGCGTCTTAGGTGGACCTGTCTTCCGCCGTTGACCGCCCGCTGACGAAAACAAAAGCTGCGTTGCCCGACACTTACAGCCGCCCCCCGGCGGCCCGCTGATTCTTCATGACACCCTGAACTCGTGAGTAGGCCCGGAATAACGGTCCCGTCGCGGCGGCGTCGGACAATGGGGCGAACGCGGTTCTCGGAGCGGCCGCATTTTTTGACGAAACGAACCCAAATGTCCTTGGAAACAAACAGAATCGTCGACGGCCGGACCCAAATCTTCGTCTTCAATTCGCCTCTGCGTCCCGCCGGCAGACCTAATCTCGGTTCACGGCGAACGCTACGTCGCCTGCCGCCGCGAAGCGGCCATTACTAGATGGATCTTGTCCATCAACTCGCTTTCACGCAGTGGTTTAGACAGGTAATCATCCATTCCTGCTTCAAGGCATCTTTCGCGGTCGCCCGCCATTGCGCAGGCGGTCATGGCGATCACCGGCGTGCGCTGCCCGCGCTGTCCAGCCCGCAACCGCCGGCTGACTTCCAGCCCGTCAAGTTCCGGCATCTGGACGTCCATCAGGATCAGGTCGAACTCCTCGCTCAAGGCCAGGCGCAGGGCTTCGCTTCCGGTCTGCGCCACATGCACGTTATGGCCGCGCTTCTCCAGCATCCGCACCACCACCTTCTGGTTCACGAAGTTGTCCTCGGCGACCAGAATCCGTAGCGGGCCGGCTTCCGCAATGGCGGTTGTGGACTGTCCGAACTCGCCCGCCGGCTGGGCAACCGCGGGAAGCCGCATCCGCGCAAAGCAGCGGAACGTACTGCCCTCGCCCAGGCGGCTTTGCACCTCAATCCACCCGCCCATCAGCCGCGCCAATTCCATGCTGATCGCCAACCCAAGGCCGGTTCCGCCGTAGCGCCGCGTCACCGAACCGTCGGCCTGCTCGAAGGGCTGGAAAATGCGCTGCTGCTCGTCCTCGCTGATGCCGATCCCGGTGTCGGTCACCGAAAAGCAGAGCCGGAGGGAACCGTCCAAGGCGGCGGGCTGGTCGACACCGACAGTCAGCCGCACGCTGCCCTCTGTGGTGAACTTGATGGCGTTGCCGATCAGGTTCACCAGGATCTGCTGGACGCGGGTCGGGTCGCCTACCAGGCGCTCCGGTAGTGTTCCTTCGGCCTCATATTCCAGACGGATCGGCTTTCCGCTGGCATGCACCAGCATCGTTTTCACAATGAAGTCACACAGGACACCGGGCGAAAACTCCACCTCTTCCAAACGCAGCCGCCGCGCTTCTACCTTCGAGAAGTCGAGGATGTCGTTCAATAGCCCCAACATGTTCTCGGCCGACTTGTGGGCCGTTTCCAGGTACTCGCGCTGCTCTTCGGACAACGGCGTCGTCAGCGCCAGTTGCGTCATGCCCATCACGCCATTCATCGGCGTGCGGATCTCGTGGCTCATGTTGGCGAGAAACTCGCCCTTTGCCCGGCTGGCGCTTTCGGCGGCGTCCTTGGCTGCAATCAGCTCCGATGTGCGGGCCCGCAACCTCCGCCACAGCACGATCACCCAGACAAAGCCCGCCATCGCCAGGATTCCCAGGCCGAGGAGCACTCGGACAAGCAGTTGCGTATTCCACACGCTCGGCGGCCGGATCACGCGCAGGTCCGCCCCCTGCCGCAGCATCACTCGAATCCCTCGCGTCCGGTTCTGCCCTCGCGCCATCCCCACGCGGCGAATCCCGGTAACCTCGACCTCGGAGCCGGCTTGGGCCAACGGACGCCGGCCAGTAGCCGGTTGGACCTCCAACTCGCCCATGGCCACCAGATTGCCCGTGCGGATGGCGATGAACTCAACGTCCGCCTGCCGCTGGTCTTCGATCACGGTCCCTCGAAATCGAACCAGCCTTCCCTCCGTGGCTGGATCGCGCAACATCTTCTCGTCACCATCGAGAGCCGCGACGCTGCCGCCTGAACGCAGCCTGCGCACCAGTGCCGAATCCAGTTGAGGTCCGCCCCCTTCGATTTCAGGAAATCCGAGGACCTCCACCTCATCTCCCACGCAGATGTCCAAACGGTGGATGGGGACCACGATGATCGCCGCGTCGGCCTTCTGAATGGTCAGGTGGCCGGCCCCGGACACATAGGTCACGACGCCTTGGACCAGGACGCGGCTAAACGGCGAGTCCGCGCCAGGGGGGTAGCTGAGTACTTCATTCAGTGGCGTAACCGGGCGGCGGAAAGGATCTTCGGGCGCGGGAGTGAGGACACTCATGTCCTGTTCGTCCGCCGTATACATCTGCGCTCCGGTAATCCGGCCAAACTGGTTGAAGGCCACCGATGCTACGCCACGCACGCGGAGTGTCGATTCCACCAGCCTCTCGGGATCGGGCCGAACCAGATGGCCCAGCCGCACCTGAAATTGACGGCCGCTGGCGTGCATCAGCAGGCTCGCCTCCCAGTCGCCGGAGCCGGTCCGCACAACGTCTCGCAGCTGGCCTTCGACCTCAACCCGCCGGTTTTGCATCTGCTTGTCGTACAGCTGCCCGACACGGATGCGGGTCAGTGGCAGGGGGACGTTGTGCTGGACGACGCGGATGGAGGTGGGCAGAATCTGCGCTGCGAATCCCCCACGCCGGGTCGTTCCTTCCACGTCGACCAGATCGCCGGCGCGGGGAAGCGCGAGCCCCGATGGCGCGATGTAGCCGCCGGTTTGTGCGGATTCCAGGGTGAATCCGCCACGCTGGGAGACAAGGGTGACCACTCCGCGAACCCGGGCAGGCAACGCACTGGCCGCACCCTGTCGCGTGAGGCGGGACAGTTCTTCCATTGACCGGATGCCGGGGCTGGCATGGGTCGGGGTGGCATGGATCGGGGTAGTTTGGGCCGGGGTAGTCTGGGCGGCAACCACCTGGGCCGATACAGCAATCAGCGCGGCCGAGGCCAAGGTCCGTGATAATCCGCCGAGGCCCCGCGATTCATTCATGCGACATTTGAGCTTATCGTCCCGAAGGCCGCGTCCACTCCTGCACCCAATCGAGGAATGTTTGATACCACAGCACCGAGTTCTGCGGCTTGAGAATCCAGTGGCCTTCGTCAGGGAAAATGAGCAGCTTCGAAGGAACGTTGTTCATCTTCAGCGCGGTGAACAGTTGCAGCCCCTGGCCGTAGGGAACCCGGAAATCCTGCTCGCCATTGATGACCAGGGTTGGAGTCTTGAAGCGAGCCGCGAACTGCGACGGCGACCACTTGGCGTACGTCTCCGGCGTCTGCCAGGGCAAGCCGCCGAACTCCCATTTGGTGAACCAGAGCTCTTCGGTTTCGCCGCCCATGCTCGGCAGGTCGTACACGCCGGCGTGTGACACGAAGGCCTTGAAGCGCTCCGTATGGCCCAGCATCCAGTTCACCATGTAGCCGCCGAAGCTGCCGCCGGCCGCGGCGAAGCGGTCCGTGTCGGCCCACGACTGCGTAGCTACAAAGTCGGTGACGGCCATGATGTCGTCGTACACTTTCCCGCCCCAATCCCCGCTCACCTCATCCGTGAACTTCTGCCCGTATCCTGTGGAACCTCTTGGGTTTGGCATGACGACGACGAAGCCCGCCGCGGCGAACACCTGCGGATTCCAGCGATAGCTCCAGCTCTCGCCCCAGGCACCTTGCGGGCCGCCGTGGAGCAGGAACAGGACGGGGTATTTCTTGGTCTTGTCGAAGTCGGGCGGCTTTAGGAGGAAGCTGTTGATGCGCGCCCGGTCGGGCGCATCTACCCAGAAATCTTCGAGGCGCGTGAGGGTGCAGCGGCTGAGAATTGAGTCGTTCAGCCGGGTGAGCGGCACGGGTGCCCCGCCCATGGAACTGGCCCTGTAAATCTCCGAGGGCGACGATCCGGAGTTCTCCGCATAGATCATGTTTCGTCCGTCGGGGGTGAGCTGCGGGTCGTCCATGTGGCTCGCGCCTGCGACCACGGAGCGGCTGGCTCCGCCGGTGACGGGCAACATGTGAATGTTGGCGCGGCCGCGGTCTTCAAGTACAAAGAAGATGCGCTTGGAATCAGGAGCCCAGGAGATGCCCTGCACGTTGAGGTCGAGGCTGTCGGTAAGGCTGCTGGAGCGTCCGCTCTCGCGTTCGAGCAGCATCAGCCGCCAGCGGTCGCTCTCAAAACCAGGGCGCGTTTGCGCCAGGTAGGCGATGTAGCGGCCATCGGGCGAGTAGACCGGGCCGTTGTCGGCCGCCGGATTTTCGACCACCTTGCGCGGCTCGCCGGGATCGTTGAGCGAGACCACGAAAAGGTCGGAATTCGTACTGGTAGCGAGGTCGGCATCGGTGTTCATGACGAAGCAGATCTCGTTGCCGTCGGGCGCGACAGCGTAGTCGTCGCCACCACCCAAGGAGAAGGGTGGAACCTCGCGCGTTCCCGGCGTAAGATCTTTTGCCTCACCACCTTCGGTGGAAATTGTCAAGATATGCTTGCGGCGGGCTCCTTGCCAAGTGTCCCAATGGCGGTAGAGCAGCGAGGTGTAAATACGGGCCTTCACTTTGCTCTTCGATTCGGCCTCGAGCTTCATCTTGTTACAGGCATCGTTGGGGCAATCCGGATAGACTTCGCTCGTGAAGACTAGCCGTTTGCCGTCGGAGACGAAGCTGACCGTGTCGGCTTCGGTGGACAGCGTGGTGACCTGTTTGGCGTCGGTGCCGTCGGGGTTCATCAGCCACACCTGCGCCGAGCCTGAGCGGGTGGAGATGAAGGCCAGCTTTTTTCCATCGGGCGACCAGCGCGGGCGCCAATTGTTGCCGTCGCTGGTTACCTTGCGCGGCAGGCCACCGTTCAGCGGGACGGTCCAGATCTGGCGCGGTTTGGTGTTGGCGGCCACGTCGACGCTTTGCACGGTGAAGGCGACGGTGTTGCCGTCCGGGGAAAGCTGGTGTTCGGAAACTCGTTGGAGCTCGAGTAACCGGTCGGCGGTGAAGGGCTGTTTTTGTGCGTGGAGACTCGCAAGAGCCATGCTCATACCGAGCAGGAGACGGCGCATACCGACGATTGTAGCGCCCGGGCATTGCCGTGCGACAGGTCTTGCAGGCTCCGCTGCTATCCTAAATCGATTTGTGGCGCTTACTCGCATTACTGTGTACGGTGCACTTTGTCCGGTTCTGGATTCTGCCGGGCCGCGACGGGCTCTGGATTGACGAGACGGGCACCTACTGGACGATTGCGGGCGGGTGGCACGAGTTATGGGCACGCACGGCCATACAGCCAAACTCCCGCCTGTATGGAGCGCTGTTGCTGGGCTGGACGCAGGTGGCGGGCCTCAGCGAAACCGCATTACGCCTGCCGTCGATGGCCGCCATGCTGACGGCCGTGGCGGTAATGGCGGCGCTTCTGCGGCGCCAACTGGGTGCGGGAGCTGCCTGGCCGGTCGTGGTACTGTGTCTCGCTTCGCCCGAATTCTCCTTTTTCGCTATCGATGCCAGACCCTATGCATTTGCCGTTCTGCTGGTGGTCATCTCCAGTGCCGCCTGGGTCCGGCTTCATGAGGAGATGTCGTGGGCCAACGCGGCGGCGTGGGCGGTGAGTGCCGGGTTGCTGGTTCACTTTCATCCGGTAGTCGCGGTGGCCCTCAGTGCCCAGATGGCCTGGATGCTGTGGTGGATGGACTGGCGGACGCTGACGCCGCGTCGCGCGTTGGCATGGTGCGGGCTGATTGCGGCGGCGGGTTTGATTGCGCTGCCCGAGATTGTGCGGATGCTCCCGATCGTGGCAGGCGACAATGTGTCGGCGCTGCCCGGAACGCCTGCCGCGGCCAACGCCTTCCGCGCCGTGATACCGTTTTCCATTCTCGCGCCGGCGCTGCTGGCATCGCTCGCGCTGCTGCTCCTGAGGAAGTGGAAGCCCATTCGTTTGGACGGTGCCGCGCGGGAGCTGGCTGCGCTCGCGATATTGCTGGTCGCACTCACGCTCGGTTTGTGCGGCGCCTATACATTTTGGGCCCATAACAATCTGATCTTCACCCGATATCTGATTGCCATCTATCCAGGCTTCTTCCTGTTGCTGGGAGTATTGCTGGCGCGCTGGACTGATGAAAAGGGCCGGCTCTGGTTCGCGCTGGCGTACTCCGGATTGACGCTGGTGCTCAGCGTGGCGTCGCAGGGCTGGATACCGGTACACGCCGATGCCGACTGGCGTGGCGCCATGGCGGCGGTGCGGCAGTGGGAACAGGACAGGCCAGCGCCGCTGCTTCTCCAGACGGGTTTCGTCGAAGGCGCGCGCGCCAACATTCTGAGGGACCCCAAATGGCAGGAGTTCCTTTACGCCCCGGCGCTGTACTACCCGCATGCCGGGCCCACTTACGTTTTGCCTTATCGAACACAACGTAACGGGCAGGCTTACCTTGACGAACTGGCAAGTCGCGTTGAAGGGCAGCGCTACGCCGCCGTGGTGTATGCCGCGCCGGGCGAAATGCCCCGCAGCCTTGCGTTCTTCGTTGCCCGGGATGGGCAGCCGCGCCTACTGGCGCGCGTGCGCCGCCTCGCCGTTTACGCCTTCGGTTCACCATGATGGCGTGGTTGCTGTCGTATCCTAAGTCAACTCGAAACAAGGCTTCCTTGTGATTGCTATTCAGAACATCAGCAAAGCCTATGCGATGTACCAGCGGCCCTCGGACCGCCTGGTGGAACTCGCCACGGGACGGCTGCGCCATACGGATTTTCAGGCGCTGAGCGATGTGACGTTGCAGGTGGCGGGCGGCGAGATGCTGGCGCTGATCGGCCCGAACGGATCAGGCAAGAGCACGCTGCTGCAGATTGTCGCGGGCATCGTGGAGCCTACCAGCGGCACGGTTCGAGTGGAAGGGCGCGTTGCCGCGTTGCTCGAATTAGGCGCCGGGTTCAACCCCGAATTCAGCGGGCGCGAAAACGTGCTGCTCAATGGCGAGATCATGGGCCGCTCGCGCGCGGAGATGATCGAAGCGTTCCCGCGCATCGAGGCCTTTGCAGGCATTGGCGAGTTCATCGACCGGCCGGTGAAGGAGTATTCGACCGGCATGTATGTGCGGCTGGCGTTTTCCACGGCGATCCATGTCGACCCGGACGTGCTCATTGTCGACGAAGCGCTGGCGGTGGGCGATGCGATCTTTTCGCGGCGCTGCGTGGAGAAGTTCGAGGAACTGAAGGCCCGGGGCGTGACCATACTTTTCGTGTCGCATGATCTGGGTCTGGTGAAGCGTCTGGCCGACCGTGCCGTGTTTCTCCATCACGGCACGGTGATGGCCGAAGGGCGGCCATCCGATGTGGTGAACCGCTATGTGGGACTGGTGCTGGAGCATCATGCGCCGCGCGAGGAAAGCGAGCGCGAGCAGCAGGGCGACAGCACGTACCGGCACGGCGACGGGACGAGCAAAGTAGTGCAGGTGGATCTGCTCGATGCGTCGGGGAAAGTGATCACCGTGGTGCCTTCTGGAACGGCGGTTACCGTGCGGATTCGCGCGCAGTTTCACAAGCGCTGCGATCAGCCGGTGGTCGGCATGCTGATCCGCAACCGTCTCGGGCTCGACGTGTTCGGCACAAATACGCGCGTGGAGGGCAGGGAACTGGAACCGGTGGAGGCGGGGCAGGAGGTGGAGGTCGAATTCACGTTCGACTGCATGCTCGCCGGGCACGAATACACCTTGACCGCGGCCACTCAGAATTGGGACGGGACGAGTCAGGACTGGATTGATGATGTGTTGAGCTTTCGCGTGGCCGACCGGCGCGCGGTTGCGGGCGTGGCGAGCCTGCCGGTGCGCGTGAATGTGCGAACGGCGCAGGAGACGCGTTCCGGGGCGGAGGCCACCAAGGCCACGAAGGACTGAACATACATGGACAACACCTTTTACATCGTCGTGCTGTGCACCGTGGTTGCGGTGCTGGTGGGCGTGTCGTTTCAGAAGATGCTGGGCGTGAAGAACCGCACTGACTTCCTCCTGGCCGGGCGGACGCTGCCGTGGCACGTGCTGGTGTTCACGCTGCTGTCGAGCTGGATCGGCGCGGGGTCGCTATTCGCTGGCGGAGAGGCGGCCTACCGGTATGGCTTTGCGGGGTTGTGGCAACCGGCGGGCGGATGGTGCGGGCTGGCGGTGATCGCATTCATCGCGGCGCGGGCGCGGCGCTTTTCGCAGTTCACAGTTCCCGACTTGCTTGAGAATCGCTATAACTCGGTCGCTCGCGTAATGGCGACGCTGGCCATCGTGATCGCGTATACGGTGATTACGAGTTATCAGTTCAAGGGCGGCGGGGACATTCTCCATCTCATTTTCGGGCTGGAGCGGACGACGGGCATGTACATCATTGCCGGATTCGTCATCCTCTTTACGGCGGCCGCGGGTATGGCGAGTGTGGCCTATCTTGATCGCATTATCGGCGGCCTTGTTACGGTTACGGTTCTGATCTCGCTGCCCATTTTGCTGCACGCCGCCGGTGGCTGGGTTGGCGTTACCACCAAGCTTCCACCGGACCACTTCACGCTTTTTGGGACGATGGCTCCACGTGACGCGTTTGGGCTACTTCTTCCGACCATGCTGTTGCTGATCGGGAACCAGGGCATGTACCAGAAGTTCTTCTCTGCTCGATCTGAACGTGACGCGAAGCTTGCTGTATACGGTTGGATCATCGGTACGCTGATTCTGGAAACCGCCCTGATCTCTTTGGCCGTATTCGGCAGCGCGTTCTTGAAGATCGAGAACCCGCGCGAAACGATTCCGGTGACCGCCAGATTCGGACTTCCTGCCTGGATCGGTGCGTTTCTCATCGGCGGCATCTTCGCGAAGGTGATCTCGACCGCGAACAACTACCTGTTCTCCCCTGCATCGAATCTGATTCATGACGTGTACTTGCGCTTCCTCAATCCCACGGCGGGCGAGCGGCAAACGTTGCTGGTGTCGCGCGTGATCGTGATCGCGCTGGGCCTGTTCGCGCTGATGCAGGCGGCGTATTTCGAAAGCATCTTGAAGGCATCGCTATACGCTTACACGATCTACGGTGCGGCCGTGACGCCATCGGTGCTTGCAGTTTTCTTCTGGCGGCGCGCGACTACGTCGGGTGCGATTGCGTCGATCACGCTCGGCGCGGCCATCACCATCTGGTGGAACTTCATGGGGTATGAACTACCAGCCGTCTACCCCGCAGTGGGCACGTCGGTTCTGGCGCTGATTGTCGTGAGCCTGCTTTCGCCGCCGCCGCCGGAGGCGAAGTGGAAACCGTTCTTCGAACCCGAAACGCAAGGAGCGGGTGGCGCGCAATAGGCCGGGGCAAGATAGACTGTCCCTCGTGGTGGTTCTGTTCCTGCTGCCGTTACTTGCCGCGGCGGCGACCTTGCCCGATTTGAGTTCACTGGCGGCGCCGGCGCAAGGGCAGGTGGGCGCGGCATTCTCGATTGTGGAAACCGAGAAAGCCTACGCCTTTCATGGGAGCGATAAATTTCCCATGCAGAGCGTCTACAAACTGCCGATCGCCTTTTACATCATGCGGCGCGTGGATCGGGAACGAATGGCATTGAACCAACTGGTGCAAATTACGCCGAAGGACTTTGTTAGGCCCGAACAACATAGCCCGCTACGCGACCGTTATCCGCAGGGCACGAGCCTGATGCTTGAGGAGGTGCTCGAATACAGCGTGTCGCAGAGCGACGGCACGGCGTGCGACGTGCTGCTTCGGATTATTGACGGGCCGGAGATGGTAGACGCGTCGCTGAACTTGCTGAAGATTGAGGATATGCGGGTGCTGAACACCGAGAAGCAGATTGGAGCCAAGGACAGCACGCAGTATAAGAACTACTCGACACCGATTGCGGCGATCCAGTTTCTGCACACGGTGATGAATCCGCGGGCACTATCGCCGGCCAGCCGGGAGAAGTTGTTCGAATGGATGACGAACACGCCGACGGGGTTAAACCGGATCAAAGGCGAACTGCCGCCGGGCACGCTCGTTGCGCATAAGACCGGCACTTCCGGCACGCGCGACGGCATGACGGCGGCGACAAACGACATCGGCATTGTGACGCTTCCCGATGGACGGCACCTGGCGGTGGCGATCTTCATACGGGATTCCAAGGCCGATTTGAAAACGCGCGAGGGCGTGATCGCCAGAATCGCCCGCGCGGCTTATGATTGGGCATTGGCGACGCAATGAACGTACTCGAAATTCAATCCGCACTTCAGGCCGAGAAACTCGACGGCTGGCTCTTCTACGATCATCATGAACGCGATCCGCTTGCCTATCGCGTGCTCGGCTTTCGGCCGCAGCGTATGGTGACGCGGCGCTGGTATTACTTCATTCCGGCATCGGGCGAGCCGCGCAGGCTGGTGCACGCCATCGAATCGGGAATGCTTGATGCGCTACCGGGATCAAAGGCCACGTACTCGAGTTGGGCAAAACAGGCGGAAGCACTGGGAACGCTGCTGGGCGGGGCGAAACGCATCGCCATGCAATATTCGCCGAAGAACAACATCCCGTATATTGGGCTCGTCGATGCGGGCACGATTGAGCTGGTGCGTTCGCTGGGTACCGATATCGCCAGCTCCGCGAATCTGGTGCAGTATTTCGAAGCCCGCTGGACCGAGGCGCAACTGGAGACGCACCTTGAAGCGGGCCGGCGCGTGGATCGGGTATGCGCCGCCGCGTTTGCGTTCACGGGAGAGAAACTCAACGCCGGGAAAGCTGTGGATGAGTACACGGTGATGCGGTTCATCCTGGAATCGTTCGGCCGCGCAGGGTTGTTTACAGATCACGGTCCGATCGTCGCCGTGAATGCGAACGCTTCGAACCCGCATTACGAGCCGACGGCCGAGGAACACGCGCCGATCGTCAAAGGCGACCTGCTGTTGATCGACCTGTGGGCGAAGTTGGCCAACGACCCGGATTCGGTTTACTACGACATCACGTGGACAGGTTCGACAGCCGCCGTTGCGCCCAGCGAGCAGGTGCGCATCTTTGACGCGGTGAGTGGCGCGCGCGATGCAGCGATCCAATGTGTGCAGAAGGCCATCGCGGCGGGCGAAGCGATTCACGGCTTTGAAGTCGATGATGCCACGCGGAACCATTTGCGGGCGTTGTCGCTCGACGAATACTTCATTCACCGGACGGGGCATTCCATCGGCCGCGATGTTCACGGCGCGGGCGCGAACATGGACAACCTGGAAACGC
>JBDTVQ010000212.1:0-11630 GCA_040007195.1 Acidobacteriota bacterium | reverse complement strand
GGCGGCCCCGGATGCGGCCAGCGCGCGGTGTAAAGCCTTCGTAGTGGCGCATGATAAGCTGCGCCTCAACCTGATTCACTGTGTCCATCGCCACACCAACGACGATCAGCAGCGAGGTGCCGCCGAAATAAAAGCTGACGCCCAGGCCGTCGAGCAGCCAGCGCGGGAAATAATTATCAATGAAGGTGCCGACCAACGGCAGGGTTTGCAGCTTGACGCCCGAGATCATGATCTCGGGAATGATCGAAAGCAGCGCCAGGTACAAACCACCGACCATGGTGATCCGGGTCAGGATTTTGTTCATGTAGTCGGCCGTGTTGCGTCCGGGGCGGATGCCCGGGATGAACCCGCCGTACTTGCGCATGTTGTCTGCCGCTTCGTTCGGATTGAAGATGATCGAAATGTAGAAGAAGCAGAAGAAGATAATGCCGGCCGTGTAGATCAGGAAGTAGAGCGGCTGGGAGTGGCTGATGGAGGAGAGCATGCCGCGCAACCACGCCGAGTTGCGCACGATCTCCATACCCATGAAGCTTTGCGGAATTGCAAGCAGCGAGGAAGCGAAGATGACCGGGATCACGCCGCCGGCGTTGACTTTCAGCGGCAGGTGCGTCGACTGGCCGCCCATCATGCGGCGTCCGACCATTCGTTTGGCGTACTGTACGGGAATGCGGCGCTCACCGCGTTCGACCAGCACGATAAAGCCGACGACGGCGATCATGACTGTGAGAATGATGGCCACGTGCAGCACGGTCCACTGCCGTGTAACGAAGACGTTCGTGTAGATTTCCGACATGGCCGAGGGGAGGCCGCGGACGATACCGGCGAAGATGATGAGCGACATCCCGTTGCCGATGCCGCGTTCGGTGATCTGCTCGCCGAGCCACATGATAAAGGCGGTGCCGGTGGTGAGCGAGATCATGGTCATCAGCACGAAACCGATGCCCGGGTTCGGCACGAAGCCGCCGTCCATGGACTGCAGCGTGGTGGCGATGCCGATGGACTGCATCATGGCCAGGCCAACAGTGAGGTAGCGAGTCCACTGAGTGATTTTGCGGCGGCCGAGCTCACCCTCTTTCTGAAGCTTTTCGAGAGAGGGAACGACGACGGTCATCAACTGCAGGATGATCGACGCCGTGATGTAGGGCATGATGCCCAGAGCAAAAACGGTGAGGCGGCGGAACATGCCGCCGCTGAACATATCGATGAAGCCGAAGAAGGTGCCCTGGTTCTGCGCGAAGAACTGCTCCAGGCGGGTGGCGTCGATGCCGGGCGTCGGAACGTGCGCGCCCAACCGGTAAACGGCGAGCAAGCCGAGCGTGAAGAGCACGCGGTTGCGCAGATCCGGGATTTTGAAAATATTAGTGAAGGCTTCGATGAACTTGTTCATGCCGGAGTCCTGGGGTAGCCGGACAATTTGTCCGGCCGTTCACTACTTCTACTTCTTTTCCTTGGCGGCCTTGGGCTTGGCTTCGGATTTGGGTTTGGCCTCCGCCTTGGCTTTGGCTTTCGCTTTCGGCTTTTCCTCTACTGCGCCAGCTTCCACGGGCGCCGCGGCAACCGGTTCGGGCTTGGGCTGATTGGCGACGCGCTCGGCGTGCTGCGCGCGGCCCTTAGCCTTGGCGATGGCCTTTTCCGTCGGCGGCGGACCAGCCGGACGGACCGGGATCTTTTCGACCGTGCCACCGAGGGCGAGGATCTTCTTTTCGGCCTCTTCGCTGAATAGGTGCGCCTTCACGCTGATCTTGCGCGTGAATTCGCCGGAGGCGAGAATCTTGAGACCGTCGCGGAGGTTTTTGATGGCTCCCAATTCGACCAGCGACTCGGGCGTAAACGTATCGCCTTCGAGCTTTTCGATGCGGCCGAGATTGAGGAGCGCGTACTCTTTTTTGAACGGATTGGTAAATCCGCGCTTCGGCATGCGGCGGTGCAGCGGCATCTGGCCGCCTTCAAACCCGCGCATTTTGGAGTAGCCCGATACCGAACGCGCACCCTTGGCGCCGCGGCCGGAAAACTTACCGCGCCCGGAACCCATACCCTGACCGACGCGGCGCTGCTTTTTAACCTGTCCGGCGGGCGGTTTGACATTACTTAAATTCATTGTGCGTAAGCTCCTGCTATGATGCGCCCAACTACCCGACGATAGCCAGCAAATGGGGCACCTTGGCCACCATGCCGCGGAATCCCTTGTTGTCCGGCACCGTGGCCGTCTGGTTCATTTTCTTCAAACCCAACTGGCGCACAATCACCTTTTGCTTTTCGGGGCGGCCGATGGGGCTGGCCACCAGTTTGATTGTGATCGTTCCCTGCGACATGACGTAATCCTCTATCTAAAACTGTTTCCGGCGGACTAAGACTTCAACCGGTCGACCGGCAGGCCGCGCAATTCGGCGACTTCGGCACGATCGCGCAACTGTTCGAGCGCGTCGACGGCGGCGCGGACGACGTTATGCGGATTGTGCGAGCCGATGGACTTGGTGACCACGTTGCCGATGCCCGCGGCTTCCATAACCGCACGGACGGGACCGCCGGCAATGACGCCCGTACCGGCCGGGGCGGGCTTCAACAGCACCTGGCCCGAGCCGAAGCGTCCGAGCACGGCGTGCAGAATGGAGTGTTCGGTGACATGGACCTTGCGCAGATTGCGCTTGGCCGCTTCGATACCCTTCTTGATTGCCGAAGGAACTTCACGCGCCTTGCCCGTGCCAAAGCCGACAACTTTCGCGCCCGGATCGCCGATGACAATCAGCGCCGCGAAGCTCAAGTTCTTGCCGCCTTTGACGACCTTGGTGACGCGGTTGATCGAGATCACCTGTTCCTTGAGGTTCAGGCCCGCAATTTCCGTCTTCTTGATGTGATTCACCGGCATTCGATCTTCCTTGCTTGCCCTTAAAACTCAAGTCCCGCTTCACGCGCGGCGTCGGCCAGCGCTTTGACGCGGCCGTGATACAAATAGCCGCCGCGGTCGAATACGACCGACTTCACGCCTTTTTCAATGGCCCGCTCGGCAACCAGTTTGCCGATCTCTTTGGCTCCGGTGACTTTGCCGCCGTCCTTCACCTTGCCGCCTTTTTCATGCGACGAGGCCGAGACAATCGTCTTGCCGGCGCGGTCGTCGATGACCTGGGCGTAGATGTGCGTCAGGCTGCGGTAGACAGCCAGACGGGGCCGCTCGGCCGTGCCGCTGACTTTGGCGCGGATGCGCTTGTGCAGGCGGGCGCGATGCGCGTTGCGGGTTGGCTTGTTGATCATGATCTAGACTCCTTTGCTCACAGGCCACGCGCGGCTATTTGCCGCCCGCTCCGGCCTTGCCAGCTTTCTTGCGCAACACTTCGCCGGTGTAGCGCACACCCTTGTTCTTGTATGGATCCGGTGGACGCAGGAAGCGCATATTGGCGCACACCTGGCCCAGCAGCTGCTTGTCGAAGCTGGTCAGCACGAGGTGGGTCAATTTTTCCACTTTCGCCTCGACACCATCGGGGAGCATAAACTCCACCGGATGCGAATAACCGAGACTGAAGGCCACGATGCGGCCCTTGATTTCCATGCGGTAACCGGTGCCGACGACATCGATTTCGCGCGTAAAGCCGGTGGAGACGCCCGTCACGGCATTGGCCGTGAGCGCCCGCACCAGACCGTGCTTGGCGGCATCCTTATCGGAATTGCGCAGGATGTTCAGAATCCCGTTTTCCTGGCGCACCTGGATACCCGCCGGGATGGCCACGACGAGCTTGCCCTTGGGCCCCTTGATTTCGATCTGTTCGCCTATATTGATTTCCACACCCTTGGGGAGGGGAATGGGCTTTTTACCGATTCGCGACATTCTTGTTCTCCCTTCCGGTTACCAAAGTTGGCACAACACTTCGCCGCCGACGCCCATCTTGCGGGCCGAGGCGCCAGTCATAATGCCCTGCGAGGTGGTGAGGATATTGATGCCGAGGCCGCCCAGCACGCGCGGCACATCTTCCTTGCCGACATAGATACGGCAGCCCGGACGCGACACACGGTGAATCTCGCTGATCACCGGCGCATTGGCAGTGGTGTATTTGAGATAGATGCGAATCATCTTCATCGGGCCTTCTTCAACCTGTTTGAAGTTGAGGATATAGCCTTCGTCTTTGAGAATTCGCGCGATTTCCAGCTTCAGCTTGGAATTGGGCACATCCACCTTGGCATGGCGCGCCTTCAAGGCGTTTCGCACTCGCGTCAGCAAATCTGCAATGGGATCCGACGTCATTGCTCTTTCGTTCCTTTCGACCTATCTCTTCGGTCTCGCGCCCGGGAGGTCCCGGCCGTGCGGCTGTTCAAAGCCACATTGCCGGCGCATCCGAACGTGTGTGCGCTCTCTACCAACTCGATTTGGTGACGCCGGGGATCTCCCCAGCGAGCGCCAGTTTGCGGAAACAGATACGGCACAGTTTAAATTTGCGCAGATAGCCGCGCGGGCGTCCGCATAAAAAACAGCGGTTGCGGTGGCGGACACCGAGAATCGGCGTACCCGCCGCCTTGGCTTTGGCGAGCTTCACATCTTTGGCGATCTTGGCGGTAGTGGCCATCTATCGTTTAACCTTTTCCTTTTGCGTTCCCGGCCCCATTGGCTAGGCGCGGAACGGCATCCCCAAATGCTTCAGAAGCGACAGCGCCTCGGCGTCGGTGGTGGCCGTCGTCGTGAAGCTGATGTTCATGCCCTTGGTCTTTTCCACTTTGTTGAAATCGATCTCCGGGAAGATCAACTGGTCCTTCAGGCCGAGCGTGTAGTTGCCGCGGCCATCGAACGCCTTCGGGCTGATGCCACGGAAGTCGCGCACGCGCGGCAGCGAAATGGAGATCAGCCGGTCGAGAAATTCGTACATGCGGTCGCCGCGCAGGGTCACCATGCAGCCGATGGGCATGCCCTCGCGCACCTTGAAGGCGGCGACGGACTTTTTGGCCTTGGTGATTACGGCCCGCTGTCCGGCGATATTGGACAGTTCGCCCGCGACGCCGTCCATCATTTTCGGCGTCTGCGTGGCTTCGCCGACACCCATATTGATGGAGATCTTGTCGAGCTTGGGCACGGCCATCACGTTCTCGTAGCCGAACTCTTTGACGAGCGCCGGCACGATCGTTTTTTGATATTGCTCTTTCAGTCTTGCAGCCATCGTTCGGTTCCCTATTCCTTAGCTCTTCTTGTCGAGGGTTTCGCCGGTCTTGCGGGCAATGCGCGTACGCCGCGCCGTGGGACCGTCGCCGTCGATGCGCACGCCGATGCGGGTGGCAATTCCGCCGGCGGTGAGGATCATTACGTTGGAGACGTGGATCGAGGCTTCGCGTTCGGCGATGCCGCCCTTGATCTGCTTGGCCGGGTTCGGGCGCGTATGCTTCTTGATGAGATTGACGCCTTCCACCAGCACGCGGCCGGTTTGATGATTCACTTCGAGCACGCGGCCGGTTTTGCCTTTGTCCTTGCCGGTGATCACCTTCACGGTGTCGTCTTTGCGGATACGGATTTTATTCGGCGGCGGAGCCTTTTTCTTTTTGGCCATTAGAGCACCTCCGGGGCCAACGAGACGATTTTCATGAACCGCTTGTCGCGTAACTCGCGCGCCACGGGTCCAAACACACGCGTACCGACCGGCTCGCCGAGTTCGTCGATGAGGACGCCGGCATTGGAGTCAAACCGGATGTAGGTTCCGTCGCGGCGGCGGGCTTCCTTGCGCATGCGCACGATGACGGCGCGGACGACTTTGCCCTTTTTGATTTTCGAATCCGGCGCGGCTTCTTTTACGCTGGCCGTGATGACATCGCCCAGCCCGGCGGTCAAACCGAGATCGCCGCCGCGCGGCAAGATGCATTGCAACTTGCGTGCGCCGCTATTGTCGGCAACCTCGAGCATGGTTCGCATTCCAATCATGACGTATTCCTCAGTTTTCTTTTCAGCCGCAGAGCTAGTTCTGCCCCAAGTCGTCGAGCTTCAACTCGCCCACCTGCACGGCGCGGCGCAGCACGCCGCTCAACTGCCAGCGCTTGGTCTTGCTCAGCGGACGGCACTCGACAATGCGCACGGTATCGCCCAGCTTGGCCGAGCTCTCTTCGTCGTGCGCGTAAAACTTCTTGCGCTTGGTGATGATGCGCTTATAGAGCGGGTGCGGCACGCGGCGGGTGACTTCGACCACAATGGTCTTGGCCATCTTCGTCGACACCACCTGGCCGATCTTTTCGTTCTTATTGCCCTGTTCGGTTGCTTCAGCCATTGTCTTTCGGTTCCTTCGCGGCTACTTCGCTTTGGCGAGTTCGCGCTCGCGGGTTATCGTCAACAGGCGCGCTCGATCCTTACGCAGGGACCGGTACTTCTTCAGGCCCTCGGCCTGGCCCATGCCCAGTTGCAGGCGCAGGCGGAAAGCCTGTTCCTGTTGTTCCTTGATCTGCGCGGCGACTTCGTTTGCGTCCAGTTCGCGAATCTTGCTTGCCTTCATCATTTGCTCCCGATGTGTTCCCGGTCTGGCTAGACCATCTCCCGCTGGACGAATTTGGTGGACACGGCCAGCTTTTGCGCGGCCAGCCGCATGGCTTCCTGCGCGGTCTTTACGTCGACGCCTTCCATCTCAAACAGGATGCGGCCCGGACGGACGACACACACCCAGCCTTCGGGCGCGCCCTTGCCGCCGCCCATGCGGACTTCGGCGGGTTTCTTGGTTACCGGCTTGTCGGGGAACACCCGGATCCAGATCTTGCCGCCGCGCTTGATGAACCGGGTCATCGCCACGCGGGCCGCTTCTATCTGGCGGTCGGTCATCCAGCAGTTGTCGGTAGCCTTCAAGCCGTAATCGCCAAAAGAGAGCGTGGAACCGCGCCAGGCTTTCCCTTTGGTGCGGCCGCGCTGCTGCTTCCTGTATTTGACCTTCTTCGGCATCATCATGGCGGTTTAAGTCTCCAGCAAATCTCTATCGTTCTCGGGCGGCCTAGCTCTGCGTTCCGCCTTCATTGCCCTCACCGTTTCCGGTGGTGGCCGGAGGGGTGGCAGCGGGAGGAGCGGCGGCAGGCGGCGCGGCCTCTTCCTTCGGTTCCTGTTTCCAGGAAGGAGTGGGCGCCGACATGGGCGGCATGATCGGCGCCGTACGAGCCGGTTGCGGCATATCGCCCGGAGCGGCCTGGGTGGCCGGACCGGCATCGGCCGCTGGCGCGGCATGCGGTTGCGCTTCCTGGCGCGGGGCATAGCCGCCGCGCTCGCCACCGCGGTCTCCCGGCGGCCGGTCGCCCGGACGGCGGTCGCCACGGTTGTCGCGGTCGCCCGGACGGCGGGCACGTCGCGGCTCGGGATCGCGCCCGAGGCCGGTCCGCAGTTGGCCGTCCAAAATTTCACCTTTGTAGACCCAGCACTTCACACCGATCACACCGTAGGTGGTGTGCGCTTCAGCAAAGCCGTAGTCGATGTCGGCGCGCAGCGTGTGCAGCGGAAGCTGCCCCTGCAAATACCATTCGGTACGGGCGATTTCGGCGCCGTTCAGGCGGCCCGAGACGCGAACCTTGATTCCCTTGCAGCCGAAGCGGAGAGCCGAATCGACGGCCTTACGCATGGCGCGGCGGAATGCCACGCGCTTTTCCAACTGCAGCGCGATGGATTCGGTGACCAACTGGGCATCGAGTTCGGGCTTGTGAACTTCCTGAATGTCGATGAACACTTCGCGGCCGGTCTTCTTGGCCAGCTCGCCTTTGAGCTTTTCAATCTCGGCGCCTTTGCGTCCGATGATGATGCCGGGGCGCGAGGTATGGATGGTGATCCGGAGCTTGTTGCCGGGGCGATCCATTTCGATCGAGCTGACACCGGCCGACTTCAGGCGCTTGAGCAGCTCTTCCTTGAGCTCGAGGTCCTCACGCAGAAGCTTGGCGTAGTCCTGCTTGGCGAACCAGCGCGACCGCCAGGTCTTGGTGACCCCCAGCCGGAATCCATACGGATGAACTTTCTGACCCATGCGATACCTATTCCTTCTCGGCCACTTTGACGATGATGTGCGCGGTGCGGCGCTGGTAGCGGTAGGCCCGGCCCATGGGGGCAGGACGGATGCGCTTCTGGCGCGGGCCTTCATTCACATAGGCCTCGCTCACGATCAATTTATCCACGTCGACGTCGCTCGACCGGTTTTCGGCATTGGCCACGGCGCTGCGCAACAACTTCTCCACGGCCGGGGCGATGCGTTTGTTGATGGCTTGTAACAGCACCAACGCATGATCGACCTTCTGGCCGCGGATCAAGTCGATCACCAGGCGCGCTTTTTGCGGCGAGATGCTGACGTATCTGGCTTCCGCTTTGGCAACCATTTCGATAACTCCTCTTACTTGCCGCCCTTATCGGACGACTTGGCCGCGTGGCCTTTGAAGGTGCGCGTGGGAGAGAACTCGCCAAACTTATGGCCCACCATGTTCTCGGTGACATACACAGGGATGAACTTCTTCCCGTTGTGCACGGCAATGGTGTGTCCGATGAACTCGGGGAGAATCGTGCTGCGCCGCGACCAGGTGCGAATCACCTTCTTGTCGTTGGCCGCGTTAAGCGCTTCGATCTTCTTCGAGAGATGATCGTCGACGAACGGCCCTTTGCTGAGTGAACGGCCCATGGCTTACCGGTCCTTATCCCTTCTTCTTCCGCGTGACAATAAACTTGTCGGTCCGCTTGTTGTTGCGCGTCTTGAATCCGCGTGTCGGCTGGCCCCACGGGGTCACCGGATGGCGGCCGCCCGAGGTGCGGCCTTCGCCGCCGCCGTGCGGGTGATCCACCGGGTTCATCGAGACGCCGCGGTTATGCGGCGTACGGCCCAGCCAGCGTGTGCGGCCGGCCTTGCCCAAGCTGACGTTTTCGTGATCGACGTTGCCGACCTGGCCAATTGTGGCCATACAGGTGATCAGCACACGGCGCACTTCGCCCGAAGGCAGTTTCAGGAGGGCGTACTCGGTTTCCTTGGAAACCAGCTGCACCTGCGCGCCGGCCGAGCGGGCCATCTGGCCGCCTTTTCCGGGCCGCAGCTCCACGTTATGCACGATGGTGCCGGCGGGAATGTTCTTAAGCGGAAGCGCGTTGCCGATCAGGATGTCGGCTTCGGGTCCCGAGGTGATCGTCTGGCCGATCTGAATTCCGACGGGAGCGAGAATGTAGCGCTTTTCGCCGTCAGCGTAGTGCAGCAGCGCGAGTCGGGCCGAGCGATTCGGATCGTATTCGAGCGCGGCCACTTTGGCCGGCACGCCGTGCTTCTCGCGTTTGAAATCTACTTCGCGGAGCAGTTGGCGGTGGCCGCCGCCGATGAAGCGCATGGCCACACGGCCCGTGCTCGAACGGCCGCCGGATTTGCGTTTGCCCTTGGTGAGGGCCTTCTCCGGAGCTTTGCCTTTGGTAAGGTCGTCACGCTTGAGCACCGTGGTGAAGCGGCGCGTGGGAGTGACCGGTTTGAACGTTTTTACTGGCATCGTCGTCTCAACCTCCGGAGGTTAAACCTCGGCGAACTCCGGCATCTTTTCGCCTGCCTTCAACTTCACGTAGGCTTTTTTCCAATCCGAGCGGTAGCCGGAGAACTTGCCGCGGCGGCGCAGCTTGCCTTCAAACGTTGCCGTGCGTATCTCTTCCACCTTCACCGAGAACAGCTTCTCGACAGCCTGGCGGATATGCGTCTTGTTGGCCTCGACATGGACTTCCAGGCACAAGGTGCGCTCGTTGTCCTTCTTTTCCACGCCCTTTTCGGTGATGATCGGGCGGCGGATCACGTCAAACTGATTCATGACAATGCCTCCGACAATTTCTTCGCGGCGGCCTCGCTGAGCAGAACATGCTTGGCGTCGAGCAGGTGGTAGGTGGTGACGTCTTTCGTGACGACCATCCGTACGCCCGGCAGGTTGCGCGCCCCCAGCTCGAGATTGCGGTTGCCCACAACGTCGACCACCAGGGATTTCTTGACCGCGTCGAGCTTCGCCAGCAGCGCGGCAACCTGTTTGGTCTTCGGCTCGGCGATAGCGAACTCGCGGACTACCTTCAACTCGCCGTCGCGGAGTTTCCCGCTGAGCGCCGAGCGCAAGGCGCCCAACTGCATCTTCCTGGGAAGGCGATAGCTGTAGTCGCGCGGTTTGGGACCGTGCGTGGTGCCGCCATGGCGCCACAGTGGCGAACGAATAGAACCGACACGGGCGCGTCCGGTGCCCTTTTGCCGCCACAGCTTCTTACCCGAGCCGCGAACCGAGCCGCGCTCCTTGGTCGAATGCGTGCCGCGGCGCTGGCAGGCCATATAGTGGCGAACGGCCTCGTACAGCAGGGCCTCGTTCACTTCGGCGCCGAATACTTTATCGGACAACTCCAGCTGGCCGACTTTCGCGTTGTTCAGATCGAAAACGTCAACGATTGGCATGATGCGTCTCCTTTCCTCCCTACCGCTTCGTCCGCCGCACGAGAACATATCCGCCATTGGGGCCGGGTACGGCGCCTTTGATCATGATCGTGTTGTCCTCGGGGTTGACATCAATGATTTCAAGATTGCGCACCGTCACCTGTTCGTTACCCATGTGACCGGCCATGCGCATGCCGGGGAAAACCCGGCTGGGATAGCTGGATGCGCCGATGGAACCGGGGGCGCGTCCGAACATCGAACCGTGGCCGCCGGGGCCGCCGCGGAAGTGATGGCGCTTTACAACGCCGGCAAACCCACGGCCTTTGCTCGTACCCACGACATCGACGATCTCGGCGGGGCGGAAATCGCCCACCAGGATGCGGTCGCCGGGCTTCAGGTCGTCGTCGCCGGGACGAAGGCGGAGTTCCTTTTTATAGCGGACGCCATCGGCGCCGGCCTTCTTAAGGTGTCCGGTTTCCGGTTTGTTCAACCGTTGCGGCTTAATGCCCTCGACCAGACCCAACTGGACAGCGTCGTAACCATCCGTGGTCGGCGTTTTGCGCTGCACGACCACGCACGGGCCCGCCTTCAGCAGGGTGACCGGCACCACTTCGCCATTCGGCCGGAAGACCTGCGTCATTCCGATTTTCTTGCCAAGAATTCCTGGGCTCATGTTCCTTACTCTGACGCCGCTTTCCAGCGCCTACTCCCTAGGAGAAATTCTCTTCTCGCCCCCTGCCGAAGATCCGGGAAGATCCTCGAAGCCGTCCGGGCGCTCGATCCTCAAAACCGCCGCCCACCCGGGGCGGCGAAATCCCTACTTCTTGCCGAACGCCTTGATTTCCACATCCACCCCAGCGGGCAGATCCAGTTTCATCAGGGCGTCGACAGTATCCTGCGTCGGTTCGAGAATATCCAGCAACCGCTTATGCGTCCGGATCTCAAACTGCTCGCGGGATTTCTTGTCCACGTGCGGGGAGCGCAAAACGGTGTAGCGGTTGCGGAGCGTGGGCAGCGGGATGGGCCCGGCAACCTGTGCTCCCGTACGCTTGGCCGTCGTCACGATCTCCGTGGTCGACTGGTCCAGCACGCGGTGATCGTACGCCTTCAGGCGGATGCGGATTCTGTCTCGAATTGCCATGTTCGTTCGCGATCAGGGGCGGGTGACCATTTTTTGCGAATGGCTGGCCGCCCCATCAAAAATTACCTAAGTCAAAACCTCGGTCACGGTCCCGGCGCCCACGGTGCGTCCGCCTTCGCGAATCGCAAACCGCAAGCCCTTGTCCA
>JBDTVQ010000211.1:0-11674 GCA_040007195.1 Acidobacteriota bacterium | reverse complement strand
CCTATCAGGGATTGTTGTATTTGAACGGCGGCTCGAGCAAGCGAATGTTCGCCGTCCGAGAGGGAGCGTCGGGTGACATCACGCTCGCGGCGGGGCAGGCGTCGAACGAGTATGTGGTCTGGTCGCAGGAGCGCGCCGGAACTTATCTCCCAACCGAGGTTGCCTACGAGGGCGCGCTGTATTCTCTTTCGGAAAAGGGAATCGTCGCCCGCTATGACGCCAAGACCGGCAAAGTGAGCTACAAAGCCCGGCTCGACGTCGAAGGTGGATTTTTCACCTCCTCGCCATGGGCCTACAACGGCTTGGTGTTTTTTATCAGCGAAGAGGGCAAGACCTACGTTCTGAAAGCGGGCGAGAAGTTCGAAGTCGTGCGCATGAACGATCTTGGGGAGATGGCGCAAGCCACACCGGCCATTGTCGGCGACCGGCTGCTGGTTCGCACCGAAGGGCGATTGTGGGCGATCAAAGGCAAGGGGTAATTCGCGGCGCGGTGGGAATGGACCCGTGCGTGCAAGCTACTTCCTAGGGGCAAGTGAGACGAGCCTCGAACAGGAGGCGAATTTCATGCTACGAAGTGTCAACGATTTGCGCGGAACGGCCGTGCATGCAGTCGATGGGTTGATTGGCAATGTTCACGACCTGTATTTCGACGATGACCATTGGACCGTTCGATATTACGTTGTGGACACCGGCAATTGGTTACCGGGAAGAAAAGTTCTGATCTCCCCGCATGTGGTTCAACCGCCGGACCCCAACGAGATATGGCTACCCGTGTCCCTCACCAAGGCTCAAATCGAGAAAAGCCCCGGCGTGGATACGGAGCGGCCGGTGGAACGTCAGTACGAGTCGTCGCTCTACGATTACTATGGCTGGTCGCCCTACTGGTTCCCGATGGAACCCATGCCGCCCACTCAGTCCCAGGCCGGAGCGCTGGAGCGCGAAAGGGCCGCTGCCGCCGTGCTCGAACGAACCGACCCGCATCTGAGAAGCGCGAAGGATGTCATTGGATATTATGTGGAAGCCAAGGACGGCGAGATCGGGCACATCGAGGATTTCTTGGTCGACGATCAACAGGCGCAAATCCGTTATGCGGTGATCGACACCAAGAACTGGCTGCCCGGAAGGAAGGTATTGGTCACGCCGAAATGGATTCGCGAAGTGAACTGGAACGACGCGAAAGTATTCGTCGATCTCACGCAAGACGCCGTGCGGAAGAGTCCGGAATATACGTCGGTGGAACTGCTCGACAGCGCGTACGAATCGCGCCTCCACAACCACTACGGCTATCCGATTGAGTGGCTGTAGCTACTCGACTTCCACCTTCACCCAACCGGGCAACGTTGCCGGCTGGTCGTTGAGGAACAGAATGCGCCGCGACTTGGGGAAAGGTAGGCCGCTCGAAATCGTGCGGCTGTAAGGCGGCAGCGCGCCCAGAAGCTTGCGGTAGTTGGCGTCTTCGGGATGCGGCCAGCCGGTCTTGCCGAAAAACCCGCCACCCCAGCCGATATTGATCAGGCAGGCTGTGGGCGAAGCGCTCGCCACCATTTCCTTAAGACGGCGGACGGAGGAGACAACACCGCTCATGCCGCAGGCCGAAGCAAACTTTTCGTGAAGCGTGAGCGCCGTCAGCGAGTAATCGTTCGCGGCCGCGCACAGCGCCTGGGCGTTCACGTTGGTGCGGATGCGCGCAAGCTGGTTCCAGCGGCCCGTGAACGTCGTGCCCGGCGTCGCCATTTCAGCGAACCAGGCCGCCGCGTCGGAGAGCCGGTTGGGCTCCACAGTATTGCGGTTGATGCCTTTCCAACCCCACGAGATTTTCCCGCCGCGGTTGTCCAGTTTCGCGGTGCGCCACAGGTAAACCTGAAATTGATCGCGCGGGGCGGGCGTGGAGTCGGCGAGCGCAAGGGCGCGCATCGGGTCATGGCTGGGACCGCCCAACACCTGCTTTTCCAAATCCTCGGCGGCCGTGCGGCGCAAAGTCCCCTCGTCGAACTTCGCGGCCAATGCTTCGAGATGTTTCGACTGCCAGCGGGAGGCGAGCAGTGCCGTGCGCAGCGCACCCTTCAGAGCGCTTGCGGGCAGATACGGCCCGCCCGTCGTAGTCGCAAACTCGGGGATGAACAGGTGGTCCGTCGGCATGCGGTTCCAATGCCCAACGGCGGAGGAATGTTCAAAGGCGATGCGGCGGCCAGCGTAGTTTTGCGCGAAACCACCCCACGAACCGAAGTCGAGTTTGTCGGCACGGCGGATCTGAGTCAGATAGTTGTCCAACCGCGGCCCGCGCGCCAGCAGCTTGAAAATTCGCGCCTGATCCAACACGTTCACTTGGTCGCGCCAAACCATGTAATCAATGGGTGATAGAGCTTCGCCAGAACCAACGAGCGTGGGGGTGAGCACGGTGACGCGATACGTCATTCGGAAACCTCCGTGGCGGCCGCGGGTTTCGTTTCGTCGGCCTCTGCGACCGGTGCGTCAACTGGCACTGGCGCGTCGGCCGGTTCCAGTGCGGCAACGGGTTCAGGCGCGGCAACGGGTTCAGGCGCGGCAACCGGTTCAGGTGCGACAACCGGTTCCGGTGCGACAACCGGTTCCGGCGCAGCAGCCAGTTCGGGCGCGACAGCCGGCTCCAGCGCGACAACCGGCTCCAGCGCGACAACCGGCTCCAGCGCAGCAACCGGTTCAGGCGCGGCAACCACCACCGGCTCTGGCTCGGGTTCAGCAACAGCCACAATCCGTTCGGGCATCGGCGCCTGAATCACATCGGGCAGCGCGAGCGCCACCGCGAATCCGGAGCGAAAAACCGCGTGCGGATGGCCCTCGGGCGTCACATCGGCCGCGCGTCCAAGCGGGGACCGCGCGGACGCGAGCACGCTTCCTTCGGCAATCAAATCGACAGTGGCCTTCAGCGCACCCGAAGTCGTGCGGCCGGAGCGCGGCGAAAGCGAATAGTTACCCGCCGTCCAGTCGATGGAATCGGCCGGTGCCGCGTCGCAAAGCGAAAGCAGCCACCAATTATTGGAAGTGGCCGGCAGCGTATGCGTGCGCGGCATCAGCAGCGCGGCCAGGTCGTCAAATTGGAAGCGAACCGACGACGCGCGACCCCAACCACGGGAGCGCTTGCCGCCGAGCCCAGTGTCGCCAAGCAGGCGAAACGCCGCTTCCACTTTGCCGCGCCATTGCTGGGCGGCGGATTCGGAATCGAATGTGGCGGCGCACCAGTATCCGGCATTCGGCGCGAACTCGATACAGGCCGTTTGATGAGGTGTCGCCGACCCATTCAGCCGGTCCACTGCTGCCCCCGTACGCAGCGAATAGCGGAACGGGCCGGAGTGGCCGGGGCGTCCGCTGCGAGGCACCAGGCACTGGCTCATGCCATCGATCTCCCAACCGTCTTCGCGCAGCGCCTGACCCGACGCCAGCAGAGAGACTACGCGAGCGGGCACAAATCGCGCACCGGAAGCACGCAGCCGGCCCGAAACATTGGGCGGCCACAATGTTTTAGGCGGCGGAACATAAAGATCGTCTCGAAGGAAGGGAAACAGCGAAGTCAACCGCACCGCTGGCGCGGCGGAGAGCGCCGTCGCCTCCAGCCATTCTTCGACGCCCGAGAGTTCGGCCATGGCTCCCGTGAGCGCGGCAAAAAGAGTGTCGCTGTGGCACACGGGGTCCACGCGGTCGCGCGAGCCCGTGTGTGGGCCGTTGCGCCAGGGACCGGCCGGCGTGATGCGAACAAGCAGAGCGAGGGGCATTGCTGAATTGCGTTAGCTGAGCTGCGAGGCGAAGCCTGCCCCGGAGGTGAGGGCCAGCAGTTCGCCGGTCCCTGCCGATGCGGCAAGTTCGGTTTCCGCCGCGCCCGTGGCATAGTATTCGCGGCCGCGCCACACGGCGCGCAAATTGGCGAAGCGCACGCGTCCAGAGCCGCGCGAGCCGCCGCCACCCAGCGAATCGTCTTCGAGCAGGCGCAGGCCTTCGGCCAGCCGGCCCACCAGCGCCTTGTCCTCTTCGCACAGGATGTCGACCACCATCCGCACTTGGAACCGGGCGCTCGCCGGAACGCGTTCGAGCGTGCGCGGGTTCACCTGCGAGGTCAGCCGGTCGATGGCGTTCTCGCTCTTTACCTCGGTAATTTCATCGTCGAGGTTCTCGCGCATCTGCGTGGTGATGGAGTCCAAATCAAGCGGTGCGTCGTAAACGGTCAGGCGCGCGGGCGTGGCGTTGGAGCCTTCAATCGCTTCGCCGGAGACGCGCTCCATGCGGCCCGGGCTGCGCCCGAACAGCAGGCAGATTTCGTCGTCGGGGCGGTCGCTTTGGTGAATGCGTACTTCCTGGCCGCGCCGGCGGGAAAGGTACACCAGTTCCTCGGGCGACACCAGTCCGTCGGCGTGTTCGAGCAGCGCGCGCAGACGTCCGCGCAGCGAGCTGCCCGGAACGTACGGGCGGCCGAAGGAGTCTTTGATCACGGGGTTGTCGGCGCCGCCGATTTCCAGCGACCCTTTGCCGGCGCCAATGTGCAGGCCGGTTTCGCAGTGGAGCTCGCCTTCGAGGATGAGCTTCCCGATGAGTTTCAGATTGGTTTGTGCGGTATGAGCGCTCATGTCAGTGTCCTTGGCCTGGCTATTCGTTGTAAGCAATGATCGCTTCAAACAGATCGCGGAACCGCTCGTAGCCGCGCAACTCGTTCTTGCGCGTCACCGTCAGCAGCAGCTTCTCCAGCGGATCGAGCGACCGTAGCGAATGGCGCGCGATGGTATAGGCCAGGCGGGCTCGAAGCATCACGAAATTGTGTTGACGGTCGGCGTCCGCCGTGCGCGTGGCGCGGCGAACGGCGTTATAAAAGCGGCGTAGCTGGGAACGCGTGCCGGAATCGAGATCGCGCATCCGGGCCACCACGGCGTGCGCCGCGTTGTCCAGATACAGCGGATCGGAGATCAGCTTTTCGAGGTCGATTTCCAACGGGCCTTCCGGACGGCCGCCGGCAAATCCACCGCGGCGATCGTCGCGCCGTCCGCCCTCGGGACGCGGACCACGGCCATCACCGCGCGGACCTTGCTGGCCTTCGGGACGAGGACCTCTCGGGCCGCCTTCGCGAGGCTGGCCCCCTTCACGTGGTTGCCCACCTTCGCGAGGCTGGCCCTGCTGCCCTTCCGGACGCGGGCCGCGCTCGCCACGAGGCGGACGGTCTCCGCGAGGAGGACGATCGCCACGCGGTGGCCGGTCGCCACGCGGAGCTTGTTGTGCCGGTCCGCCGGTAGACGCCGCGGCAGGCGCACCAGTTGCAGGCGCTTCAGCCGAGGGCGATTCAGCCCCTGGAGCTTCAGCAGCCGGAGCTGGAGCCGCCGGAACCTCAGCGGGTGCCGGTTCGCTTACCGGAATTTCGGCCACGGCGGGAGCGGACTCCTGCACAGGTGCGATAGCCTCGGCGATCGGCGCTGGGGCCACGGCCGCGGGCTCGGGAGTGGGTGTGGGTTGTAGATCCAATTCCTGATCAGACATTCGTTTCAGCCTCGATAGAGAGACGGGCCCATTCGACCGCGACGCGGCCGGCGGGACGTAGTCGTACGTGTTGTGCGCTGCCGCCGATCAACTCTTGCGTGATCGAGTGGCGGAGCTTGTCAAATTCGCGGCCCGAGCGGGAACCAAGGGCCAGACCGATGCGGCGGTGATAACGCCAGGGGCGGCCGCCCGGAGCGCGCGTTTCGGCGGCTGCGGCGGCATGCGGCTTTTCGCGATAGAAACCGGTGAATTCGGTGAGGAATCCCGGCGGCACGCGGAAGTCGCGGATGAGACGCATAAGACCTTCGCGCAGGCCCGCGGCGCGGTGCACCTGTTTCCAATCAATGGTGCGGCCAAAGAGCTGAATGCAATCCTTGTCTTCGCTTTTGGCGCTCTCGAGAAGCCGGCCGGCCTCCTCGTATACATACGGGAATGCCGTGTCCCGGTCGGGCGCCAGCGCCAGCGCCATGGAAATGGTCTTCGCTTCCGGGCCGTCCAGGTGCTTCAGACTTTCACCGGCGAACAGGTGAAAGAGGCGGTGGAACTCACCGGCAAGACGCAGCAGCGCGTCCCAGGAGCCGTAGACGGCGAAGTCGTCGCCGCCCGTATAAAGAATGGTCACCTTGCGCCACAGTTCGGGCAACGCTGTGCACGCAAGCTCGATTTCGCCCGCGAAAAACTGCTTCATCAGGCGCGACAAACGAAGATACTCTTCCACATCGGCGCAATTACGCAGCCGGAAACCGAAATTATCGACATCGCCGCGCAGAACCCCCCACCGGCTGCCGCCATCGGCGCGTGAGGCAAGCTCGGCGGGCGTGGCAGGCTGCGTGCCTTCTTCGTTCAACGCCGTGTGCCGTGCAAGATGAATATCGTCGGGGCCCGCGCCCAAACGCCAGGTGTGGGTGCCGCCCTCAACTGTGACAAAGCCAGGCGCCCCGGGCGACCACGACGCCGTCGGTGCTTCCCGAAAAGCCTCGGAGAAGTTCGCGAAATCCTGTTCGACGCCCAACTGCGGCAGCGGAACCGCCAGCGGCGTGCCGAGTGCGCGGTTCAGGCCGGAATAAAGACGTTTGCGGACGAGTGACCAATCACCCAGGTTTTCCGTCCATGCCCATACCAGATGAAGCCGCGAAGCGCTACGGGCGAAAATGTCGCTCTTCGCGGCCGAAAGCAGCGCTTCGGCGCGCTCGCGAAACTCCTCGGGCAGAACGATCAGAAACTGGCCGCCGCCGCTCGTGCCCAGCAGAAGTGGCGAAAGGCCCAACTCGGCCAGGACGCCGCGCGGCAGCACTTCGGTGAGCAGCGCGGCCCACTGAGCACGGCCTGCCAGCACACCCGCGGAGTGTTCTTCGTCCACAGGGGAAAGAAGAAACTCTTCGAGGCCGGAGAGCTTACCAAGGAGAAAAATCTGAACGGACATCGTTAGGTAGCCAGGCGCGACGAAACCGCGCAAGTCAGGATAGACGCGGGCTCGGAACGGAAGTTTCAATGTAGCACAGGAGGCTCGCTGGAACTTACGCGATAGATCTTTATCCGCCCCGCGTGGAAAACCTCACGCGAGTCGCGGTCAACTAGCTTGGCCACATAGTGATCGAAGGCAGCGTCGCGCTTGCGCATGGCTTCAATCCAGGTGCCGTACCAGCCGCTGAGGAGAATCCAGTCGGGACGGCGTCCGGTGAGGAACCCCAGGCGCGGATCGTCCGTGAACGTCATGGGTGCGTCGGCGAAGAAACCATACTCCGCGCCCCCGTCGATCGCCTCTCCCGCGCTAGCGTGAGTCTGCACGTAGCGCACGGCGGCGACAGTTTCGTTTTGCAGCGTGTTCTTCCCAACCCATCCCGCAAACGCGGCGGCCTCACCGGCAACGGCGACGGCCAATAGCAGCCCCACCAGTCCGGTTTGGCCGCCGGCCAGCCGGCGGAGTCCGAATGCCGCCAGCAGCAACAGCCACGGCAGCACGTGCGGCAGGTAGTTGGATGCCTTGCTCCCGTCCAGTAGCCAGAAGCTACAAAACACCGCCACGCTGGCCGCCGTCATTGCCCGGCCCGCGGCGGTTGCGCGCAGCCGCCGGTGGAACAATGCGGCACCGATAGCCGCGGCGTAAAGTCCCAGCACGTACATCTGCAGTCCGCCGAACACCCGCCCTCCGCCCCAGGTGCCGAATTGCGCGAAGTAGCGTGAGTAAATCTCCGAAGTGAAGGCGTCCCACGGATGCAGCAATCCGGAGAACCGCGTCGATCGCCCCGCCTCCGACGCCAGGCCGGAGATGTTCCCCCGAAACTGCCGCAGAAATCCATCCGGATCCCGCGAAATGTAAACGCCCCATGCGGTAAGCGCGGCACAGTAGGGCAGCGTGGCGAGCGCGATCAGGCCGAAGTTGAGGCGCCCCCGGTCCAGGCACAGCGTAATCACCACCAATGCGGCGCCGTGCACCACTCCGCAAGGATGGGTTAGGCAGCTGGCCGCGATCAGGGCGTGAGCCGCCACGGTGGCCGCCGGCAGCGAGCCGCCTCGCAGTTCGAGATACGCTGCGATGCCCGCAAGACCAAGCGCCGCGCACATCATGTCCATACGTCCCATCGAGCCTGACAAAACCCAGCGAAAGTCCGTCGCCAGCAGCGCCACGCCGGACAGCGCGGCAAATCGTCCCAATCCCAGCCGGACGCCGATGCGAAACGCCATTACGAGCGCAAGCACTCCCCAGGCAATCGAGAGCGCACGCATTTGCATCAGGCCCGCGCCCACCATCCAATACCAGGCTGCCTGCGCCAATATGTGCAGCGGCGGAACCCAGTAAGTCCGCTGTTCAATTCCTTCCATCCACGTGCCCTGTGTCACCAGGTTTGTGGTGCCCATATAGCCGTGGCGGATCAAGTTTTCGGCGGGTGAGAAGAACCACGCCTCGTTTGGAAGCGGAGCGGTCGTCGTGGCGGTGGTGATCGAGAGAAGGACGTACAGCAGGCAGAGAAGAGGCAGGATAACGCCTGGCCGAACGGCGCGGCGAAGAGGGGAGGTGGACATGTTCCAAGAACGGGCGGAAGATTCGTCCACCCGCTCGCTGGAGTCTAGCTTAACGCTTGCGGTTCTTACGCCAGGCTGCGAAACCGATGGCGGCCATGCCTGCTCCCATGAGCGCCACCGTTCCCGGCTCGGGAACCGGTGATGTGCCATCTTTCGTCTCGGAATCGAATGCGAGCAGGCTCACCGTTGCGAGAATGCCGGTTATCAAAAGTTTTTTCATTGTTGTCTCTCTTCCCTTACTCCAAAAACTCCAGCGCTTCTGGCCTTGGCGCCCGGCGGCGAAGCCGAATGCTTCCAAGCCCACACCCATCAACCCAATCGTGGCTGGTTCGGGAACAGCCGAGCCATCCGGGCTGTTGTCGGAATCTTGCGTTTGTCAGAAAAGGCTCACCATTGCCAATACACCAACGGCGAGCAATCTCTTGATGAGGGTCCGTCAATTGAACTGGAGTGAATGATAAGTGACCATGCGGCTGGTTTGGTAGTACCAGAGGCGCAAAACATTACTTTGTGGTCGCGATATCCAGCACCACGGTCAGGAAGTGCTCTCGCTCATGGCCGAGAGATCCGCCGGACCGGGCGACCGGAATCGAGGTTGGCAAAGCGTAGAACGTCGAAGGCGGCACTACCGGACTGCCTGTTATGGCGTCCGGTTTCCACCGTATCAGGGCGTTGGAAATCCCGTTGCGTACGGTTTCGGTACAGCAACTGGAATCGGGCCGCCGCGTCGTTCAGCGAACCTGCCTACTGGACCGTAACTTTCTTGATGTTGCCGGTCTCGACCTCGGCGATGAAGATATCGCCGCTCGTCTGGTCCACCGCCATTCCGGTGGGTGCGATGAGATCGTTCGCAATTACCTTTCCCGCAGGCGAATCGTACTGCCACAGTTGGCCCGCGCCGGGAGGCTGGCCCAGCATATTGGAGCTGAAGCCGAGGACGAAGAAACGGTTCGCGCCGCTCACAGTCCGGTAGCCGATATCGATAGCCGAATTGAGGCCGGTGATCCACGGGTCGACCGTCACCGGCGACGCCGTAATATTGACCGCCCGCACGCTGCCATTCCCCGGAAGGAACGGAAAGCCCGATAGCATCGACACCAGCACCTGATTCCCTACCACAACGGCGCCGGTGGGCACCGCATCGATCACCGGAGGTCCAATCTGCGTGGGATTCGGCGTCGGTGCGAAACGCGCGACAACCTGCGCGCGGCCCGTGGTGGCGTTCACGCGATATAAGCTGTTCTGTCCGGCTTCCACGACATAAAGCACGTTCGCATCCACCGGATCGAGTGTCACGGCGAACGGATCATGGTGCCTGTACTTCACGTTGGGATCGACCGACGTTGCCGGGAAATCCGTGAGCACGTCGACAACGGCCTTCGCCCCCTCGGCATTGGTGAGCGTCACTTCAAATCCATCGTCCAGCGTCTGGTGTTGCGCTATGGCCAGCGCGAACGCGCTCTGCAACGCTTCCGGATCCGCATCCAGCCGCACGCGAAGCACGCTGGCAAATAGCGGTGACGAGGTGCCCCCGGGATTCAGCGCCACCGAACCTGGCGTGGCGCCATCGCGCACGCTGTCTCCTTCCCCAATGACGATATAGAGAACGCGATTCCGGTAAGCGAGCCCCGTCGGCCCGATGAAATCGAGGTTCGGATTCGAGGCGCCGGACGGAAGGCCGGTAAGCAGGGGGCGCACGGCGCCGGCGCGGGAGACATAAGATACGCGGCCCGTGTTCGCCTTGGTCCCCGCTTCGGAAACCAGCAGGTTGCCCGCCGGCGTCAGAATGAGCTTGTAGGGACGTTCCAACCCGGAGGCGACCACCGTTGAAGTCTGTGCGGATAGAAGTGCGGCGCTGAGTGCGGCACCGGTTAGGAATCGGATGAGTTTTCGCATTGTTGTGTCCTTTCGACTCCTGTAAGAAGTAACCGCTCAGGACAAGGTTACGACCTGGTGAAAGATTGTGAACCGCACACCGCGTGCAAATCGGGTGCATAATCGAAAACACGATGAGCCTGACCGGCGGTCCTGTTCTTGTCCTGGGTGCGGGCGCGACGAAAGCCTGCGCCGGGCCAATGACGAACGAGATCCTCTGGGAGGCCGACGAATCCGCCCAGATCATCGAGCGCGAAGACTACCTGGCCCTGCTCGATCAGTTTCTGCAGGAAGTATTCCGTATGCCGCCCCGTGGGTCGCGCCAGAAGTGGTCCTATCCCGGCCTGCCGCTCTTAATGAGTTTGATCGACGCGGCAATCGACCGAGGTCAGCCGCTTCACATGAACTACCCCGTGCAGAGGCTGCGTGAAGTGCGCTCGGCGTTGGAGTACGTCATCTTCGCCGTACTCGAATACAAGCTGCGCGGGCCGATGCCGGCGGTTCACGACGATGCGCTCAACCTACTGTTTGGCACCGGCGAGGAACCACGCGTCATCTCGCTCAACTACGACATCATCGCCGACAACGTGATTGCTCGACGGACGGGCGATCGGTTCCCCGACTACTGTTGCGACATCCAGACCGACACCTACAAGGGCTTCGGCAAGTACGGCAAGCTTCTGAAGCTGCACGGCTCGCTGAACTGGATGTATTGCCCCAACTGCCATCGGCTTGATGTCGCCGTGTCCCGTTCCGGCTGGGGCTTTTCCAAGGCGCTCGAAAGCCTTTATATGTCCGAGGGCGGCGACGCGAACGATTTGAACCAGCGCTACACCTGCCACGGCAGCCCGTGTAAGAACTGCGGCACCTTTGTGCGCCCGGTCATGATCACGCCCACTCAGAAGAAGGATTACCGCAATCCGCACATCGCGCAAGTCTGGTACAAAGCGGAGGAGCTACTTCGCTCCGCTACCTCGGTTGTCTTTGTCGGCTACAGCATGCCCGCCGACGATGTCGAAGTGGTTTATCTGATGAAGCGCGGACTGGAACACTTGCCCGCCCCAGCAATCACCGTCGTGGAATACGACCCGCAAAACCTGCCCGCCATGACGAACGAAGTCGGACAGCGATATCAAAGCGTGTTCGGCGAAGGCATCCAATGGCACACCTGCGGCTTCGCTGGTTGGATCGCGGAGAAGCAAGGCGGGCTAAGCGCCTGTGGAGGAGCCTAGTCCGCATTTCTCACGAGTGATGTGTAGCAAAAAGCCGTCTACTGAGGCAT
>JBDTVQ010000210.1:0-11709 GCA_040007195.1 Acidobacteriota bacterium | reverse complement strand
TGATCTCTTTCTGCGGGCTGTCTATTGGCGGCGCGCACGACGATTCATCACTCTGTTTGCCGGGAAAGCCAAGTCAAATCGGAGCCGTGGAACCGGAATTCTGCAACTGGCGTGAGTGCGGGCGATGGAGTGGCGATGAGGGGCCGGGGGGGGACCTGATTCTCTACAGGGTTTCGGCATAGACCACCGTGGTCTAGCGTTCGTGCCTCCGCAGGTTTTGGGTGGGGGGTACCTCGGTACAGGAGGGCGCGCAATTGTGCGTACCCGACCTCTAGCAAGTCGAGGCTCGTTCCGTGAGATCGGAGACGGGAGCCCTGCGAAGTCAGTCTCCGAGCGACGGGGTCCTGTACTCTCGATCAGACAATCGGCCGCCACATCTCCGCATAGGCGAGTTCTCGCTCATGTGGACTGCTTCCGAAGCGGCGAACAACGGGCAGGAGTCGGTAAACGCTGCGCCGTCAGGGCGGATCTGTTCCAATGACTACCAACGCCAGCCGGGGTTGAACTTTTTCTGTGACCTCCGGGACTCAGTAAGCGGCCGATCGGCGATCCAATGATCCAATTTACCGCCGGCCCTCTTGCAACTTCCCCGTTAGAGATCGTAGAAATGCAACCAATGCGTGTTTCTCGTCGGAGCTGAGGTTGAGCGGGCGGATTCCCGCATCCAGCGACGGGTTTTCCCGCCCGCCTTCTGAGTAGAAGTCGACTACATTTTCGAGAGTTTTCAGTGTGCCGTCGTGCATGTACGGCGCCGTGCGCGCCACCTCTCGCAACGTTGGCGTTTTGAAGTTCCCCTGCCCCGCGCCGATGTCCGAAAGCGTGCCGTCGCGCCAGGCCACGCCGGTGTTGTGAAAACGTTCATCGGTGAAGTTCGGGCCAGAGTGGCACGTCCAGCAGTTTGCTTTACCTTGAAACAGCGCCAGTCCGGCTTTTTCACGAACGCTTAAGGATGTTCTGGAACTGGCGGCATATCTATCGAAGCGCGAATCCCCCGAACGAATCGTACGGACGTAGCTGGCGAGCGCTGCAGTCACCTCCTCGGTTTTGAGGCCGGTTCTCCGCTCCAGTTCTGCTTGCGTAAGCGCCAACTCCTTGGGATTGAGGATCGGTTCCAGAACCTGCTGCTCCAGAGTTTTCGCCCGGCCGTCCCAGAAGAATAACGCGCCGTAGCCGCGATTGACGATCGCAGGGGAGTTGCGCGTGCCTTCCGCGGCACCGACCCCGCGCGCGACGGCCCGGCCGTCGGAGAACGCCAGCTTAGGGTCGTGGCAGCCGGCGCAAGCAAGTGTTCCGTCGCGCGACAGACGCTTGTCGAAAAACAAGCGCTTCCCCAGTGCGACTTTGGCGGGCGTGAGCCGGTTGGTCTCGGGCACGGGCATGTAGAGATCGAGGCCGAGCGGAGGTCCGGCGGCCCGGATCTCCGGTGCGATAGCAAGTGCGAGCAGAACGAGCGTCTTCATTCCAGGACCGAAAGCAGGTTGTCGATAGCCCAGAGCTCCAGAACCTGTTTGCGGGTGCTGAAAGCGAGACGCTTTCCGTCCGGGCTAAGGGTGATGTTCACCAGATTCCCGCCATCGCTGACATCGAAATCAGTCGCTTCCGGATCGCCGCCCTCCGCCGAAATCCGCATGATCTTCGATTTGTCATCCTGGCGGACGCCAAAGAAAATCCCACGGCCATCCTTGGTCCAAACGAATTGGTCGATCTGAACTGGAATTCCAGAACTGCTTGTAGCCGTATGGATCTCGCGGTAGTCGCTGCCATCGACTGCCACCCGGGCCAAGTACGTTTTACCTGCTTGTGTATCAACCCGCCTGATCGCCAGCGTTCGCCCGTCGGGGCTCAAGTTGATGCCGGCATCGCCGGTTCCCGGAAATGCGCAGACTTGTTTCTGTAGTCCTGTCTTAAGATCAATCGCCACGATGCGGTCGACGATCTGTCTATTCTTTGGATCGCGGCCGGCTTTATAGATGGTCTGGTCGTCCGGCGATATCGCGAAAACACCACCACGGAGCACTGCGTCATCGAATTCCAAAATCTGCTTGAATTCTCCGCTGTTCAGATCGACCCGGTACAAGCCTCTGGTCTTCCCGGGGTTTTGGACCAGCACCACGACGCCTTTCCCCTCATGAAACCATCGCGGCGGAGCGGGACGGATCCCGTTGAACGAATATGCCTTCTCTTCTCCGGTCTCGAGGGAGTGAACCACCAAATCGTAGTGATCTCCCCCGGCTGGCGCGCGGCGTCTGAAGAACGCCAGGTACTTGCCATCGGGGGACCCGGACGGGGATATGCCAAACAACCGTTCAGGGCTGGCCGTCTTGCCGGCTTCGGCGATGCCGATGGTTTCGCTATGGGTTCGATTCGCGTAGTAGTAGGCGCCAGAACGCATCATGCGAAGCGCGCGAATGTCTGCTCCCGTCTCCCCCATCAAACGAACCTGAGGACCCGCCGCTCTGCCGTTCTCAACGGCAATCGACCACAAATCGGATTTGCCGGATCGATCGCTGGTGAACAGAAGATGTTTGCCGTCCGGGGTCAAAGTTGGATTGTCGTTGATGCCGGCAGTCTTCACCAGTTCAACTTCACTGGAACCGTCGGCGGCAAGGGCATAAATGTGCTGGTCTGTGGCGTCGATCGGCCCCTTGGCGGTTTTTGGATTCGATGCCAGAGCGCCATAAAAAATGTAGCGCCCATCCGGCGATATGCGAGGGCGGCTACTGGGATTGGGACGTGCCCGAGCCTGAGAAGCTCCCCACCGTACGCGCCACTCGAGCGACTTGAGAACTTTGACCGAGCCGTCGGCCGCCGATACCCAGGCGAGTTGCCAGGTACTGTCGGGCTTTTCAATCAAGACCAGGATGGATTTGCCATCCGGCGACCAAGCCGCCGGCTCGTAATAAGTATTCTCGGGAGTGTCGACCAACACACGCGCCTTGCCGCCGGGTTCGTTGGCCATAACCCGCAATTGTGTGTGATCCTTCCCGGTATCCCATAGATACGCAATTTGGCGGGCATCTGGGGAGTATACGGGCGATTCCCCATACGCATCTGAATCCCTCCAGGAACTAGGCTTGGCCATCAGCCGTTTGATTTGGCCCGTAGAAACTTCCCTAATCGCAAGATCGCCCGTGTCCCAATCCGTTACTAGCATCAACCGTCCGTCAGGGCTGAAATCCGCGTACAGATCGCCGCACTTATCACAAATGAGACGCTTGGTGAGCGTAGGGGATGAATGCGCCCCTCCCAAACCCGTCAGGCGCCTCCGCGCCACAGCAACAGTCTCCGTCTGGCCGCCGAACTCTTTGATGATTCGTTCGTAAGTGGCGCGCGCCTGCTCGGTGCCCTGCCGTTCCTGTCCCTGCCCCAGATAGAGGAGCGCCCGCGCCGCGAGGGCTTTGTCCGCGCTACGCGCCGCATCTTCAAGTAACGGCATAGCCCTGCCCATGTCTCCTTTGGATTCCATCAAGTCAATCGCCCGCTGGAGCGTCTGCTCGCGTGCCGGATCGGCGGCGTACAGGGCGGCCGCCAGTAGGGTTGCCGCGAGTAATATTCTTCGCATGGTGTTTCTCCTCGCTGGCAAGTATGCGGCCGGCGGGCATTTCCAGGTGTCACAGGCAAGTAAGTTTTTGTCTGGCATTGTCAATCGATAAACTTATAGCCTTCGCCGTAAATCGAAAGAATATGGCGCGGGTTGGACGGCTCCTCCTCCAGTTTCTGGCGCAGGCGGAGAATGTGATTGTCCACCGTGCGGGTAGTCGGGTAGGTCTCATAACCCCACACCTCTTCCAGCAGGCGGTCTCGCGTGACAATTTCGCCGCGATGTTTCGCCAGCAGCCGTAACACCTCCAACTCCTTTGGGGTGAGTTCCACGCGTGCGCCGCCGCGATGCGCTTCGTGAGTGTCGAAATCCACCGTCACCTTTCCGAATCGCAGCTTCGCATCGCCTTGGACGGGGGCGGGGGTATGGCGCCGCAAACGCACTCGGATGCGGGCCAGCAACTCGCGAATGCCGAACGGCTTGGTGACGTAGTCATCGGCGCCAATTTCCAGGCCCACGACGCGATCCACCTCTTCCGCCTTTGCGGTGAGCATGATGATGGGCGCCTCGAAGCCTCTCCGCCGCAGTTCCCGGCAGACATCCAGGCCATTCATGCCGGGCAGCATGATGTCCAGCAATAGCAGTTCCGGGCGCTCGCGCAGGGCCTGCTCGACGCCGGTGTCGCCGCGCGAAGCGGTTGAGACATCGAAACCCTCGGCAGTCAGGTTCATCTCCAGTCCGCGCAGCAGATCGGGCTCGTCTTCGATGATCAGGATGCGATGCTCGCCCATCATGTCGCCACCGGAAAGACCAGCCGGAAACGGCTTCCGCGGCCCGGCTCGCTCTCCACTTCCGCGCTGCCGCCGTGAGCTTCCATGATGTGCCGCACCAGGAACAGCCCGAGTCCGTAGCCGCCCTTGGCGCCGCCGCTTGCCGCGCGATAGAAGCGCTCGAAGATCTTTGCCTGTTCGGCGGCGCCAATTCCGACGCCATGGTCCTGGACTTCGAACGTAACGCTGCCATTGCCAGCCACCAGCCGCACCGCGATGTCGCGCGATTCGCCGGAGTATTTCACGGCGTTATCCAGGAGATTGGCGACGGCTTGCGAGAGCGCCGCGGGATCGAATCGCACTGCGGGCGCGGACGCTTCAAGCGCACGCTCCAGACGGAATCCGGCGTGTTCCAGATATTCGCGATAATCCTCCACGATGCCCGCCACGACGGGCGCGAGATCGCCCCGCTCGAAGCTATAGACCCGCGCGCCGCGCTCAATGCGCGAAAAGGTCAAGATCTGGTCGATCAGGCGGCTGAGCCGCTCGCTTTCCCGCACGATGATGCGAGAGCATTCGCCGCGCTGCAGGGGACTGAGCTCGCCGCGGCGCAGGAGGGTCTCTCCATACAGTCGAATGAGTGTGATGGGCGTTTTCAACTCGTGTGACACGCTGCTCACCAGGTCCGCACGTACGCGATTGGCGGCGGCCTCGCGCGAAATATCCCGCAGTAGCAGGATGACTCCGAAAGAGAGGATCACGAGCACCAGCCCAATCGCTCCGCCGTAAACCCATAGATCCTGCCTGGTCGTGTCCGCGATCCCCATCTCCTTCCGGAGCTGCGGCTGCAGCGTGCCGCTGATCCAATCGTCATTCACCGCAAAGCCGGAAAGGCGCGCGGCTCCCTCGGAGCGGTAAAAGATCCTATGCCGACCCAACACGCCGGAGTAGATCTCGCCCTCGCGGAGCTGGTTTTGCGGCCGGAACCGCTCTTCCAACTCGCGAGCAAAACGGAAGTGGTCGAGGTATGGCGTCGTCCGCTTCGCATCCAGTTGCGTGAGAAAATACTCGGCCTGATCGGCGGCGAGTTCCCATCGACCGGAGGCGATCCTATCGTACAGACCGGCGGTATCGCCCGCTTGCAGGGCTGCCACGATTCCATTGGGCCGGTGCGACAGGTCGCGGTCATCGGGATAGGTTGCCGCGAGCTTCCGCCAGGCGGCCCGAGCTTCCTCAATTCGCCCAAGCTTCGCCAAGCAGCGAGCGATCCGGCTCAGGGCCAGACCCTTGCGGCCATGTATCGCGAAGAGCCTGCGGTACGATTCCAGGGCCTGGTCCGGACGGTTGAGGTCGAGCTCTTCGCGCTCGGCTTTTAGAAATTCGGCGGGCGCCTGGTCTGGTGGCGGCGCGTGTAGGGCAGGACGGATTACCGCGCCGTGCTCGATGGTGAAAGAATGGCTGGCGATCGGATGATGGGGCTGTGCGAACGCCGCTTTAGCGGCGCTGCCGATGCGTGTTTCCAGGGCAGACGCAAACTTCTCGGCGGTAAGCGTGGCAAGCGCCTGCCGCTGCCTTTCAAAGGATTGGAAACCTAGCCACAGCAACCCGCATAAGGGTGCGACAATTGTCCCGATATAGATCAGGAACGCGCGCCGGTGCAGGTGCGAAATGTCCCAAAGCCTCATTCGTAGTGCAAGATAACATACACCGCCGCGCAAAACGTCACGAATTGTCACATGAATGTCAGCGAGGAAGATCGGCCCACATGTTCGCACTCCAGGCCGTTAAGGTCGTCCATTCTGTCATTCCGGAACCTTGACCGCTATTTATCGCTTCTATTGGTTATTGCTTGTCGACAATTCTCGCAGCTATTGAGTACAAACCCGCCCGTGGCTGAGACGGAAAGCTTAACGGACAGCAAAGCGTCGGTGCAGTTCGTCCTCGACATTGGCCGGGATCGCTAAACATCCACATGGGCGGCATATTGGTGAACCAGCACAGTTCTCTCAGCCGGATAATGAATCGCACCCGGATCACGCGCTACCCGGAAGTTGTGGCTGAACGCGGGCAACTTGACGCTTAACGCCCAAACCGCGGAACTGCTGGCACGCAGATTGTGAGCAGATCCTCGCCGATCCGAAAGCTGCCACCTAAGACGCTGCTGCCAGCCTATTTCCAGAAGCAAGAAATGATCAAGACCTGACTTGGCGACGGACATTGCCACCTCCGCGCAAAGCGTCGGTAAAAGCGGGACCCAAGGCCGCACTGCCCGAAGTGCGCCGGACTCGCTCGGGATACTGATATTTTAGGACCCATGCCGAAGATCGCCAGACGCACGCTGCTCGCCGGAACACCCTTTGCCGCTGCCCTCCCGCAGACCTCCGGCGGACCAATGAATATCATCCACATCGGTGTGGACACCTGGGGCGCGCACCACACCGGGTGCTACGGTCACCCCGAGTACAAGACGCCGAACGTCGATGCCCTCATCGGCAAGTCGGCGATGTTTCTCGATGCTTACCCACAGATACTGCCGACCATCCCCGCCCGCCGCGCCATTTACACAGGCCGACAGATCTTTCCATCCGAGAAGATTGAGCAGCCCGATGATACCGTCAAGATCCGCGGCTGGCATCAATTGTTCGCCGAGGACGTCACCATTTCCGAGACGCTTCAAAGGAGCGGCTACACCACCGCTTTCGTCTCCGATCTCTATCACCAGTTCAAGCCCGGCAAGAACTTCACCCGCGGCTTTGACTCGTGGCAGTGGATCCGCGGCCAGGAGAACGACCGCTATCGCACCGGTGGCCGCTCCCGCATCGACCTCGCAAAATATACCCACTCCTCACAGCCTCAGCAGAAGGGCCGCAAAGCGCAGGGCATCTTTCAATACCTGCTCAATCGCCAGGACTGGAAGAAGGAAGACGACTGGCTGTCCGCCCGTGTCTTCGACACCGCCGAGGACTGGCTCGACGACAACGTCACCGAAAACCAGCCGTTCTATCTCCACATCGAGTCCTTCTCGCCGCACGAGTACTGGGATCCTCCGGAAGACTACTACCGGCTCTACATGAAGAAGGACTACAACGGCGCGCGGCTCATCCAGCCGCCGGCCATCACCAACCGCATGAGTCCGCTCGAGATCGAGCACGCCCGCGCCCTCTACGCCGGGCTGGTCAGTTTCACCGACTCGCGCATCGGAAAGTTCCTTCGTAAGGTGCATCAGCTGGGGCTAATGCGCAACTCGATTATCGTCTTCGTCGCAGACCATGGCACGATGATGGGCGAGCAAAACCAACTCCACAAAGGCGAGACGCGCATTCGCGAACAGGTAACCCACGTCCCGCTCGCCATTTATCATCCGCGCGACAATTGGGCTGGGCGGAAGATCAAAGGCTACGTCCAGCACATCGACCTTATGCCAACATTGCTGGACCTGGTGGGCATTGCCAGGCCTAGCAGGGTCACAGGCGAGAGTCTCCAGCCGCTGCTCGTAAACGGCGGCGACTCCCGGCGAGACTGGATCATTACCGGTTGGGGTGAGCACGCTGCCATCCGCACCCCCGAGTGGACCTATCTCACGCGATGGTCGCCGGGACCGAAGTTCGAGGAACTCTACGACGCCCGCCAGGATCCGCTGGAGCTGCAAAACGTGGTTGCTAGCCACGCCAAAGTTGCCGCCGATTTCCGCGCCCGCGTCGACAGGTACGTCGAGGAAGGTTGGGCCGTCACCCGCGGCACGTTCGCTATCCACTCGGTGTGACCTGATGCGTCTTGCCGGGGCTGTTCAAGCTGTCGGTGTTGTAGCCCGCCGGGCAGTCCCATAGATTGCGTCTTTGGGGATCCCTCTCAAAAGCCCACGTCGCCAATGGGCATCCTGTAAGCGGGCCGTCGGGATTGCAACGCTGACCGAAAAGCTGATCGCAGCTATTTTGCCGAAGGGGCTAAACTAAGAGCAGAGTTTCGGTTCGCGAAACCAGCGCGCGGCGCACTTTCCGAAGGAAACCAACAGAGCTCACGCCTGGAGGTTTGCATGGAAGTCGCGCTTCGGCCTATTCAAGAGGTCATCCCGTACGCCCGCAACGCACGGAAGATTCCCCCATCCGCCGTCGACAAGGTTGCCGCGTCGATCCGAGAGTTCGGCTGGCGGCAGCCCATCGTCGTCGACGAGCAGAACATCATTGTTGCCGGGCACACGCGGCTGTTGGCCGCGCAGAAGCTGGGCCTGCCGGAAGTGCCCGTACATGTCGCGATCGGCCTGACGGATGCGCAGATCAAGGCCTACCGGCTGATGGACAATCGTTCGCACCAGGAGGCCACCTGGGATGACGGTCTGCTTGCAATCGAACTGGCCGAATTGCGCGAACTCGCGGTGGATCTGTCACTGACTGGCTTCGAGATAGGCGAGATCGACGATCTGTTTAGGCTGGAAGGCCCTGTCAATGAGGGACTCGCCGACGACGATGCTGCCCCCGAACCGCCGGAGCAACCCGTCTCCCGGCGGGGCGATCTGTGGCGCTGCGGCACGCACATCGTGCTCTGCGGCGATGCAACCGAAGACGCCGACCGCGAGCGGCTGATTGGAGATCAACGGGCGGACCTGATCTTCACCGATCCACCATACAACGTCGGCTACCAAGGATACACAGAGGAGAAGCTCACTATCCAGGGAGACAAGATGAGCGCAGCTGAGTTTGCCTGTTTCCTCGAACGGGCCTTTCAAAACTACCGAGAGGGACTAAAGCCAGGTGCATCGATCTACGTCTGCCATGCTTCGTCCTACCAGCGGGAATTTCAGAATGCGATTGAAGCGGCGGGCTTCGAGGTGAGGTGCCAGATCATTTGGGCGAAGAACACCTTCGCATGGGGTCATGGCCGCTACAAATTCCAGCATGAGCCGATTTTCTATTGCCATGTCGCCGGGCAGAGCGATGCCTGGTACGGCGATAAGACGCAATCAACGCTGTGGCAGGAGAAGAAGCCCGCGGCGAACCGGCTGCACCCGACCACGAAGCCTGTGGAACTCATCGAGAGAGCGCTATTGAACAGCAGCAAGTCCGGCGATCTCGTGTTGGATCTATTCGGTGGATCAGGCTCAACCATGATCGCGTGCGAAAAGCGGGGACGCGCAGCGCGTCTGGCTGAAATCGATCCGCGCTATTCAGATGTCATCGTGCAACGCTGGCAGGGGTTCACGGGAAGGGAAGCGGTGTTGGAGGGAGATGGGCGGACCTTCGCGGAGGTCGCGGCGGCGCGGGGTGTTGGGAGGGCGTGATGGGATTGCGAGGCCCTGCGCCGAAGCCGGCCGCGGTGCGGTTGTATGAGGGCAATCTGGGGAAACGGCCGCTGAATCCGCTGGAGCCACGCCCGCGCGTGGTGGAGCCGTCGTGCCCGAGTCATTTGGACGCCGACGCGCGGCGGGTGTGGCTCGCCGTCGAACATTTGGACACACCGCGCTTCCGCGCCAGGATGGTCGAGTGGGACGATGCTCGCGCGGAGTACATCATGCCGAGTGAGAGCGACGCGCTAGGCTCCGTTCAATGGCTCGACCCAAAGCCAAGGCCGGAACGCATCCAGGACCTTGTTGAGGACCTGGAGCGGTGGTTCATTGAGATCGAATGCCCGCGCCAACATGAAGCGGCGAAGGCCGAGAACGCAGCGCGGAGTGAGCGAGAGAAATGGCGCGATCTCGCTTCGCGGCATCCTATGCCAAACTGAAGCCGGTCGAACCTGCCCATAGACCCGCGCGAGCTTTAGGCGTGTATGGCTATGGCAGTCTCGATCTCAACGGCGAATGACTGCCGCTTTTTTCCATTTCAGTGACTCCTCCCCTACCCACACTTTCACCACTTCTCGTGTGGCCGCACGGGATATTGCAAATTCACCAGGTTCGCAGTCTGCCCGAAAATCGATATTCGCCGTGGAGTAGACGAGCGACCACCACCATCGGCGTCCCGTCTGTCCGATCTCAATACGAAACCGGCCCCAGGGAGCCCATTCGACTATGCGAGACTTACGCGGCGCGTCACGGGCGATCAAACCGCCCCGACGAAGACCAATTCCCATTTGGCCCTCTTTTCCGATTCAGCGTTATTTGGCCGGCATCTCGCAAGCCAGCCTCGCGGCGTCCGGTATAGCAGCGGAGCCGCGGGCCGTGGATTATTGTTCGTCTATCGGATCACTGACGGCCAAAGTGTAGAATCACAACAATTCCGACGCAACGGGCTAAGCGGCGATAGAATTCTGCAATGGACCTTCGAGCGCCCCTCGCCAAGCTCGCCGCCCACAACATCTTCATCGGCACATCGTCCTGGAAGTATCCCGGCTGGCTCGGCGATATCTACACCGAGGATCGCTGCCTCACGCGTAGCAAGCTCTCACAGAAGAAGTTCGATGCGGAGTGCCTGACCGAGTACGCCGAGACGTTCCCGACCGTTGGCGGTGATTTCTCGTTCTACACGTTCCCCACGGCTGACTTCTGGCAGAAACTCTTCGCGCAGGTTCCGCCGTCATTTCAGTTCGGCCTCAAGGTTCCCGAGGCGATCACGGTGAAGCGATGGCCGAACCACGCACGCTATGGGGTTCGCAAGGGCCTCGACAACGAATTGTTCTTGGACGCCGAATACTTCAAGCAGCGGTTCCTCAACCTAATTGAGCCTAACCGCGCGCAGGTTGTGCCGCTCATGTTGGAGTTCGGGAGCCTAGCGAAGAAGGACTTTGCCGATGTCGGCGCGTTCGCCGCCGCGCTCGATCCGTTCCTTGCCGCCTTGCCGAAAGGCTGGAAGTACGCCATTGAGATCCGCAACGACAATTACCTCGTAGACGACTACCTCAGGGTGCTACGCGCGCACAACGTCGCCCATGTCTTCAGTTCATGGACCCGCATGCCGCCGTTGGACGCTCAGGTGATGCGCGATGACCTTTGGACGGCGAACTTCGCCGTGTGCCGCGCGTTGCTTCGGCCAGGGCTCGCCTATGAAACCTCAGTAGACGCCTTCGAGCCCTTCGACCGCATCCAGCTTGAGTATCCCGAGGCGCGGGCAGCGCTTCGCAGTTTGATCGACAAGAGCCGCAAGCGAGGCGAGCCTGGATACATTTACGTGAACAATCGGCTGGAAGGGAATGCGCCGGGGACTATTAGCGCAGTGATTCGGTGAGATAAGCCCCCGCCGTAGCGGGGGCTTTCCTGTTGTTGTCAGTTTCCGTTCGCAGCGACCTTCGCCGCGTGGTCGGTCGCGCGACGGTTCTGACGCCCTTTAAGGTATTCGGAGAGCAGCATCAGAGGCCCACCCGAATTTGCCAGTCGTTGATACTCCACCTTGCGGTACTCACCGAACATCCGCATCGTCACGCGTCGTTCCATCTGGCACGACGCGATATCAATCAACAACTCCATCT
>JBDTVQ010000209.1:0-11753 GCA_040007195.1 Acidobacteriota bacterium | reverse complement strand
CGCACTTACTGCCTCACGCCTTCTGAAAAACAGAAATCCCAAAATCTGCGTTCATCCGCGTCCATCTGCGGCTAAAATCTCTTCCGCCCCCGCCCCACAAACCCCAAAGTAAAATTCTTCCGCTGATCCAACCCATCTAATGCCGGCAGAACCAAAACCCAAGGCGCCAGCCCCACCACCGCGATCAACCCAAGCGGCCAAGGCAGCATCCGCGGAGCATGCGCCAGCCTCCTTGCCAGCAGTCGAAAGAACCCACCCACCGGCTCCACCGTGATCTCCTCGAAACCCGCCCGCTCCAACAGCATCCGCAACCCATACCGCGTAAATCGCCAATAATCATGCGGCTCCTGATGCTCCTCCCACTCATGCGGAGCCACCACCAACAACTCCCCCCCCGCCCGCAACACGCGCCCCAACTCGCACAACACCCGCTGCGGATCCTTCACATGCTCCAGCGTCACCACATTGAGGCACCCATCGAACCGCCCATCCGCAAACGGCAGCCGCTCCAAATCCCCGACGCAATCCAGCCCCGCATAATTCCAAGCCGCATCGCCAATCCCCAAATCAACTCCCGTGTACCGCTGCCCCTTAAAGTGATGCGCATACTGCCCCTCGCCCGCCCCCGCATCCAACACCCGCGCCCCCACCCCCAAGCGCTCCGCAAACTCCGCCACCGCCCGCTCAATCTCACTCTCGAAATGCAGAATGTACCGCCGCAGCGGCGCGGGCAGCCAACGAGCGGGCGACTCCTGGCTCATCGCACGTTCACGCCTTCTTGCGCGCCTCCACCATCACGGTCGAACCCGCATGGCACGCCGCCTCAAGCAGCGTGAACGGCACACTCAACATCACCAACCCCAAATACAATAGATCTTTCGCAATACGCTTCCGCGGCGACTCGCCCACTGCCCGTATCCGCCGCGCCATCGGATCCAGCCCCGGCGCCAACGACGACGCCAGCCCCGCCGGATTGTCCCGCAGCGAAAAATACTTCGTCCGCGTCACTTCAAACCCGCACCGGTCCAGCAGAATCTCCAGATCATGCGCGCGATAGTTGATCAAATGCCGCGGGATGTCCACGCCATTCCAAGCCTCGCCCAGCAACAGGAACTGCCAGCAACTCGCGTTCGGCACCTGTACCACCAGCCGCCCGCCCGGCTTCAGCAACCGGTGCGACGCTTCCAAATACGACACCGGATCGAACAGATGCTCGATCACATGAAACATCGTCACCGCTGAAAAGCTCTCCGTTGCAAAAGGCGTCTGAGTCAGCGATCCGCACACCGCCGGAACGCCATTCTGGTTCCACGCCGCGTCCGCCGCTCCCAGCGCAAAGTCCAGCCCCACCACCGCGCGTCCCTTTTCGGACAACATCCTCAGAAATAGCCCGCCCCCGCATCCCACATCCAGCACCGGGCCGTCCACATCCGCATGTTCCAGCGCCTTCCGCACAAAATTCACATGATCGCGCAGCACAATCCGCCGGTACGTCTCTTCCAGATTCGATACCGCATCCTGCTCCGGAACAAACCAGTAGTCGTCGGGATAGTAATGCCGCAACTCTGTGGGCGTCGGCCACGGATGCAACCGAAGCAACTGGCACGCCTGGCATTCCACCACCTGGAACACACGGTCCGTTGTGCCGTACAGCCGGTCACTCCCCTCAATCAGGATCTGCGCCGAATCAAACCCGCACGCCGGGCACGGATCCTTCACCGTGTCGTATACGGGTGCCGCGGCCGGCTGCGGCGCTACCTCAGCATCCAGAGCCTGCGCGGCCGGCGCCGTTAGTTCGACTGCTCGCTCAAAGCCTTCAGCGTGATCCGGTTCCGCCAGAGCAACTGCGTGATCTCGCGGCTCGAAAGCCTCCGGATCGCGGCCAGTTTCTTTCTCTTCGCGATCATCCTCGGCAACATCCGCAATGCCTGGAAGTCCGCGCTGATCAACGCCGACACTACCCGCAGCTTCCCGCCTAGGCCAGGAAACCGGTTGATCTCCCCCCGGCTGCGCACCGCTGCCATTGCTCCGGCGGCGAGCCTTGCGAGATAAAACACGCCGTTTAGCCACACCAGCCTCCACGGGAAGAGTTTGGCCACCAGCAAAATACGGTTACGTTCAATGAGCTCCAGGCGGCGCAAATTCGCCAGGCCTAATGTGGCGCCACGATGGTGCCGCACCACGGCCGTGGGGACATAGATGCATCCCCAGCCAGCTATTCTAGCGCGCAAGCCCAGTTCGGCGTCGTCGGCGTAGGCGAAGAAGTCCTCGTCGAACCCGCCAATCTCTTCGATCATCTCCCGCCGGTACAAACACGCGCACCCGTCCGGCCATAACGCCTCGCCGGCTTCGTTGTACTGGCCCTCGTCGCGCTCTCCGGTTCCGCGCCCCCGGTTCTGCCCGTCAAGATAGATCAAATGCCCCACTTTGTCGATGCGCCCAGGGTCTTCCCACACCAGAATCTTCGACGCCGCCATGCCTGCTCGCGGCCGCGCCTCCATCCCCTCGCACAAGGCCGCAAGCCACCCCGGCTCCGCCTCGGCATCATTATTGAGCAGCGCGATGTACGGCGTCCGCGCCAACGCCATCCCCTGATTGTTGGCCTCACAGAATCCGAGGTTACGGATATTCTCGACCACCTGCAGCCGGAACGCCGCCGATTCGCCGAACTCCCGCTCGGCCATCTCCACGCTCTGATCGTCTGATCCGTTATCAACGAGAACGACCTCGAACGGCCCCTCCAGCCCCTCCTGCCCCTCCAATGAACGCAAACAATTTCGCAAAAGTTCGCGCCGGTTCCAATTGACAACCACAACGGTTACAACGGGCTCGGGACGCGGAAGGGATTTCTGGCCGGACGGCTCCTGCGAGGGCACTCGCCTCGCATTATACCGTTGAGGTACAATCATGTGGCTATGTCGGGAATAGGCGAGCAATTACGCCAGGCGCGACTCTCGAAAAGGATCGATCTCCAGGAGATTGCCCGCGAGACTCGCATCAGTTCGCGATACTTGGAAGCTCTCGAGCGCGAAGACTTCGAACTCTTGCCCGGAGCTCTCTTTGCGCGCAACTTCGCGCGCCAATATGCCACTTTGGTCGGCCTTGACCTCTCTCAAATTGAAGCGAACCTGGACCGGGCTTTCCCGAAGGCGCCCGATCCAGTTCTTGAGCAGCTTTCCAACTCGAAGACCACCATCCAGTTCCAATCGTTACGGGACTCATTTAATTTCGATACTTCTTCCTGGCGCAGGGCTCGTTGGTCTTCCGTCGCGCTGGTCGCTGTCCTCGGCGCCAGTTCGGCCATTTACATGGGTTGGCAGGAACTCTCCGGCATCTTCGCCGAGGCCCGTACCGCCGCCCGTACGCAGCAACAACAGGCGCCCGCCGCCGTTCCGCCTCAGGCGTCCACCGAAGCCTCCACTCAGCCCGTCGCCGAACAGTCGCTGGCCGTTCCCGCTTCTGACTCCGGTGCGGACGTGGACGAGCAGTCCGGCATCACCATCTCCGCCGACGGCATGGCCGTTCAAGTTGTGGCCAGCCAGGCCACCTGGGTCTCCATGTCCGCCAATGGCAAGCAGGTGTTCTCGGGTATTCTCGAACCCAATCAGCGCAAGGTCATCTCGGGCGTCGCGCGCGCCAAACTGGTCGTCGGTAATGCCGGCGGCATCGAGATTCTGACCAACGGTAAATCCATCGGTCCCATCGGGCCGGCCGGCCAGGTGCGCGTCGTCATCCTCTCACCCGACGGCCCGCAAATCCTGCGCAAAGTGAAAACCGGCGACTCCAGTTCTACAACCTCATCCACTGACTAGCGCCTTCACTCACCGGCGCCTTCACTGAGCCGCGGCCATCAGTACGCGGTCTGCCGCTTTCGGTTGCTCTACGCGCACCGGCACATTCACTTCCAGCGTGCCTCCATCGAAGGTTGCCGTAACCTCATGGACGTCCATCTTCGTATCCACGTTCATCCGGCCAAACACCTCGCGAAGCTCCAATTCGCGCTCCAATTCCTTCCGTTGCGCTTCCACCACCACCTCGTATTCGCCCGCGCGCACGGAAATCTGCCCAGCCTCAAAGCCTGGCAGCCGGCAGCGCAACCGATAGCCTTCCGCCGTCTCCATCACCTGGTATTCTGGTCCGTTCAACACCTCCTGTTCGGCCTGTAGCCAATCTTCGCGTTCGTGGCCGGGTTCCTCTCCACGCAGCACGAACAGTTCGTACGCACGGTCGCGCACGCGGTCGCACCAGTCCGTTGTCCGGTTTGCTTCCTGTTCCAGGATCATTACGGGCACTTTCAACATGGCAGTGACTCCTTTCATCCATGCTCTTGCACGTAGCACACCACCAGGTACTACTGCATTTACTTAGTCTCCCCCGGGGTGTTTCACCCACCTTGGCTCAATTCCCGCGTCTCGCCCATCCACCCCACCTCAATCCCCGCGCCTCGCCCATCCGCCCCCACCTCCTTTTCCGCACTTTCCCTTTGGCCTTCGAAATGCACCATCAAAAGCAAGGAGCAAACCCCATGCAACTCGCTATCGAAACCCCAGGACGGCACCCGCATCCTCACCTCGGGCTCATGAAGGCCAACGTTTTCCGCTCCCCGGGAGTCTTCGGCCTCGAAGAAAAGCCCATCCCCCATCCCGGCCCCGGCGAGGCCGTCATCGAAGTCCGCCTCACCACCATCTGCGGCACCGACCTCCACATCATCCGCGGCGAATACCCCGTCGCCCCCGGCTTGACCATCGGTCACGAAGCCGTCGGCGTCATCCATGAACTCGGCGCAGGCCTCACCGGCTATCAAGTCGGACAACGCGTGCTCGCCGGCGCCATCACCCCGTGCGGCCAGTGCGAACCCTGCCTCGGCGGCAATCGCTCCCAATGCGGCGGCCCGCTCGGCGGCTGGAAACTCGGCAACACCATCGACGGCACGCAGGCCGAATACGTACTCGTCCCGCACGCCCAGGCAAACCTCGCCCTCATCCCCGACGCCCTCACCGATGAGGAGGTGCTTCTCCTCACCGACATCGCCTCCACCGGCTTCTCCGCCGCCGAAAGCGCCCCCGTCCACATCGGCGATAACGTCGCCATCTTCGCCCAGGGACCCATCGGACTCTGCGCCACCATCGGCGCAAAACTCATGGGCGCGGCCCGCATCTTCACCGTCGATAGCGACCCACACCGGCTCGCCATCTCCGCGCGCATGGGCGCCACCATGACCATCCCCTCCGACGCCAACCCCGTCGAGGCCATCATGAAGGCCACCAACGGCCGCGGCGTCGACGTCGCCATCGAAGCCCTAGGCCTGCAAGCGACATTCGAGAATGCGCTCAAAGTCCTCCGCCCCGGCGGAACGCTCTCGAGCGTGGGCGTCTACTCCGGCCACCTCACCATCCCGCTCGAGCCCTTCGCCGCCGGCCTCGGCGACATCAAGATCGTCACCACCCTCTGCCCCGGCGGCAAGGAACGCATGTACCGCCTCATGCGCCTCGTCGAAGCCCAGCGCATCGACCTCCGCCCGCTCCTCACGCACCTCTTCCCGCTCGACGAAATCGACAAGGCCTACGAACTATTCGGCAACCGCGGAAACGACGTGCTGAAGGTGGCCATCCGAGTCTCGTAGCCGTCGAACAGCCTCATCGTGCGACAGGCCTACGGGCCTGCCGGCCTTCGGGAGCGCGGCGTTTATTCTTCCACCCGCTCCGGCCCGATCACAAAGATCGTCATCCCGGACGGATCGTGAAGACCGAACGTGCGCGCTCCCCTCTCTTCGTTCCGCTACACCCACGACACACCCACCCGCGCACGCCACTCTCGGTAGTGTGCGTCGGCGTCGTCCACATACAGCAACACACGCGCATTCCGCCCCTGCCCATCCATCGGGCTGTCGAGCGTGATCGCCTCCCACGCCACGCGAAAGCCCAACCCGTTCACCTAAAATTCCTCTGCCACCACCAGGTCATCCGTAGGCAATATCGCAATCGCCGTTCCATGTCCAGTGAGACTAGCTCGCGCCTCTCCCATCTTCACTGTCCGCTTCCCCGAAGCGTGGGGTGCACCCACGCCGGGCTCGCAGTACCGATCCTGCCCGTTATTCGCCCGCGATCAGTAAACACTTTGCGATTTCTGGCGGATTTGCCAGCTGATGGCCCAGGAACGTGTAACCTGAGAACATGACAACGGCCGACGTCATCCTTTACTATCAACACCGCATTGGCGAATTGCAGTCGGCCTTAAGCGCAATTCAAGCCAAACAAGGCTCTGCTGTTGGCATTCTCGTATTTGTGACGCTCGTCGTCGTTGCGGCGGGGGTTTTCGCCTATTCTCGTAAGTACATTCCAATTTGGTATCCACCGTTGGCCGTTCCCCCAGCTTTGCTGTCCATACGCAACTATGGCCGAAGACGTTTGCAAGCGCAGCGCCTGAGACGTCTTCGAGAGCACTATGAGCGAGGCGAGTCGCGCCTGGATGAGCGCTGGGCGGGCCAAGGGCATCAGGGAGCGGAATTCGAAGTAGCGGGCCACCGCTATTCCGTAGACTTGAATCTATTCGGAGAGGGTTCGCTCTTCGAACGCCTCTGCACTGCCAGGACTCACCTGGGCAGGGAGAGACTGGCACATTATCTCAAGGAACCCGTGACGAAAGAGGAGGCTCTCGGGCGGCAAGCCTCGGTCCGTGAGTTGAGCGCGCGAACTGACCTGCGTGAACAGATTGCGTTGCTTGGCAAGTACGACTTTCAGGAGTCAAAGTGGCAGACGTTTGCTGATTGGTTGGACGCGCCTTCGATCAACCTGTCCGGGTATTTGAAGCCTGTTCTGCTTGTCAGTAGCGCATGCCTCCTAGGCCTATCTCTGATCGTCCTGGTGGCCCCTTCCCAGTGGCCTGTCTTTTGGCCACCGATTCTTGCCATAGCCTTGACACATGGAATCGTCGGGGCGGTGCTACTTCGATGGGTGCGAGTCGTACTCGCTGCAACGCGTCCGGTTTCTGACGAGATCCGCGTTATTCGTGAAGGGTTGGCGCTACTCAGCGCCCAGTCGTTCTCCAGTCCGAAGCTAACAAACCTGACATACCGAGCTGCGGGCGCGGAACACGCACTTGGCCAACTGGACCCGTGGTTCTTCATTCTCAGTCAACGGAGCAAAGACTGGTGGTATCAGCTCTCCCTTTGGTTGGCGCTCGGCACACAGAGCGCTCTTGCAATCGATGCGTGGAAGACTCAGCACAAGCATGCCTTGCTCGACTGGCTCGATGCCTGGGCCGAATTCGAGGCCTTGAGTGCGATCGCGTGTTATGCATACGAGACGCCAGAGGATTGCTGGCCGGAGGTTACCGATGGCCAAGCATTTTTCGAAGCGAGTGCTCTTGGCCACCCGCTCCTACCGGCTGACTGTGTCCGCAACGACGTCGCGCTGGGTTCCTCCGTTCGTTTCTGGGTCATCAGTGGCTCGAACATGTCTGGAAAAAGCACACTCCTTCGCTCCATTGGCCTAGCTTCGGTGCTGTCTCTTGCGGGTGCCCCAGTTCGTGCAGCGGAACTTCGCTTGGCGGCGATGCGAGTGTGTGCCTTGATCTCGATTGTCGACTCGCTTCGGGAAGGAAAGTCCAAGTTCCTCGCCGAGGTCCAACGCCTCCGGGACACCCTGGACGCCTCACTGAACCAGCCGGTCCTCTTTCTGATTGACGAGATATTCAGCGGAACGAATTCGCGCGACCGGCAAGTAGCCGCCGATGCGGTAGTTCGCACGCTGATCCAGCGCCGGGCTATCGGTGCGGTGTCGACCCATGACATCTCGTTATCTTCGCTTGCGGATCCCGACGGCAAGAACGTGCATATGGCCAGTTCTGGTTCCGATCCGCTTGATTTTGACTACCGTATTAAGCCAGGTGTGACGCCGGAAACCAATGCGATTGTTATCGCCCGCATGGCAGGCGTTCCGGTCTGATCGGTCACTAGCCAAGTTCGTTTTCTAAAAGTTGAGCAGCCCTGGGATGACAGCCGAAACGATCAACGGTAGGTAATCTTGCAATCGCCCGTTCCATGTGCAGTGAGAGACTAGCTCGCAACTCTCCCATCGTCACTGCCCGCTTCACCGAAGCGTGGAGTGCGCCAATTCCCGGCCCGCCGTGCCGATCCTGCCCGTTATTCGTCGGCGATCAGTCAAGCTGTGCGACTGTTGGCGGGGCATAACCCCACTTCGGAGGTTTGACTATGCGTCACGGGGAATGTTGCGCACTCGGGGCGAAGCTCGGGAACGGCATGTGGCGGAAGTGACCAACGCTAGAGTTAATTGCCACCTGGGCTTATCCTGCCGGAGCGGACATTTATATATTCAGCCGAATTCAGGACGATTCAATGAATCAATAGTTGAGTGACGTGTCCCGTTAGCCATCGACTCCCACAAATGGCACAAGCATCGCGGTCTTCCGTGCATAGTCGTCGTAGGCGCTTTCGCCCAATTCTGCGCGAAGGAAGCGTTCCTCTCGTCGCGCTTTTATGTAAAACGCCAGAGTGACGATGGCGGCGCCAAGCACCGCGGATAAGGTTCCTTGCTCGGTCGCGGTGGCGAACGCGGCGAAGATGAGGCCCGAATAGATCGGATGGCGCACAATCCGATACGGCCCTGTGTCCACGACATGGTGACCGGATTTCTTCACCACACGGTCCGACCAAAGGCGGCCCAGGTGAATGCGCGCCCACCAGGTGAACAAGAGTCCAGCCGCCGTCGGCACAACCAATATCCAGTTCATCGCAGCGCCAAAGTGCCACAACTGCATTTGCGCGTAGGTGTGGGCCACCGGTGGAAACGCAAAAAGCAGGATCACGCTGGCGTAAAAGAGAACGCGAAAAAGCAGTTCGGGTCCTATGGCGTCCCTCTTTTCGGTGCGGCTGGACCAAAGCACTGCAATGACCCACCCCACCAACCACGCGCGCCAGAGAGCGCCAATCGCCTGTTCCGGCGTCATCGAGATTCCTCCTACGACCGAATCCTAGCGCCAGCCACCGCGCGCCAAAGCTCTCGAGTGCCGCCGCCGGCATCCTCAAGATGTTCGAACTGCGTCTGACGAAACCGGGCCGCCCCGGCCTCCCAACCACAATTGTCGGTCAGTTCCGGCAATCCGATCCGGCAACTCGTGCCATGAGAGGACGTGACCCGACATCTCAGAAATTATGTCGGCGCCAAATGGCTGGCGCGAAATTTTCTTCGTACCTTCTGAACGGGAGTCGCCTCAACTGGACGGGAAACGCCCGAATCGTCGTCAAACCGGAAACGATCCAGGTATGAGTCGGAGTTCCATGTGCATCAGGGTCCGCCCCATCCACACGACGCCACCCGCCTACACGTTCTCACCGAACGCCGACAGGCGATCATTGCAATCTTCAGCCCGGCAAACTCTCCAGATTCCGCATGACGACCAAACCTCGCGCCCCGAACTCCGCACGAAGTGGGGAGTTCGCCAATTCCCGGGCTCGCACTACCGGCCCTGCCCGCTATTCGCCCGCGATCAGTAAGCACTTCGCAACTTTGCGCGAGTGGTCCGGGCCTTGCGCTATGCCGCTCTAGCCGAACCGCGGGACGGGTAGCCAATGCGCCCGGACAAGACCATCAGCGATCTTCCTCAAGCGACGCACGCATCGACTCAAGCGCGCGCCTGCGCTGCTCGAGCTGTTCGACGACTTTCTTGCTTGCGGCGAGGCCAGCCCAAACGCTCATGCCGACGCCACCCAGGACGACCGCCATCATCGTCCACGGAGGCGGCTGCCCGTTGAGGCGTCCCAACTCCCACAAGAGCACACAGGTTCCGAGCGAAACAAGCGCCGGAATTCTCCACGTCCATGACGCGCACCTTAGTTCGAAGTCGAGTTGTGAAATTCCCCGCTCCAATTCTTCCCGCAAAGACGGAGCGAACACGTTCTGAGTGCCCTCGTGCCTGCGCCGCTCTCTGTACATCGGCACCACCACGGCCAACGCAGCGACCACTGCGGCCGCCAGTGCCCCACCATCCCAAATAGACATCTGTGGATCGGTCAACCTCAACTTGGTGACGGTCTTGAATAAGTACACCAGGAACGTCAAGCCTAAGGCCACCGTGATAAACAGCGCCGTCACATAGGCAGGAGCGAACAGTAGCCGGAAGAGCCGCCGCCTCGACTGTTCCCGTTGCTGGTATAACCCTACGGCCAATCTGCTGTCGCTCAGTGAGAAGACGGGCCGGTCGTTTTGTGTGTCCCAAATCGCCTGCAGGTCTTCAAACTCCATGGCGAGCTTCCTCCCTGGACTTACTCGTAAGGTACGCTTTGATGCGGTTAATCTTCACGCCTACATGGTTCTCCGTGATACCGAGCATCGCTGCCATCTCCTTGTAGCTGAAGCCATCCAGTAACAGCAGCGTCAGGGAACGGTCGATTTCGTTCAGTTGCCGGATCTGCCCGTACAGCCATTCGATCCGCGGATCCGCCATCGGTGAAGCCTGGAGAATTGCGGCATCCACTCCATCTGCCGATTGCTTGCCATCGCGGTGTTTCGATTCCTTTCGCGTCCACGCGATGGCGGTGTTCAGGGCTACGCGATAAATCCAGGTCGTCGCAGCTGCATCCCCCCGAAAGTTGGGGACCGATAGCCACACCTGGGTCGCGATTTCCTGGAATAGATCCTCTTGGTCCTGCTGCGTGAACGCATACGTCCGCACCACTTTGAAGAAAAGTCCCCGGTGGCTCTTGAGCCACTGGTCGAACAGCCGCTGCTGATCGTCTTTCTGCACGGAATCCGCGATTCGATTTTATTAGTAGCGAGTACGGTTCGAATTCTTACAACCAGCGAGGCAGTGATCGAACAGTTTCAGTTTTCGGCCGGCGTCTTTGCGGTGTGGTCTAATCCCCCGCACCGCCGCCCTCCACCGAAAATCGAACCGCCATCTCCGTCTTGATCTGAAAAAAACGCAGCAGAAACGCGCTCTCATTCAGCCGCTTCCGCCGCAGCCAGCCCGTCACTTCGTCATTGCACTTGCTCGTATTGCACGACCCGCACGCCGGCACAATGTTCTCCAGCGTATAGCGCCCCCCGCGCGACAACGCCAGCACGCAGTCGCGCTGCAACGGCTTGCCAACCACCCCACAGTACGCACAGCCGCCCCATGCTTCCACCAAGGCCGCCCATTGCTCGCCGCTGAGGTCATGCTCAACGCGATCCATCCGGCGCTTACGCCTCCTGGCCGCGCGGGCTTTGCGGCTTCGGCTGACAGGCATCTTTACAGAGTAACTTGCTGCAGCGGCGAGAGCCGCCCGCTGCCGCACACGATGGATCACAACCTCACAGCCACCTAAATTCTCTTCACATGCAACCACTTCGCTCACCCCCGCCCGTTCGCCCGCTCTCCCGGCATGATATTCCGTGGGCATGGCAAAGCCATCTCCAAATCCGACAAACTCGCTGACGCCGCTTCAGCACCAAGCCATTGCCCTCATGGCCGCCGGTCGACGCATTTCGACAGCCGCCAAGGAAATCGGAGTCCACCGGTCGACCCTCCACAATTGGTTTGAGATCCCCGCGTTCCGCGAAGCCTACGACGACGCCTCGCGCCTGGCCTCGGGCGCCGTCTCCGACCAGATGCACGAGCTCTCCCGCCTCGCACTCGACACTTTGCGACAGATTTTGACGAGTGAGAAAGCCTCGCCCTCCGTGAAACTCAAGGCCAGCCTAGCCCGCAAATCTCACCAACAACCCCTAGCAAAAAGCCGTCACCTGAGGCAT
>JBDTVQ010000208.1:0-11759 GCA_040007195.1 Acidobacteriota bacterium | reverse complement strand
AAGGCGAAGATTGGCAAGCTGAACGTCGATGAGAATGGGAACACGGCAATGCGTTATGGCATCCGTGGTATTCCGACGCTGCTCGTGTTTAAGGGCGGCCAGGTGGTGGCGCAGAAAGTAGGCGCGGTCGGCAAAACCGACGTCGCGGCCATGCTCGACGCGAACCTCTAAGCGCCGATGGCCCCGCGTGGGCCGAACAAGATCTCTTCTCCAGGCGAACTGAACGGGCAGACGACCATAGCCGGTCAGCTGCCCGTTTTTTCTTGCGAAGGGCCTAGCAGGTGACCGCGCCTTTGGAGGCGGAGGTTACCGACTGGCAGTATTTGGCGAAGACGCCGGTCTTGTACTTCAACTCAGGAGCCTTGTAGGTCTTGAGGCGCGCGGCGATCTCTTCGGCCGGGATGGCGATGTCGATGGAACGCTTTTCGATGTCGATCGAGATGGGGTCGCCTTCGCGGACGATGGCGATGGGACCGCCATCGACGGCTTCAGGCGCAACGTGGCCGATCATGAAGCCACGCGTGGCGCCGCTGAAGCGGCCGTCGGTGAGCAGGGCAACGGAGTCGCCCAGGCCCGCGCCCATGATGGCGCTGGTGACGCCAAGCATCTCGCGCATGCCCGGGCCGCCCTTGGGTCCTTCATAGCGGATGATGAGCGTGTCGCCCGCGTTGATCTTTCCGTGCGTGACCGCGTCCATGGCATCTTCTTCGCGATCGAAGACGCGCGCAGGACCAGAGTGGCTCTTGCGTGCGAGGCCGGTGACCTTAATCACACAGCCTTCGGGCGCGAGCGAGCCTTTCAGGATCACCAGGCCGCCCGACTTTTTGATGGGCGCATTGACGGGCTTAATCACATCCTGACCGGGCGTTTCCTTGGCGTCGGCCGCTTCTTCTTCGAACGTGCGTCCGGTAACGGTGAGACAGCCCTTGTGAATAAAGCCGCCTTCCAAGAGGCGCTGCGAAATGACAGGGATGCCACCGGCGCGGTCGACGTCGACAGCTGTGTATTTTCCGGCGGGCTTGAGGTCGCACAACAGCGGGGTGCGCTCGCTGATGTGCTGGAAGTCGTCGATGTCGAGCGGGACGCCTGCGTCGTGGGCCATGGCAAGTAAATGCAGCACAGCGTTGGTCGAGCCGCCCGATGCGGCCACGCTCGCGATGGCATTCTCAAAGGCGTGGCGCGTGCAGATGTCGCGCGGCTTGATGTCGTTCTTCACGGCGTTCATGATGAGCTCGCCGCAACGCATGGCTACGTCGCCTTTGCGCGGGTCGACCTGCGGAACGCTGGCGGTGCCGAAAGGCGAGAGACCGATGCATTCCATGATAGTGGCCATGGTGTTGGCGGTGTACTGGCCGCCGCATGCGCCGGGACCGGGGCAGGCGTGGTTTTCAATTTCAAGAAGCTCGGCGTCGGTAATCTTGCCGGCGGAATGGGCGCCGACGGCTTCAAACACGTCCTGCACGATGATGTCCTTGCCGTTCAGGCGGCCGGGCATGATGGTGCCGCCGTAGAGGAGCACGCTGGGAACGTTCAAGCGAAGCAGCGCCATTGCGGCGCCAGGGATGGTTTTGTCGCAGGCAACAAGAGCGACGAGGCCGTCGAACATGTATCCGCGCGAGCAGAGCTCGATGGAGTCGGCGATGAGGTCGCGCGAGACGAGCGAGGCTTTCATACCTTCGGTGCCCATCGTGATGCCGTCGGAGATGGCGATGGTGTTGAACTCCATCGGCGTGCCGCCTGCCTTGCGAACGCCTTCCTTGACGCGGACGGCGAGGTCGCGCAGGTTGTAGTTGCAGGGCATCGTTTCGATCCAGGTGTTGGCGATGCCGATGATGGGCTTCTTGAGGTCTTCGTCCGTGAAGCCGATGGACTTGTAATAGGAACGCGCGGGCGCACGCGTGGGGCCCTGCGTGATGGTATAGCTTTGCAGTTTCATGGGGACACGACCAGTTTATAACGGGGTGCGGCCGTGGCCTCATGCGGGCTTCGTCGTATTCTCAAATCATGGCCCGAATCGCCTGTATACACGCTCATCCGGACGATGCTGAAATCCTGCTGGGGGGGACACTCACGCTACTGTCGCGGAAGGGCCACGCGGTGACGGTGGTAACCATGACACCGGGCGATTGCGGCACGAAGGAGCATTCGCCGGAGATGATTTCGCGGATGCGCCGCTCAGAGGGGGTAGCGGGCGCAAAGAGAATGGGAGCGGAATATGCGTGCGCGGAGTTCCGCGACATGGCTATATTCAACGACGACGAATCGCGGCGGCGGGTGACAGCGCTGGTACGTGAATTGCGCCCGGACGTCGTGATCACGGCCTCGCCTTCGGACTACCACTGCGACCACGAGGCGACTTCCTTCCTGGTCCGGGACGCCTGTTTTGGAGCAGGTTGTCCGAATTACGATTGTTCGGAATTTTCAGACGAGCCGGCAATGGATACGATTCCGCACTTATATTTCGCCGATCCGGTGGAAGGGACCGACCGCGACGGCCGCGTAATTCGTCCGGACTTTGTTGTGGACATCGCCTCGAGCTTCGCCACCAAGCGCGATGCGCTTGCCTGCCATGTATCGCAACGGCAGTGGCTTTCGGATCATCACGGGATGGACAATTACCTGGATGAGATGGAGCGCTGGACGCGTGGGCGGGGCAAACTGGCGGGACTGGAATACGGCGAAGGATTCCGCCACTACAAGATTCACCCGTATCCGCAAGCACCTCTGCTGGAAGATCTGCTGGGGGCTGATTTGGTGAACCGGTTCGTGTAGACTGCACCTCATGAAGGAAGCGGATCGGATCAAGCGGAACGACGACCGGTTGAAGGAGTTGTTCCCCACATTCGCGGCGCGAGTGAAAAAGGTGATCAAGGATTTGGAAGCGGGCGGGGTACGGCCGCGCATCCAGGATGGCTACCGGTCTCCGGCGGATCAAATGAAGGCGTTCACGTCGGGGAATTCGAAATTGAAGTTCGGGTTCCACAATGTGACAGGACCGGCGGGGGAGAAGCAGTCGCTGGCCGTGGACATGCTGGACGACGATTCGCCCGTGAGGCCGTCGACCGAATACCTGCTGAAGCTAGCGGCAGCGGCGCGGAAAAATGGGCTGGTATCGGGTGTATTGTGGGGCTTGCCTGCATCCCTGCAAAGGGGCATCAATAACGCGATCGCGGCGAAGAATTTCAAGGCTCCCGTGAAAGTGGGTTGGGACCCGACGCACTTGGAGCCGGTGGGGATCACCGTGGCGGAGGCGAAGGCGGGGAAACGGCCGGGGTAGCGTTCCCGTATTCCTGAATCGCCCAGACGCGGATGCTGCCAAATGTACGAAGTGGACTGGCCGGCTTGGAGTGAGGGAACTCAAAGGAAGAGAATCCCCCTTCGACGAATAAGATTGGTTCGTTTTGGGGGACGGAGTGGCGCTGGCGAAATTGGGCGAGCGCCGGCGTAAATTGAGCTGGTTCTGACCACCAGTTGTCTACAGTTTCGACAGGGAGGGGGGGCTTCTTCGTCATGGCCCGATAGGCATCCACGAGAAACTTTGCTTGGCCGGTGGCAAGAACAAAAGTTCCCGGGGGAGCAACCGAAGCGATGTACTCTGGCGCGTCGTGCATCGCCTGCACCTCATATTTGTCGGGCTCTTCGTGAGGACGATCATCCGGCGCAAGCATGAAGCAGGTAACCACGATCAGCGGGATCCCGAGGGGCAGGATACGGGATCGAACGGTTAACCACCGTTGTGCAACCAAGCCCAATCCAGCGGCGATGACGATCGCAATGACGGATGAATGGCGGGAGCGGCCGAAGGCGAACAGATCAAGCAGCGACAGCACAACACCGGTAACGAATGGGGCTAAGAGTAAAATTCTCCAAGCCCTTGTAGCCGCCGGGAGAGCGAGCAGAAAGAGCGCCGCCAACAAGGCGCCATGCGCGATTGTACCGGTGATGAATGAAAACTGTTTTAGAAGCGCATCGGCCACGAACGGAATGAGCGGTTGTCCGGGCTGTCGGAATCCATCGCGGAGCCACGTCTGGCCGAATGAGGATGGAGATATCCCCAATCGTCGAATGTGAAACCAGTAAAGGGCGGCGAAGGTTCCGAGTGCAAGCAACACGATGCAGGCCCAATACAGGTAAATACGCCGAGGGGCCCGAATCTCCCACAACCGGGCAAATCCATAGAGCACTATCGCCGGGCAAACAATGACCACGGAGTAGTCGGTCAAGATGCCCAAGACGAGGGCCGATCCGGATAACGCGAGCCGGTCGAGTCGAAGTCCATCGAGCCCCTGGTCGAACCACATGAGAGTTAGAGCGGTGAAGAGCAGCGCCAAAGAATAGGTTCGTACTTCGGCTGAGACTTCGACCAGGCTTGGCGCAAGCGCCGTTAGCATCAGGGCCGTGGACGCGCCAACAAGACCAATTCTTTCGCGGAGCCAAAAATAAAGGATGACCGGCAGAAGAGCTCCGGCGACGACTGCTAGAAGCCGGGCTTCAAACTCGCTATACAGGAGAGGACGCAGCAGGCACGTAACTGCAGAATAGAAAGGAGGGTGGGCATCCTGCCTAAAGTAGGTGATCGCCTCCCTGAGGCTTGTGGCATAGCAAGGGAGTAGGTGCAGCGCCTCGTCGGGATCGAGAACGAGAGCATACGCACGATAGCAGCGAAGTAATGCGCCGATGAGCAGCCCAACGACCGCTACCAACTTGAGCCAAAACTCGGACCGGGAAGAAATTCGCACTTGGGAGGCTATGGTACCGCAACAGGCCGCGCCGGGCGGTCGGAGCGAGCCACTAAATGGGGAACTGGAGCGGGTCCCAATTTTGTGTCACCATTTTCGTGCGTCTGAGTCTCCAGAGAACGAGGGTACGCAAATGAATGTGGATCGATACTTGCGAATGATTGCGGGTGCTATGGTTCTAGCCACCTTGGCGTTGGGGCACTATGTGAACTCGAATTGGTACTTCTTCACGGCCTTTGTGGGGCTGAATCTGTTTCAGTCGGCGTTCACGAACTGGTGTCCGATGATGGCGATCTTACGGAAGTTGGGGGTTCGCGACTGATCGACGCGAAGGCGGCGAAGCGGCCGCGGTAGAAGCGGCGTTGCCGGGAGGCTTCCCGTTCCCTCCAGCCGCCAGAAGCGCATCGGACCGAATTTGCGAATTGGACCCGATGGTTGCGACGGCGGGTATTTGAATGGATAGTTGCCGGCGTCGACTACGAAGACGGGATCACTCGGGCGAAGCCGAGCGTTGGCTCGAATGGCCGCGATCTCAACAATCAAATACTCCGATTTGAGTTCCCCATACACGTGAGTGGCCAGGTTCAGCAGCGGTGCGCCTTGGATGAGCCGATAGTACTGCAGCACGTCCCGCGTGTGGCCAGTAGTGAGAACGGCGGCTCCCGCGGTGGGAAGCGATCCGGCAAATTCCGCGGCGGCACGAAAGGCGTGGGGATCAAGCTGGTCGTCCGGCCAATCCATGGGGTGGGGGCTTGCTGTGAAATAGCAACAGGCAACCAGCGCAGGACCAACCGCAAGCCATGCCCGCGGACGAGTTGCGAGCCAACGTTGGGCCGCCAGTCCAACTCCGACGGCAATGAGCAAGGAAACAATCGCCGAGTGGCGAGTTTGGCCGAATGCAAACAGCCGGAGCAGGCAAAGAGTCAGTCCCGTTGCAAATGGCATGACGAGGAGCACCCGCCAGGCAACCGAAACGAACGGCAACGACAACAGGAATGGCAGGGCGAACAGCACGCCCGTTAATTGCCTACTCGACAAATAAGCGAACTGTTTATATGTCGACCAGATCAGGAAATGCGCCAGGGATTCGCCAGGTACGCGAAATCCCTGTCTCAGCCATGAGGTACTAAAGTCGGCGGCGAACACCACATACAACCGGATCTGGAACCAATAAAGCATGCCGAACGTAAACATGGCCAGGACAATTGCGAGCGCCCACGCTAGCCACAATGGACGCCTAGCTCGTACCTCATGAAGCCTGGCAAATCCATAGAGGGTGATCGCCGGGCACACGATTGCCAGTGAGTAGTCGCTCAGAATTGCAAGGATGAGAGCGGAGCCCGCCAGGCCAAGCCGAATGAGCTGGTCGCGGTCAATTGCCTGATCCAACCACATGAGGGAGAGCACGAAAAAGAGGAAGGCAAGCGAGTAGCTGCGGACCTGCGGAGTGAGGGTGATCCAGTTTGACGAAAGGGAAATGATCGTTACCGCTGTGCAAGCGGCGATGAGACCCGCGCGGTCGCGGAGCCAGATGTAGAGCACGACAGGCAAGAGAATGCTGGACAACAGAGGTACGATCCGGGCGCCAAGCTCCGTGAGAGTCAGTGCACCGAGAGGATAGGTAAGCATAAGAAAAAGAGGCGGGTGAGCAAATTCGGCAAAATGCTCGTAGGCTTCCGCAAATGAGTTCGAATGCACGGGCAACAGCTGCATGCACTCATCAAAGCTCAGAGCGATGACCGCAGCGCGATGAAGACGCAGGGCCACACCTACCACAACGGCCGCGATTGCGGTCCACTTCACCCATACGTCGATGCGCGGGGCAGCGGTCATTCGAAAGTCGCGGCGAGCGTTCGCTTGAGGAATGGAAGACCTTCCCAGGCGATCGATTCGGGAGTCTCCGCAAAGTCGCGCCAGATGCAGGCGGGAGCGATGAGTTCCGGGATGCGGAAGCCGAAACTTTCGATGGAGCACGTCCCGGAGTAGCCGATTTCCTTGAGAGCCGTGAAGACGTCGGGCCATTCAATGTGGCCGCTTCCGGGAATGCCGCGGTCGTTCTCACAGGTGTGGACATGGGTAATCCATTTACCCGCAGTGTGAATGGCGAAGGCCTGGCTCTTCTCTTCGATGTTGGCGTGAAAGGTGTCGTAGAGGATACCCACCTTCGAGCTGCCGATGGCTTCGCACATGCGGGCGGCGTCGGCCATGGTGTTCAGGAAAAAAGTCTCGAAGCGGTTGAGCGGTTCGACGGCCAGCGTGACTCCAGTGGCATCGAGTGTGGGGACGATGGCCTGAAGTGAATCGATCTGGCGCTTCCACTCTTCGTCCGTCCGGCGCCGGCCGTAGTGTGTGCCGACAGGTGAGAAGAGCGGACCGACGAGCACCTTGCCGCCCGCTTCGGCGCAGCACTGGACAGCCTGTTTGAGATAAGCGACGGCCTTCTCACGCTCGACCGCATCGTCGTGAATGAGACTCAGTCCGGGCATGGCGGTGCAGGTGAGCACGCCGATGCCCGATACGGCGGCCGCTTTACGAATCTCGGCGGCCGGGAAGTCGTTCCAGTCGAAGCGCGCGACTTCGATGGAGTCGAAGCCGTGCGCGGCAATCTGGGGGATGAGGTCGAGATGCGGGCGGTCGAAGTGCGCCGTCCAAATAAGCGTGTTGACTCCGAATTTCATGATGCGTCTACGAAGCCACGAAGCGGGCCGAATCGGGATTGCCGGGGCCGAAGTGCTTCAGCATGACTAGGTCTTCGACGTCGCTCTCGTTGGTGATCTTCACGCCGTTGGCGGCGGCGGCGGCGGTGACGAAGAGTTCGTCCTTGGTCATTTGACCGTAGCGGATCATGGAGGGCGATTCGACGGCATGTTTGCCGAGGCTGCCGCGCCCCTGGGTGAGGATCGTTCCGTAGGCGGCGGCGTCCTTCACGACAACGGAGCGGCCGGGGGCGACGGTGAGTTCTTTCGCCGAATAGTAGCCTGTCGAGTACACGACCCATTTGTCCGAATATCCAGCGTCGCTCATCGCGGCGGGATCGGCGGCCGGCGTCGGATGGAACAGGTTGTGCTTCATGAACTCGGGATCGGTGTTGGCGTCCCAATCGAGCATGTCGAGGATGTAGTCGAGGTCGTGGTGGTGCTGTTCGGGAACGTCTTTGACGAGCAGGTCCCACGGCACGGCGCGGCCTTCCACCATCGACTGGTACATGGCGAAGACGTCGGAGTTCACCTGCGGTTCGTAGGTGACGAGCGAGCCGGGAGCGTGCAGGATGCCGGCGTTGATCTGCCAGCCGGTTCCGGGTTTCAGGCGGTAGGCGCGGGAGAGATCGAGAATGCCATTGTCGCCTTCGCTCCAGCGCTCCAGACATTTGCGAATGTCGTTGCGCGTGGTGCCGGGTTCGAGACCCATGAACGTATAGGGAAAGTTGTTGCCCTTGAAGTTGTACTGCGGCGGGAAGTAGTAAGCCTCGGGCTTGCCCTTCTGGCCGACGCGTTTGGCGAACTCGTCGCTTTGATGGAGATGGTGCGGGATGGGGCCGAGGTTGTCGAAAAATTTGCAAAGCAGATTCCAGCCACCTTCGCGGGCCATCACATCGGCGCCGAGGAACTTGTCGCCGGAAGTCTCGATGGCTTCCTTGAGCAGAACGCGCTTGCCGTTGAAGTCGATGTAGGAGAGGCCTTCGTCTTCGGCGGTAAGCGGGCCGTTGGCGGCCTTCGTCGTCGACGAGAACCAGCGCTCGTCGATGCCGCCGCGATGCGCGCCGAGGATGTAGAGATCGCGCGGATCGAGCTTCAGGCGGCCTCCCGGCATGAGGAAAGCGCGAGGAACCCAACAGGGGGCAAGGCGGACGATGCCGTCGCCCGCGGTGAGGGCGTCTTGAATCAGGGATGCGTTGGACACCCTTAGAGTCTATTTCGGCGCGGAGGAGCGTTCAACTGGCGTTGGCGTTTTCGCCGAGATTTGTGTGGCCGGCTTCACGCGGACGAGCACCGGTTCCACGGAGGCGTACATGTTTTGTTGCGGTGAGCGGGTCTCGATTCGCGCCGAAAGATAGATGTAGCCTTCGGTGGGTTCGGCGTTGGGGAGGGCCCACAGGCGGAATGTGGTGCTGTCGCCGTCTTCGTGAATGAGCACGCCGTTGAGGCCGGAGTCGGTGACCCGGACACGGACGGGCAGATCGGTGACGATGACGGGGACACGCCCGGCGAAGCCATTGGAGCGCTCGGCGGCGACGGTGACTTCAGCGGTCTGGCCCGGGGTGAGTTCCACGACCCTGGTTTTCGTGAGCAGGCGCACGTCGGCGTGGGGCATGAGCGCGATGAGTTTCATGTCGTCGTCGGGATTGGCGCGGTGTGTGATTGTGCGGCCGGCGGCGGTGGCTCGGCCGGTGATATCGAAAGCGACTGCATCTTTGAGTTCGGCGTTTTCGTCGGCTGAGAGTAGAAGCGTCGTCGTGTCCAGGCCCGGCGTGATCGTATTTTTCGTCGCCTTGAGTCCAGCGGGCAGCGAGACGAAGCTCACTTCGATTGGACCGTCGAATCCTTCGCGCTTGAGCGCAGTTACGGTGACGGGGATGGAGCCGCCGCGTGGGACGTTCGGGTTGCGCGGGGAAACGCTGAGTTCAAAGTCGGGGCGCGGCTCGCGAATGCTCAAGCGGTAGGCGTACTCGTCGCCGCCGAGGCCGCGCACGTCACGGATGCGGGCAATGTATTCGCCGTCGGCCGGAGCGGTGAATGTCACCAGGCTGTCTTTGCCGTAGCCGGGGCCGCCGTCGTCGTTGCGGAAGTAGAGGTGGACAAGGGGCAAGCCGTTGGGCGAGAACTGCGCGCCTGCGCGATGCATCTGCACCTTATATACGGCGCGGTCGATGCCGTGCGCTTCGCTTGACGTATTGAAGAAGGCCCTACGTTGCGCGCCAAAGCTTTCCACGGTCATGTCTTCGTCGGGGCCGTCGGGAACCTCATCGACGCGGACGATCTCATTGCCCACCATGACGTAGTCGCCAGTGGAGAGCGCGTTCCAGCTTTGGATGCGAAGGCCGCGCGTCATGGAATCGTGATCGCGCAGGACGAGAAACGTTTCCCACGTGGCACGCGCGACGGCTTGCTCCACGGGCTTGCCATTGGCGTCGAGCACTTCGAGCAGTGAGTCGAGCGGCGAGCCAAGGCGGCGAGCGTTCACTTCGAGAATAATCTCCTGGCCTTTGCGCGCGGCGAATTTGAAGTGGTTCTCGGTGGGAAGATTCGACTTCGATGCGGCGATGCGGCCATTGATGGTTGCGGGAAGGGCGATCGTTTGCGCGGTTTTAACGGAGAGGTTAGCGGCATTCGACTCCACTTCGGGATCGTCGCCAAGCGCGAGCTTCACTTCAGTGAATGCAGGACCAGTGGGCGTGGCGGGACGGAGTTCTTCGAACGTTTCGAGACGGCCCGTTGCGGCAGGCTTTGCGGAGAGGAACGCCGGCAGGCCAAGGCCAGCGAAGTGGATGCTCGCGGGGGCGTTCCTGCGCAGGCCGAGCGGATAGGCGCTGGTGACGACGGGAAACTTGCCGGCGAGAATGCGGTAGGTATTCGTGGCGCGGCCGCTATTTTCATAGTCGCTGACGCGAACGTAGTAGCTGCCTTCGGCGGCGAACTTGTAGGAAAAAGCTTCCGTCGCGCGTACACCGTCGTAGCCGTATTCGGTGAGGACTTTCATGCCGGAGTCGAGGATTCGAATGACAGGCTGCAGCGCGGAACCGGCCATCTCCGCCTGATTCAGAAATACGATCTCTTCGCCGGCGCGGGCATGAATTTTGAAGTGATCGACGTCGCCCGCGCGCGAGATGGCGCCGGTGAGAACCGCGGGCAGGAAGGCTTCGACGGCTTCGTCGGCGGAGTCATTCGGTTCCTTGTCGACGCTCTCGCCGTAGTAGGGCTCAATGAGGAACGATCCCTCGGGGCTGGTGCCGAGCGGAGTGAGCAGGCGGAACTTCACCGGGCCGACGTTGGCTTCCGGCGCGATGTCGAGTTCGACGGTCACCTGATTGCGCGGCGGCAGTGGGCCGACGTCGACGGTGGACGGAGTGCCATTGGAGCCGAGCCGGATGTCGGAGAGATCGGGGAGCTCTTTCACGCGGAGGATGCGGCCCTTGATGCCCGCTTCGCTGAAGTAAATGGCGGAGGCTTTGGCGAGGTTCAGTCCTTCGACCGTGATCTCCGTGGTTGCGCCGCGGGCGACGCCTCGCGGGGTCACCGTAGTTAGTGTAGGCGGCGTGATGCGGGTGCCGGTGAGGGAGTCCTCGGCGAAGGCGGAGGCGGCGAGAACTAGGAGAAGGCTGGTGCGATACATGGCGAATTACCTCACTTCGGCGCGGACGGTTTCGAGCGTGTCGCGATAGGTTGCGGCGTCATAGAGACTAAGCGAGCCATCGAAGCGGCCCGCGGCGATGGTCTTGCCGTCGGGAGAAAATGCAAGACCGTAGACCCAATCGGGCTGCCCGGAAATCAGTTTGAGCTCGGTGAGATCGGCGGCGCGCAGGAGCTTGATGGTGCGGTCGGCGGCGGCGGAAGCGATGGTCTTGCCGTCTGGCGACCAGGCGAGCTTGAGAATGGCGTCTTCGTGGGCCATCAGCGAGTTCAGGAGCTTCGGCTCTTTTTCGCCGAGTTCCCACACACGGACGGATTTGTCGAGACCGCCCGCGGCGACGAGCTTGCCATCGGGCGAGACAACGATGCTGTTGATGCCGTCGATGGCTTCGCTCATCGTGTATAAGCGTTCGCCCGTGGCCGGATTCCAGACCTTGACGCTGCGGTCAGCAGAGCCGGAGACAAGGCGGCGTCCGTCGGGCGTAAAGGCGAGCGCATAAACGGCGTCGATGTGGTCTTTCAGCGTGCGGATCTCTTTGCCGGTCGTGGTGTCCCAAAGCTTGATGAGTTTGTCGTAGCTGGAGGTGGCGAGCATCTTGCCGTCGGGCGAGAACTCGGCGGCGTAGATGCAATCGTCGTGGCCGTTGAAGGTGAGAATGGCCTCGCGGCGAGC
>JBDTVQ010000207.1:0-11770 GCA_040007195.1 Acidobacteriota bacterium | reverse complement strand
TCTTTGGAACTCATGGTTATTCCTTGTGTTTTCTCTTGGCAGCAGGCGAAATCAGCTAATTTTTTGCTTGGGTGGCGTCTCGAGCGCAACCGTCTCACCGGGTTCGAGCCCCGATTGAATACTGACGGTCGTAGCGTTCACAACGCCGACCACAATTTTGCGCCGGTCCCAGGCCGGTCCGTTACGGACCCAGACGAAGGACTCGGCGGGTTGGTTTGAGCCCCCCGGTTCATATTGCACGGCCTCGCGCGGAACCATCGTGGCGTTTTCAGCGGAATCGACAACAACGTCGACACTCACCGAAAGGTCGGGAATGACGCGCGGGTCGATTTTCTCGAGTTTTAGCACCACCGCCATTTCTTTGATCCAATCGGGGCGGTAGCGGCTCGATTTGGCCACCGTGCCGATGGCATATACTTTGGCGGGCAGAACGAGGTCGGGGAAGGCGTCGAACTTCACGTTAGCCCTCATGCCAATGCGCATGCGCTCCACGTCGACCTGATTGACGTTGGCGTTGACTACCATCGAGCTCGTGTCGACGATCTGCATGAATGCCATACCGGGAAACAGTTGATCGCCAACCTTGATCGCATCGAACTCGGAGCCACGGAAAGTATTCTGCATGACCACCATGCCGTTGATGGGAGCCTTGAGGATCATCCGGTCGGCATTGGCTTCGGCGCGGCGTAGTTCGAGACGCGATTGCTGTAATTCGATTTCGGCGTTCTTGGTTTCCGCGCGCAGGCTATCGTCCATGAATTTGACTTCTTTGAGAAGTTGGTCGTAGCGGGCCTGCGCCTCTTCGAGGGCAAGCTTCGAGCGTTCGACTTCAATGGCGCCCATGACGGGCGCGGTTTTCATGGTGAGCGCGGCTTTGTCGAGGTCGCCTTTTGCGGCGTCGATGGTTTGCTTGTGGGCCTTGCTCGCGACGTCTAGTTCGGCTGTGAGCTTCTTAAAGCTGGCTTCGGTTTGGATGACGCTGGCGCGATAGTCGTCCAAACGGGTGAGCATGTACTGGCGGTCGAATTCGGCGACCGGTTCGCCTTTTTTTACGATTGCCCCCGGCTTGGCCGCATCCTGCAGGACGAGGTTGAATTCGCCACCGCCTCCGCCGCCGCGGCTTGAGCCGCCACCGCCGCCACCACCACTGCTCGCCCCACCGATCGCGCCGGGGCCATTGCCGCCGCCGCTGAGCGAATTTGATGTCGATCCGAGGCCGTCGGCGCCCATTGTGGAACTGCTGCTCGAAGCGCCAGGCGTGGAGGCTCGCGAGCCGCCGGAAGAGGGAGAGCTGCTGCTCGAACTCACGCGACTGGTTGCCGATTGCATTGCGGACGAACTGCGCGAACTGGACTGAGCGCCGCTGGAGCTGGAAACTGTCAAAGACCCATCGGCGCCAACCGAGCTTCCACCGCTGCCGGAACCACCGCTGGAGCCGCCGGATGATGTGCCCGACGCGCGCGAGCTAACCTGAGTGTTGGAACTACGAGAAGCGTTGAACGATCGGCTGTCACGGCCGAAACCGGAGCGGGAGCCGCGCAACTGCGGGGTGAGCAATTGCGCATAGCGTTCGGCACCGGTCGAACCCGTAAGTCGGATCGTCTTTGACATCGGCCCAGCTACGGCTTTGGCAGAGCGAATATCGGCGCCGGTGGAGCCCTGCTTCTGCTGGGCGGATGCTTGACGGAGGTATAGACCGGTGCCTCCGGCCACGGCGATTCCTATTAGTATGAGCCATCGAAGCCAGGACCGGCCGGTATGTTCATTAGCTTGTGACTGCATAGATTCCCTCCCTCAGCCGGACCAATGCGGACCGCGCAGAGGAGACTCCCTGAGGTGCCGGGTGGGTCCGGGCACACGGGTCGTCTTCAATGATTCAGACGCTATTTTAAGCGAAGAGGTTATGGCTTGGCAGGGGAATCAGGCGGGCTGGAATGAAAATGAGGCCGACACTGTAGAACAGTACCAGCCTCAGATCGTTACTTTTTAGATACGAGCGAATATATAGCGAATATCGCTAGCCATTCATGCTGGCAAGAAACTCTGCGTTACTGCGGGTCTTGCCTAACTTATCGAGAAGGAGTTCCACCGATTCCACGGGAGAAAGCGGGCTCAATACCTTGCGAAGCACCCAGATGCGGTTCAGGTCTTCCTTGGGAATGAGGAGCTCGTCTTTGCGGGTGCCGGACTTGTGGATATCCAACGCCGGGAAGATGCGCTTGTCGACCAGCTTGCGGTCGAGGTGGATTTCCATGTTGCCGGTACCCTTGAACTCTTCAAAGATCACGTCGTCCATTCGCGAGCCGGTATCGATCAACGCCGTGGCGACGATGGTGAGCGAGCCGCCTTCTTCGATGTTGCGGGCCGCGCCGAAAAAGCGCTTGGGGCGCTGGAGCGCGTTCGAATCGACGCCACCCGAGAGCACTTTGCCAGAGGGTGGAACGACTGCGTTATAGGCGCGGGCGAGGCGCGTGATGGAGTCGAGCAGGATCACTACGTCGCGCTTGTGTTCGACCAGGCGCTTGGCCTTTTCGATCACCATCTCGGCGACCTGGACGTGACGCGAAGCGGGTTCGTCGAAGGTGGAGCTGATGACTTCGCCCTTCACAGAACGCTGCATGTCGGTGACTTCTTCGGGCCGCTCGTCGATGAGCAGTACGATCAGATGGACCTTGTCGTCGTTAGTGGTGATGGAGTTGGCAATGCTCTGCAACAGCATGGTTTTGCCGGTGCGAGGCGGCGCCACGATCAGACCGCGCTGGCCCTTGCCGATCGGAGTGAGCATGTCCATCACACGGCCGGAGTAGTTGTCGCGCGCGGTTTCGAGTTTGAGGCGCTCCTCCGGGTAGAGCGGAGTCAAATTATCGAAGAAGATCTTGTTACGGGCTTCTTCGGGGGCCTCGAAGTTGATCGCATCGACTTTGATCAGAGCGAAGTAACGCTCGCCTTCCTTGGGCGGGCGGATCTGTCCGCTGACCGTATCGCCGGTGCGCAGATCGAAACGGCGGATCTGCGACGGTGAAACGTAGACATCGTCGGGTCCGGGCAGGTAGTTGTATTCGGGCGCGCGCAGGAAGCCGAAGCCATCGGGCAGGCACTCAAGAACGCCTTCAGCGAAGATGAGGCCTGATTTTTCGGCTTGCACCTGAAGGATCTTAAAGATGAGGTCCTGCTTGCGCATGCCGGCCATGCCGGTGACGCCCTGATCCTTGGCGATCTGCTGAAGGTCGATGATGCTCATCTCCTTCAACTCCACCAGGTTGAGGGTGGACTGCTGATCCTTGCCCTGCGGACGATTATGGTGCTGCCGGCGCGATTCGCCGGGCAAATGACCACCGCCACCACCTTCGGCGCGCTGTTCGCGCTGCTCGGTTTTCTCAGGCGGTTTGTCGGCAGGCCGGTCCGCGGCTCTCTCAGCGGGTTTTTCGGCGGCCTTTTCCACGGCTGGCGCGGCGGCTTCCTTGGGAGCTTCTTTCGGCGGCGCGGCGGCGGGCGGCTTGGCAGCTTTCACGGCGCTGTCGGCCTTGGGGGCCGATTCGGATTTGGCTTTGGGGGCCGATTCCTTTGCCTTTTTGGGTTCGTCAGATTTGGTTTCGGTGGGCGTCTTAATGTCGGATGACACGCTGACCTCCGGTGTGGAATTGTCGGGTGGGACGGAACCGTTGCCGGTGTCCGTTACGTTTTGCTGTGGGTTTTCGAAATCGCTTGCCAAATTTCCCTCACTCCCTGGCCCGTGACGGCCGAGAAGAGTACCAGCTCCGCGCCATCAAGAGGTGCGCGAAGTGCGGACATCGCCTGGTGCTGCTCTTTTTGATTCTTCAGTTTGTCAACCTTCGTTGCGATGACTAACAATCGTCTTCCCTGGTGCTCCAGCCAGCGGCGGAGCTCCAGGTCTGGTTCCATCCAACCGCGCCTGGCATCCAACAGAATGCAGGACAGGGCAAGTGCGGCCCTGTTGGCCAGATAGCTCTCAATCAGGTATTTCCAGGAATCCTTGAGATCGCGGGGAACCCGGGCATACCCATAACCCGGCAGATCGACGAAGCACCATGTGTCTTTTATGGAGAAGAAGTTGATGGCTTGCGTGCGACCTGGAGTGGAACTGGTGTGCGCCAGGCCCTTCACCCCGGTGAGCGTGTTGAGCAAGCTCGACTTGCCCACATTACTTCTTCCGAGGAAGGCTATTTCCGGAAGCTCCTCGGGGGGAAACAGCTCCGGCCTGACTGCACTCATTATAAACCGTGCTGACAACTTCCGCTTGACGGTGGGCCGCCCGGTTCCGGACTGGTGCCCGGCGGGTGAGCGATCGACCGTGCCTCCTTCTTACGTGGGATGGTGCCGGGGCAACGCAGGCGGCCGTTGCCCCAGAGGTATGTCAGATCAGTGCATGACCTTTTCGTCGGACACCGGACGCGGCGTCGTATCGACGGCATAGGCTGCGGCGATGGCCGCTGGATCGATGGGCGATTCGAGAGCGATGCGCAACACTTCGTCCATGTGATCGACAAAGTGCAGCTTCATATCGCGGCGGATGTTCTCCGGAATGTCGGGAAGGTCCTTCTCGTTGTCGCGCGGCATAATGGCTTCGGTGAGCCCATGGCGATGGGCGGCGAGAAGTTTTTCTTTCAGTCCGCCGATGGGCAGCACCTTGCCGCGAAGCGTGATTTCGCCGGTCATGGCCACGTTGGCGCGAGCCGGAATTTTCGTGAGGGCGCTACAGATGCTGGTGCAGATGGTGATGCCGGCCGAGGGCCCATCCTTGGGAATGGCGCCTTCGGGCACGTGCACGTGAATGTCCAGGCTGCGGTAGAAATCCTTCGGTAGCCCAAGCGCCAATGCCCGCGAACGGACGTAGCTCATGGCCGCCTGCGCCGACTCCTGCATCACGTCGCCGAGCTTGCCAGTGATGGTGAGCTTACCGCGGCCTTCCATGATGATGACTTCGGTTTGTAGAATCTGGCCACCGACCTCGGTCCAGGCAAGACCCGTGACCGCGCCGACTTCGTTCTTCTTTTCGGCCTGAAGGTCGCGGAATTTTTGCGGTCCCAGCAGTTCGACCACTTTGGCGGCGTTGATGACCTGTCTGGCGTACTTGTCCTGTTTGGTGGCGCTGATGACCTTGCGGGCCACCTTGCGGCACACATTGCCCACTTCGCGTTCGAGGTTGCGGACGCCGGCTTCGCGCGTGTAGCCCTGAATGAGGGTCATGAGGCCTTCATCCTGGAACTCGATGTCCTTGTCGGCCATGCCGGTGTCCTTCATCTGTTTCCGGACGAGGAACCGTTTGGCGATTTCCATCTTCTCGATCTCCGTATAGCCGGAGAGACGGATGACTTCCATGCGGTCTTGCAGGGCGGGCGGAATGGTGTGCAGGACGTTGGCCGTGGCGATGAAGAAGACCTGGCTGAGGTCGTATTCGACATCGAGGTAGTGGTCCTGGAACATCCAGTTCTGTTCGGGATCGAGCACTTCGAGCAGCGCCGCCGATGGGTCGCCGCGGAAGTCCATCGACATCTTATCGATCTCGTCGAGCATGAAGACGGGATTCTTCGTGCCCGCCTTTTTCATCATTTGCAGTATCTGGCCGGGAAGGGCGCCGATGTAGGTGCGGCGGTGGCCGCGGATCTCGGCTTCATCGCGTACGCCGCCGAGCGACAGGCGGACGAACTTACGGCCGGTGGACTTGGCGATGGACATGCCCAGCGAGGTTTTGCCCACGCCGGGAGGTCCGACGAAACAGAGGATGGAACCCTTGGGATTCTTGACGAGGCGCCGTACGGCGAGGAACTCAAGGATGCGCTCCTTGACCTTCTCCAGCCCGTAATGGTCCTCTTCGAGAATCTTTTCGGCGAACTTGAGTTCGCGGATTTCCTTGGACTTCTTCTTCCACGGTACGGCGAGCAGCCAGTCGAGGTAATTGCGCGAAACGGTCGACTCGGCCGACATCGGCGGCATCTGTTCGAGACGCCGCAGCTCCTGCATGGCCTTGTCTTTGGCGTCGGCGGTCATGCCGGCGGTTTCGATTTTCTTCTTGAGCTCGTCGACCTCGCTCTTTTCGCCGCGGCCCAGTTCCTTCTGGATCGCTTTGATCTTCTCGTTGAGGTAGTACTCTTTCTGCGCCTTCTCCATCTGGCGCTTTACGCGGCCTTGGATGGTGCGGTCCATATTGAGCTTTTCGATCTCGATGTCGAGCATCTCGGCGACGCGCGTGAGGCGGTCGACGGGATCGAAAATTTCCAGCAACTCCTGCTTCTCTTCAATCGTGAGCTGGAGATTCGCGCCCACGGTATCAGCGAGCTTGCCCGGATCGTCGGGACGGATGGCGGCGAGCATCGTTTCATAGTTGAGGTTCTGGCTCAACTTGACGTACTGCTCAAACAAAGTGGTGACGCGCGAAATAAGGGCTTCGAGCTGAGGACCGGCTTCGGCTTTATAGCTTGCCGTGCGGACGACGACTTTATAGAAGCCTTCGTCGTCGGTGATGGCGACGATCTTGCCGCGTTCGACGCCTTCGACGAGCACTTTGATATTGCCGTCGGGCAGCTTCAAACTCTGGACAATACTCGCCACGGTGCCGACCTGGAAGATCTCTTCTGGCGTGGGTTCGTCAATTGATGCGTCGTGCTGCGTGGCGAGGAAGATTTTCTTATCGCCGGCGAGCGCTTCTTCAAGCGCACGCACGCTGGACTCCCTGCCGACGACAAAAGGCGTCATCATGTGCGGGAAGATCACCACGTCCCGGATGGGCATCATCGGGAGACGCTTCGTTTCAGGCTTTTCCTTCGAAGTGATCATGGTGTGATTTGAGAATAAAGAATTCGAGGTGGGAAGGAAAGCGGCTTAAGCACTTTCCAAATCCCGTAATCGGTTGGATGCCTTATATGGGGCACCAGTTGCAAGCTGCGGGCCTCAGCCGGCCTTTTCAAGCAGCGTGAGATTGATCTTTTGCGTCAGAACCATCTCTTTGGTCACGACAAACTCGCGCACCTTCTTGTAGGAAGGGAGATAGTACATCAGATCGAGCATGAGATCTTCGAGAATCATGCGTAGGCCGCGCGCTCCCAGCTTGCGGTCCATCGCCAGTAAGGCGATCGCATCCAACGCATCGTCGGTAAATCTCAGTCTAACATTCTCAAACTCGAAGAGCCGTTGATACTGGCGGCTGATGGCGTTCTTCGGTTTGGTGAGAATCTGAACCAGCGCATCCTTGTCGAGCTCGTCCAAGGTTCCGACCACCGGCAGGCGTCCGATAAATTCGGGGATGAAGCCGAACTTGATCAGGTCGACCGGCTGAATTTCGGAGAAGAGTTCGGCCTCGCGCTTGGGCCCGCGGCGCTGTTCCTTACCGTCCGCGTCGGGCGTGAACCCGATGGGCGACTTGCCGACACGGCGGCCAATCACCTTGTCGAGGCCGACGAACGCGCCACCGCAGATAAACAGGATGTTCGTGGTATCGACCGGCGTGAACTCCTGGTGCGGATGCTTGCGGCCGCCTTGCGGAGGAACGTTAGCTATGGTGCCTTCAAGAATCTTCAGCAGCGCCTGCTGCACGCCTTCGCCGGAAACGTCGCGCGTAATCGACGGGTTCTCGTCCTTGCGGGCGATCTTGTCGATTTCGTCGATATAGATGATGCCTTGCTGGCAGCGCTGCACGTCCCAATCGGCGTTTTGGAGAAGACGGAGAACAATGTTCTCGACGTCTTCACCGACGTATCCAGCTTCGGTGAGCGTGGTGGCGTCGGCGATGGCAAACGGCACATCGAGGACTTTTGCCAGGGTTTGGGCGAGCAGCGTTTTACCGGTACCCGTGGGTCCGATCAAAAGGATGTTGCTCTTGCCCAGCTCGACTTCCTGCGTCGAGCGCTTGTTCATTTGGATGCGCTTGTAGTGGTTGTAGACCGCAACGGCGAGCTTACGCTTCACCATTTCCTGGCCGATCACATATTGATCCAGGTATTCCTTGATCTCAAGCGGCTTGGGGAGCTTGTTGGGTAGGCCTGCGGCGGGCTCGTTGCGATCGTCTTCCAGGATGGAGTTGCATACAGCGATGCATTCGTCGCAGATATAGGCCCGAGGATAGTCGCTGGGGGAGCTGATCAGCTTACCCACGGCGTCCTGGCTTTTATGGCAAAACGAACAGCGTAGCGTTTCGTCGGAGCCGGACCTCTTCAAACAGTGACCTCCCTGGCGCGAACGGCGATGAGTGGGGACCCAGCTTCCCGTCGGCTGCCTCCATTATCACCCGAACGCGGGGCGGGGGGCAATCTGTTGTCCCACACCTTCCGAGCGCAAATTGAGTTTAAGCCCCAACCTGCCAGACACTCCGCGTGCGCGGCCATCAACGCACTGCTCGCACACGATATTGCAAGGGCATCCACTCCAGTTGGATCATTCTATGCTGGTAGGAATTATCCGCGTCCCAAATTGGCACCACCACTGATAAGGCCGCGCAGGGCTCAACTCACAGAGGCAAGTTCTCTGTCATGGTGACGTCTCATTGCCTCGGATCGGTAAGCATCTCTCGCTTGCACCTCAATGAGACCGATGGCTGCCGGCGAATGCTGTTGCGAAGAGCTAGGCGGACCTTTCACCGTACACGGAGACATGATGCTATCAAGCAGATATAGCGGCGGTCCCGCGATGAGCACATGCGGGGAGGCGAACAAGAGGTGCCATGTAGTGTGAGCTCTGACTTTGTCCCTGAAGGCCATCAACACCGCTTTCCTCTCTTTATCGCTGATTTCTGAAAGGACGTTTGATAGTGATGGATAGCCGGGAGGTGGCAATTCTCCTATGTAGCGCCGGAATAGGATGAATGTGGCCAAACGCGTAACGCTGATCAAATGCGAGAACCGCATCATCCCATTGATGTGAGAGCGAAGCGCAACATAGGCTGGGTCGTCGAATCCAATCCCACCATTTCGAGCGAAATCAAAGAGCTCATCCCGCACTTCAAAAAGCTTCTGCCGATAACGCTCCTGGCATGCCCTTCGCCAAGGCCCATGCCAGACAAACCAGAACACCACTACGTTGATCGCAATGTGAAGAATAATTACAGATTGGTCAAATGGCGTCATTTGTCCTCCTCACAAGGCTTCCCGCCCACTGTAAGGTGGCTGGAACTACGGTTGGGATCTATAGTCCGTTCGAACTCAGCCAGCCTAGCAAGCCGCGCCGCCATGCTGCTGTTTGTACGTTCGCGCTTTATCGCGATTCCACCGCAGATTACAGCGATGGCCCAAGCTAGACCTTCGCTAATGTTAATGGTACCAAGCAGAGTGAAGCCGATGTCGGCAGCCGTCTTCTTTCCTGCGAGGTCGTGTACCATTCCCGCGAAGCAATAGGCGATTCCTAGGGCAGATCCGAAAACCAAAGCTGTCCGGATAGTTTTCGCTGTTTCCTCAACGACTTTGGTTCGAAAAATTGGACTGAGATCGGTTTGCTGAGCCTGGCGTTGCGCTTTTGCCATGTTTCGTTGAACTTTTGTCCGGTTAACGATCTTGTATGGCGCATATAGATTATGGGCCCTCCACTACTCAGATCGACCGAAACACCACATTTCTATACCACAAACTTGAAGGCACCTGCTCAAAAATCCGAAACCATTAGACGAAGATAGCTTATCCTCTTCAAAACATATTATCAACAGAATGTTTCGAAACGCGGATGCTACCAACGATTTCCAGGATACGTCTCCTGAAACATCGCCCACCGAAATCGTTAACGGTAGTATTAGCAAACACTTGTACATCGCTATTCGGCGGCAGGCAGCTCGCCCGCAACCTTCTTCGACTGCTCGAACAGGAAGTTCAGCACCTTGGTGGTGCGGATCTGCATGGCGATGCGGCGGATGCCGCCATTCTCTTCGAGCTGTTTGCGGATGGCGGCGGCGGGCTGGCGCTCGCGGCGGGCGACCGAGTGGATCTCACGGTCGATTTCGTCATTGAGCACTTCGATCGCTTCCCGGTCGGCGATCTTGTCGAGCAGCATGGAGGCGCGTACTTCCCGCGTGGCGCGGTCCTTTTGCGACGCCTTAATCTCGTCCCACTTGAGGTTGAGCTTTTTCACGTCGACACCGGCCCCGGCGAGTTCATACAGCCGCGATTCGACGTTGGCCTGAATCTGCTGGTCGACGAAGGCCTCGGGCACCGGGAATTCGTGCGTATCGACCAGCTGGTCAACGAGTTTGTTCTTGGCAGCGGACTGGGCTTGATTCTCGCGCTCGCGAAGAATCGTCTTGCGAATCTCTTCCTTCAGTTCGTCGAGCGTCTTAAAATCGCCGATGTCCTGCGCGAAGTCGTCGTTGAGCTCGGGCAGTTCCTTCTTGCGAAGACCCTTGAGCACCATGTGGAACTTGACGGTTTTCCCGGCCAGGCGTTCGGCCGCGTACTCTTCCGGATATGTCACTTCGACTTCGGCCTCACCATCGGGCGGTGTCATGCCGCGCAACGCATCGGTATAAGCGGCAATCGTTTCTTCGCCGCCCACGTGGAGCATCACTTCCGGCTGTTCGATGGGATCGCCCTCGACACCTTCTATGCTCTTCAGGCTGACGACGGCATAGTCGCCGTCCTCCACCGGGCGCGGATCGATGTTGACGTAGTCGGCCTTTTGATCGCGAATGCCTTCGAGACGCTTCGCAATGTCCTCGTCGGTCACAACGGGCTCGTCGTAGGGAACCTGCAGGCCGCGATACTCGCCAAGCTCGAATTCGGGCAAAACCTCAAACTCGGCCTTGAAGCGGATGGGTTCGTCGTCGTGGAAGTGGATATCGGTGACGTTCGGGTTGCCAACGACTTTCCAATCTTCCTGATCGGCGCGGGCGCGGAAGGCCTGCGGCACCAGTTTTTCCACCACTTCCTGGCGAATGTCTTCCTTAAATCGCGTGCGGATAATCGACAGCGGCGCCTTACCGGGACGAAAACCCTGGAGGCGCACCTTCTGCTGGAGCGAGTTGACCACTTTCTCGGTAGCCGCCTGGACCTCTTCCAAGGGAATGACGATTTCCGTGGTTCGCTTGATGTCTTGGGTTTCGCTCAAGTTCTTGCCTTCCTAAACAGACGGCTGGCCGGACCCCTTTGAGAAGGGCCCGGCCGGTTTGGTTTTGTGCGGAGCGGAGCTTCGAGCGGTTAGCCTCGGGCGCCGACGGTGGCTCCAGCGGCGGAGCGCAGCGCATCGGCTTTGTTGGTGGCTTCCCACGAGAAGGTGCTCTCGGTCCGGCCGAAGTGGCCGAACGCGGCCGTATCCCGGTAGATGGGGCGGCGCAACTGCAAATGGTCGATCATACCCTTCGGCGTGAGCGGGAAGAGTTCGCGCACCAGGGCGACCAGGCGTTCTTCGCCGATCTGGCCGGTGCCGAATGTATCCACGCGTACGCTTACGGGTTCGGCCACGCCAATGGCGTAAGCCAGCTGCACTTCGCACTTGTCGGCGAGGCCGGAAGCGACGATGTTCTTGGCTACGTAGCGGGCCATGTAACAGGCCGAGCGGTCAACCTTCGTCGGGTCCTTGCCGGAGAAAGCGCCGCCGCCGTGACGGCCCATGCCGCCGTAGGTATCGACGATGATCTTGCGGCCGGTGAGGCCGGTGTCACCGTGCGGTCCACCAACCACGAAGCGGCCAGTGGGATTGATGTGGAATTTCGTATTCGAATCGACCATGCTCGACGGAACAATGGGATCGATGATGTACTTCTTGACCTGCTGCCGCAGGACCTCGGTGGAAACCGTATCGTGGTGCTGAGTGGAGACAACCACGGCGTCCACGCGAA
>JBDTVQ010000206.1:0-11797 GCA_040007195.1 Acidobacteriota bacterium | reverse complement strand
TAGGGAGTCGCTTTCGAACCTTCGAAGTGGTACAGCCCCCCCTGCGCGAACGCCCACAGCGTCCCATCGCGCGCCTCTACCATCGCCGTCGCTTGAAAGTTTGGCCCCGTGACCGGCTTGAAATCCCACCCCTGCCGCACCTTGATTCCCGATTGCGTCGAATACCAGATGCGCCCGCTCCGCCCTTCATGCAACCCGCTGATCGACTCGCCCGGTGGCGCCGAAAACAGCAGTTTGGGTGGAAGCGGCGGTCCCGATTGGATCGACGTGTCCAGCAGGAATGCCCCGTCCGAGCGCCGCAAAAGCAGGTTGCCGTCCGGCCGGATCTGCACCGACGCCACGCCAAACCGGTCGCCAAATCGGCGCGGGAACGGAATGATCTGAAAATCGAGATTCGTAAACGAGTGGAACGCGTCCTGCGGCGAATAGCCGACGTAATCGCGCGCGCCCACCCACAGCTTGCCGCCTGCCGCCGCCACGCCGCCCAACCCGTTATCGCGAATCCCCGCCTTCTCCGCCGGCTGCATCAACCGGAACGTCTGCCCGTCGAACTGCACCAGCCCGTCGCGAATCGCGATCCAGATATTACCGTCCGGCGACTCCCCCAGGCTATAAATGGAATCTTCCGGCAACCCGTTCGTCACGTTCCACGAACGGATAGCCGCATCCTCCAGCACCGTCGGCGAGGCCGCCAGGGACACCCCTGCCCCTGCATTCAGAACGAGGCTAATCAGTATCCACTTAGCTGACCGCAAAGCCCCAACTGCCTTTCAAAATTGTATGTACCAACATAACGGATCTTCGGCCTATCTGATACACGCGTCATCGGCGCGCAAACCGGTTTCGAATTATCGTTCCAGCTCTTCCAGTGACCGCGGCCAGTCCGCCCCCAGCAGCCGCGACATTGCCCGGTCCGCCAACAGCTTTCCGCCCGTCTGGCAGCGCACGCAGTAGTTGCACTCGTTTGCCGCATACCGGATCCGCTGCACCGGGGCGCCACAAACCGGACAAGGCTTCCCGTACCGGCCATGAACGGCCATATCCTCCCGGAATGCCGTCACACCCTCCGGAAACCCGCCCTTGGCCTCCACCCGCAAACGCCCGATCCAGTCGTTCATCACCACTTGAATCGAGCCGTGCAGGCGCTCTATCTCCCCATCGGCCATCTTCTGCGTCAAAAGCAGCGGGGAAAGCCTCGCATGGTGCAGGATTTCATCCGAGTACGCGTTCCCAATCCCACTAAACAGCTTCGGGTCCGTTAACGCCCGCTTCAAGGTGTGATTCCGCTCCCGCAACCTCTCCGCAAACGCCTCCACAGCCGGCCCCATCACCTCCAACCCGCCCGGATCGAGCGACTTCAGCCCCTCCTCACCCCGCACCACCGTCAACGACGCCCGCCGCTGCGTCCCCGCCTCCGTCAACGTCAACGTGCCCTCTTCAAAATCGAACGCCGCCAGCGCGTTCCTGCCCGCCAACTTCACACCGGCCTTCTTCCAATGCAGCCGCCCGGCAATCATCAAATGAATCACCAGCCACAACTCACCCTCCACCCCAATCGCAATCCGCTTCCCCACCCGCCGCAGCTCGCCTACCTTCCGGCCAAACGTCTGCTCCAGCTTCGGCTCCACCGACCGCAACAGAAATGGACTTCCCACCCGCACCTTCTCCAGCATCCTGCCCCCGATGCGCGCCTCCAGCGCCTCGATATACACCGTGATGTCCGGCAGCTCTGGCATGATGGTCAGTCTACCGCCCCCAATGCGCAGCAAGCCCCATTTGCCCGTCGACGATCTGCTGCCGGCGATCCTCGCCCACCTCCGCACCACGCCCAACCTCGTTCTCGAAGCCGCTCCCGGCGCGGGCAAAACCACCCGCGTTCCTCCCGCCCTCCTCGAATTCGGCCCCCTCCTCGTCCTCGAACCCCGCCGCGTCGCCGCCCGCATGTCCGCCCGCCGCGTCGCGGAAGAGATGGGCGAAGCCCTCGGCGATACCGTCGGCTACCAGGTCCGCTTCGAAGAGGCCGCAGGACCCCGCACCCGCCTCCGCTTCCTCACCGAAGGCGTCCTCACCCGCCGCCTCCTTCACGACACCTCGCTGCGTGGCATCTCCACCGTCGTCCTCGACGAGTTCCACGAACGCCACCTCGATGGCGACGCCGCCCTCGCCCTCCTCCTCCGCCTCCAGCGCACCTCCCGCCCCGACCTCCGCCTCATCGCCATGTCCGCCACCCTCGACGGCGACCGCCTCGCCCGCCACCTCGGCAACTGCCCCGTCGTCCGGAGCGAAGGCCGCCTCTTCGAGACAACCATCGAATATTCACCCCAGTCCCCTGCCCCGCTCGAAGAACAGGTCGCCTCCGCACTCGCCCGCGCCGCCTCCAATGGCCTAGACGGCGACGTACTCGTCTTCCTCCCCGGCGCCCGCGAAATCCGCGCGGCCATGCGTACGTGCGCCCCTGCGATCACCCGCCTCAACGCCGACGGCCTCCCCCTCTATGGCGACCTCTCGCCCGAAGAACAGGACCGCGCCATCCTCCCCGGCCCCCGCCGCAAAGTCATCTTCTCCACCAACGTCGCCGAAAGCTCCCTCACCATCGACGGCGTCACCGTCGTGATCGATTCCGGCCTCGCCCGCGTCGCCCGCGACTCCGTCCACACCGGCCTCCCCGAGCTCACCGTCACCCGTATCAGCCAGGCCAGCGCCCGCCAGCGTGCCGGACGCGCCGGCCGCACCCGGCCCGGCCGCGTCATCCGCCTCTACCCGCAAGAGGACTTCGTCCGCCGCCCCGCCCAGGACGCCCCCGAAATCCTCCGCCGCGAACTCAGCGCCCTCTGCCTCGAACTCCACGCCATGGGCATTGCCGAGCCCGCCGCGCTCCCCTGGCTCGACCCGCCTCCCGCCCCCGCGCTCGAAGCCGCGCACACGCTCCTCGACCGCCTCGGAGCTTTCGGAAAAGACGGCCCGCACATGGCCCGCCTCCCGCTCCACCCTCGGCTTGCCGCGTTGCTCGTCGAAGCCCAGCACCGCAACGCCGGCGAAATCGCCTGCGAAGCCGCCGCCCTCCTCAGCGCCAACGAACACGGCCGCGACGCCCGCAACCTGCTGGACGCCCTCGAAGCCCCACCCACCTTCCAGGCCCGCCGCATCCGCGACCAGATCGAGCGCATCGCCCACCCCAAGCGCAACTCGCGCGACGAAGCCGGACTCCTTCACGCCGTCATGCGCGGCTACCCCGACCGCCTCCGCCGCCAGCGCGACGGCTCGCTCGTCGTCGCCCTCGACATGGAAGAGCGCAAGGATCGCGCCGAGCCCATCCTGCGCCTCTATGCCCCCATCGAACCCGACTGGTTAATCGACATCTTCGCCGACCGCATCGAAGAACGCGACACCGTCGAATGGCACCGCACCGGCGAACGCGTCGAAGCCGTCAGCGCCATGCTCTACGACGGCATCGTCCTGCAAGAAACTCGAGGCCGCGCCGCCCACCCCGAACAAGCCGCCGCCCTCCTCGCTGCAAGGGCTCTCGAATCCGGCCCCCACCGCTTCGTCGATCAGGACGAATGGACCGCCTACCGCCTCCGCCGCACCTTCGCCGCCGAATCCTCCGGCCTCCCCCCGCTCGACGACGAGACAATCCGGACCACCCTCGAATCCCTCTGCTACGGCCTCACCAGCTTCGCCGACCTCGCCATCGCCGCCCGCGACAACGCCTTCCTCACCGCCCTTGACGCCCGCCTCGACCCCGCCCAACGCCGCCGCTTCGACGAAATGGCCCCCGCCCGCCTCCGCCTCCCCAGCGGACGCACCGCCCCCGTGCGTTATGAAATCGCCAAGCCCCCAGTCGTCGCCGCCCGCCTGCAAGAGTTCTTCGGAATGAAAGAATCCCCCCGCATCGGCAACGGAACACCGCTCCTAATCGAACTCCTCGCCCCCAACATGCGCCCCGTCCAAACCACCACCGACCTCGCCGGCTTCTGGCAACGCCTCTACCCCGAACTCCGCCGCCAACTCTCCCGGCGGTATCCGAAGCACTCGTGGCCCGAAGACCCGATCAATGCGGTTCCGCCGTTGAGGCGGTAGATTACGCGGCGTCGAAACCGCGATGATCTGAGTCATGGCTCCGCAAACCAACAGTCACTTGATGTCAGAAGCGAGGTGTTAGTTTGCAAAGGTAGTGAATTGGTTTCAACTTGTGCTGTCTCGGATCCCAGTTTGGGTATTTGACGAGGGTACCGCCTGTCGCTCTCGGTTTTGACCGGCCCGTAATCGTGATCGAGTGGACGACACACAGATCGACCGGCTTTCTGGCATCACGTGCGATCTCTACCTCGTTGTGTGTAAGCGATACCGTCCCGCCACAGGTCTGCGTGCCCTTTACTTCGACATAGACCTTGCGGCCCCCTTTCTCGCAAAGAAAATCGTATGAACTGGTCAGGCTTTTGTTCTGGACGGAGTAGCCATCTCGACGGTATTCCCGCTCCACTCTCGCCATCGCGTGATCCTCGATCACTTTCCGGATCAATGCGTCGCTCGGGAATCCGGCGGCTTGCTCCAAAGCTTCTGCTACGGTGTCACCGGTCTCGGCGGCGGGATTCAATAATAAATTGGCATCTGCATCGCAATTGGCGTAGTGGTCGCTTACATAGGTGATCGCCTCTCGCATCCAATTTGGTCGGTTGAGTTTAAATGCCGCGGTGTAGGCGTATCGAACATTCGCTTGTCCGAAACCATTCTTGCCGCTCGGAATCTCTTGAGTCCGAAGCTTGCTGGGCAATAGGACCGCGCCCTGCACACTCGCTTTAATGTTGTAGAGTGCTGATCGGACTCGACCTCTTTCTTTCCATTCCCGTTTTCTGGTTGGGTCGTCACTCCAAGCCCGAAAGACTGTCGCATTCGGATACCACCCAATAATGCGCTGGCGTGCCACAAAGATGACGGTAACCCCCGCCAACTGGTCCCCACTGCAAGTTGGCGAGATCCGTTTCAAATTAAGGCGGTACCCACCTCTTTCCGGCGGAGAAACAAAACCGTAAAGCACATCGCCGGCATTACGCTCATTGATCGATTTGAAGTTAAACAGCTCGCTCCCGAGATGTTGTTCGTTGTACGCCCCCCCTCGAACGGGGCGGGGATCATCGCGTTGAGCTCCGGCGAAGTATTTCATCCATCCGATTCGGGCGAATAGCACTTTCGTCGGCATTGAGCTCCTACTGAACGGGGTCATACATTTCAAATCAAGTACAGACAGCCGCGCCTTACAGGAAATTAGCACCTTTATTTTGAGCGCATCGGCCCATTATCCAAACAACTGAACAGGCGCACATTCTATCGAACCACCGCAACTCAAGGGCGCGGTCTCCACAAAAACGACCTCTTCCATTTGACGCGTGATTTCGGCAATCAAGAACGGTGTGGATTCCATGCTAGCCACTCGGTGTCCACCAGTCGGCTCCAGAGGTCAACGTCGTCATTGGATGCTCCGATCAAAGTCAATCGCAAATAATCGACTGTCGATCGCATCTACGTCCGAGTCAAATGGGATGCCGCAGTTTCCGCCATTCCGGGGCTAGGCATCCCCCCTACCCCACCAGCCCCGCCAAAATATCCGCAATCTCAAACACCGCCCGGTTCTCCACCGCCCCCGCACTCGTCCGCATCTTCTCCAACACCCCCGGCTCCAACAACCGCTCCACCGCCGGGCCAATCTCGCGGAAATTCTTCAGCACCACTCCCGCCCCACGCTCCAGCAGCCAGTCGCAGTTGTAGCGCTCCTGCGGCATCGTCCACGCATTACGCTCCACCACCACCGGCAGCTTCATCGCCATCGCCTCCGAAATACTCCCCGGCCCCGGCTTGCCAATCATGAAATCGGAAATCGCCATGAACTTCGGCACTTCCGTCGTGAACCCCTCCACATTCACCGGAATGCGCGTCTGCATCTTCCGCAGCCTCGCCGCCAGCCCCTCGTTGTGCCCGCACATCAGAATCAACTGTACCGGCTTCGACGCCCCCTGCAGCCGCTTCACCAGGTCCACCATCACCGGCGCACCCTGCCCGCCAAACAGCGCCAACCCCGTCGCACGGCCCGGCTCCAGCCCCAGCTTCGCCAACTCCGCCGCCCGGTCCCACTGCGGCAGGTCATAGAACGTCGGACGCAAAATCATTCCCGACACCGGATGAATCAGATCCTCGCGATACCCCATCGCCCGTGCCTGCTCCACGGCCTTCTGCGTCCCACACACCACATGCTGCTCCTGCGGCTCCAGCCAGAAGTGCGGCGGATAGTCCGCCATATCCGTGATGATCGTCACCAGCGGCGTGCGCGGCGTAATCCGCCGCAAAGCTTCCAACATCGCCCGATTGAAGTTCGGAATCAGCGAAACGAAGAGATCCGGCGTATCCGTTTTCCAGAACTTCTCGATCAGATTCACCGTCTGGGAATGGTAGAGGCGAATTACGCCATGCATCAACGGCAGGACTTCTTTCGTCCCCAGTGTCCAACCCCGCTTCAAGATAGCGTTGTAGATATCCTCCAACCCGTGCCCGGTCAGCTTCTTGAAAATGTCGGTGGGGGCCAGAATGTCGGTCAGGTTCACCAGCCGGATATCCCACGGCCTTCCCTGCTGCTTGAGCACCGCTTCCAGCGCCAGGGTCGCGCTGCGATGGCCGGCACCGGCATTGAAATAGACGAGATCCACACGCGGGCGGGGCAAGTTCATATGGTAGGCAAGCGTGCCCGGTTCGGCAAGCTCGCTCGCGCCCAAACGGCACTCAAACAAAAGAATTCATCTTCGTTTTTTCGCCTTTTTAACGCTTTGTCACATACAGACCGCATGATCGAAGCAGGCAACGGGACCGGAAGGAGCGCTATGCTGGCTATTACAGTGCGTGAATATATCGCCAGCCGCGATTACAGGCTCATGCGACGCGTCAACCGCTGGAGCGCGCCGCGATGGGTTCGAGCCTGGATGATCTGCGCCACTCGCGGCGGCGACGGTTGGCTCTGGTACATCCTCATGGCTGCCCTGCTCGTGGGCGGCGGCGATCAACGCTTCCAGGCCGTCGGCGCAATGGTCACGGCTGCGGCCATCAGCATCACCGGTTTCCTCTCACTCAAGCGCATCACCCACCGCAAACGCCCCTGCATGGTGGAGCCGCACTGCTGGGCCAAACTGCTGCCGCCGGATCAGTTCAGCTTCCCCTCGGGCCACACCATGGCAGCTTTTGCGCTCGCCGTCGTGGTCAGCCTCTTTTACCCGACGCTCATGGTGGGCGTCTTCTTCTGCGCCATCTCCATCGCCGCCTCGCGCATCCTGCTCGGCATGCACTTCTTGAGCGATGTCGTGGCGGGCAGCCTGCTGGGCGCGAGCATCGGGTATTTCACCTTCACGCTCTTCCAGTAGACCGCCCGCCGTGTTTCGTTACTGCCTCTGCCGCACCTGCGCCGTGATATGCCGGCCGTTCAGCAGCAGCTTCTCCAACTCCGCCTGCGGCAACTGCGCCGTGAACTTCACCGTCACGCCCGATGTGGTCACCGTAGCCGAACCGAGCAACGACTGAATCGGCGAGGAAGCAGCCGGCCCCGCCTTCGGAGCGTTCATCTGCGCCATCGACATCAGGAACTTATAGACGTCCACCAGCGCCGCCGCATCTTGTTCACTGCGCATCACGGCCTCGCCGCCGATCTCCACATTCGCGCCAAACCGCACGCCGCCCGAGGTCTGCGTAATGCCCTGCAGCACATCCCCCTTCAACGATCCGCTGATATTGGGATTAGTCACGCGCCCGGCAAACTGCGCCGGAGAGCCGTTGCTCACCGCCCACGCGTCGTATTTCGCCGACGCCGCGTTGGCCTGCACCGTAATCGCGGGCGGAGTGCCCTTGCCGCTCTGGAAGCGGTCGACAGTCGACTTCACGTCTTCGTCCGGACCGCCAATCGCCAGCCCCGGCAGCAACGCCACAACGCCTTCGGTGGGCTTCTTCGGATCGAGTGAGAACATCGTCACGCCGTTGTAGGAGTTCAGCGCGGCGCCATGCAGGCTCGCCGCCGCCGTTAGCTTCGCCAGGTCGAAGGTGCCGCGCACCATCACCACGGCGTTGCCTTTGCCGGTGATATTCTTCGACGCAATCAACACTTCAGACAGATCGCGCCGCGGGTCGAAGCCCGTCAGCTCGATCATCGCCTGCAGCTTCTTGTCTTCCGCGCCAATCTTGGAAAGCGCGAATTGCCCAAACGGCGAATTCATTACCTTGGCAATATCGGCGCCGGCGACGAATTCGGCGTCCGGCATCACGGCCTTCAACATCGTGGGGTCGGCCGCCGCCATCGGCAGCGACATCGCGGCGGCTAGCGCCAAAACGGGGAGGGCGATTCTGAATTTCATTGTTTTCCTCACATCCCTCCTTACGGGCGGGACAGCCTTTCTGTTCCCGATTTTTCCACGGGCTCCGGCCCCACCGGCACCTGATCGACGATTTCGATCCCATATCCTTCTAACGCCACGATCTTGCGCGGGTGGTTTGTTAACAAGCGGATCCGGCTCAAACCCAGATCGGAAAGGATCTGCGCGCCAATGCCCACCTCGTGCTGCAGCTTGCGCTGGCCGTCAAGCGTCGCATAGTGCAGAAACTCGCGGCCATGCGGCACCAGTTGCGCCGCGCCGTCCGCGGATGGCTCAATGTGAATCCCCGGCCCGGTCTGGTGCAAGTACACCAACACGCCCCGTCCTTGATCGGCAATCTGCCGCAGTGACCGGTGCAGCAGGCTCGAACAGGCGCAGTCGAGCGAGCCGAACAGATTGCCGTAGCTGCAGTGCGAATGCATCCGCACCAGCACGTCCTGGTCTCCTGAAATATCGCCGAACACCAGCGCCATATGCCGCTCCGGATTGTCCGCCACGCCGATCGAGCTCGTGTAGGCGATCGTGTGAAACTCCCCCGCATGCGTGCGAATCGTCCCCTCGCCCAGCCTTCTCACAATGCGCTCGTTCTGCATCCGGTAACGGATCAGATCGGCCACGGATAGCAGCTTCAGCTCGAACTTCTGGCAAAACTCGATCAACTGAGGCAGCCGCGCCATCGTGCCGTCGTCGTTCATGATTTCGCAGATCACGCCGCCCGGCCGCAATCCCGCCATGCGCGCCAGATCGACCGCCGCCTCGGTCTGCCCCGCCCGCACCAGCACGCCGCCCGACCGCGCCCTCAGGGGAAACATGTGCCCCGGCCGCGCTAAATCTTGCGGACGGCTCTGCGGATCCATCGCAACGCGAATCGTACGTGCCCGGTCCGCCGCCGAAATGCCCGTCGATACGCCCTCGCGCGCGTCAATCGCCTCACAGAACGCCGTGCCGAACATCGACGTATTGCGCGGCGACATCAGCGGCAGGTGCAGCGCGTCGCAAATCTCCGGCGCCAGCGCCAGGCACACCAGCCCACGTCCCTGCATCGCCATGAAGTTGATCATCTCCGGCGTGGTCAACTCGGCCGCAACCGTCAGGTCGCCTTCGTTCTCGCGGTCCTCGTCGTCGACCACAACGAGCATCTTGCCTCGCCGGAAATCTTCAATCGCTTCGGGAATGGTGGCAAAGGACATGCGAATCGGGCTCTCCTTGATTATCGCGTGCCGCCGGTGCCGTGGGGATCAGCCCTCCGGTGGCATAATGAATCCTTCGCTGTAAAATGCATCAACACCGCCTCGAACTGCACTCGACCGTCAGCCCGCACGAAGAGAGAATGGAGCGCCTGCGCTACTTCGGCTTCGCCGGCATCGTCGGCATTCTCCTTCTGCTGAACCTCACCGGAACCTTCCGCGAAGTGTTCGGCATCGACACCGCCGCCATCCTCACCGTCGTCGCCGGCTATCGCACCTTCTACAACGCCATCTCCGGCCTGCTCGAAAAAACGATTTCGGCCGACCTCGCCATCTGCATCGCTGTCATTGCCGCGCTGAGCGTGGGCGAATATCTCGCCGCCGCCGAAGCGATGTTCATCATGCTCGTCGGCGAAGGCCTTGAAGGTTACGCCGCAAAACGCACCTCGCGCGCCATTCAACAGTTCGTCGAACAGATGCCGCGCCGCGCCCGCCTCCTGCGCGATGGCGAAGAGGTCGAAGTCGACGCCGCCGCCCTCCTGCCGGGCGATCTCATCCTCGTCCGTGCCGGCGAACGCCTGGCCGCCGACGGCGTCATCGACGAAGGCGCCAGCTCGCTCAACGAGGCCAGCATCACCGGCGAATCCGTCCCCCGCGACAAGGATGCCGGCGACGAGGTCTTCATGGGCACCCTCAACGGTGAGGGACTGCTCAAGATCCGCGTCACCCGCGCAGGCGAAGACACCACGCTCGCCCGCGTCATCCACCTCGTCGAGCACGCCCGCGAAAACAAGGCCCCTGTCGAGCGCCTCGCCGACCGCTTCGCCAAGTACTTCGTCCCCGCGCTGCTGTTCGCCGGTGCAGCCACTTTCTACTTCACACGCGACTGGCTGCGTACTGTCTCCGTGCTCATCGTCGGCTGCCCCTGCGCCCTGATTCTCGCAACGCCCACCGCCATGGTCGCCGCCATCGGAGGACTCGCCCGGCGCGGCATCCTCGTGCGCGGCGGCACCGTCCTGCAGCAGGCCGCTGAACTCGACACCATCCTCTTCGATAAGACCGGCACCGTCACCGAAGGCAACTTCGAAGTGCTGAAACTCCTGCCGCAGGGCATCGGCGAAGACGACCTGTTGCGCCTCGCTGCAGCCGCTGAACGCGGTTCCGATCACATGCTCGCCCGCGTCATCGTCGAAACCGCGCGCGAACGCGGCATCGTGCAAGCCGAACCCGACGCCGCCCGCATCGTTCCCGGACGCGGCGCCGAGTGCGTCCTGCACGGCCGCGTCATTCTGGCCGGTAACGCCTCCTACCTGCAGGAGTCGGGCGTCATCACGCCACAAACCGCACTCGATGAGGCCGACCGCCTCGGCGCCACCGCCGTCCTCGTTTCCGATGAAGGCCGCTACGTCGGCGCCATTCTCCTGCGCGACCGCATCCGCGCCGGCGTCCACGACGCCGTTCACGCGCTCGAGGACCTCGGTATCCGCCACATCGTCATGCTCACCGGCGACCGCCGCCGCGCCGCCGAAGCCATCGCCCGCGAAGCCGGCATCGAAAGCGTCGAAAGCGAATTGCTTCCTGAACAGAAGCTCGAACGCGTGCGCCACTGGGCCTCGCAAGGCAAAATCGTCGCCATGGTGGGCGACGGCGTCAACGATGCGCCCGCCCTCGCCGCCGCGCACGTGGGCATCGCCGTCAAAGGCGCCAGCGACATCACCGCCGAAGCCGCCGGTGTCGTCTACCTCGGCCAATCGCTCGACCAACTGCCCAAGCTCGTCGAGGTCAGCCGCAAGGCCGTGGCCATTGTCTGGCAGAGCATCCTCGTCTTCGCCGTCGGCGTGAATGCGGTCGCGATCTTCCTCACCTCCACCGGACGCATGGGACCGCTGGGCGCGGCCTTCACCCACCAAATCGCCTCGTTCCTCGTAATGTTGAACGCCCTGCGGCTGCTCGAAGTCGAAGACCGCGGCGTCGGCAAATTGCGCCGCCACATCACGGAAGCGATGCAGTCCGGTTGGATGCGCCTGCTCGGCTACCGCATCAAGCTCTGGATCTCGCGCCTCGAACCGAAGGCCTGGTTCCTGTATGTGCTCGAAAACCGCCAGCGCTTCTACAAGCCCGCCGCCATTGCGCTCGGCGTGCTTGTGGTCCTCAACGGCTTCTACATTCTGCAGCCCAACGAAGTCGGCGTCATCGAGCGCTTCGGCA
>JBDTVQ010000205.1:0-11799 GCA_040007195.1 Acidobacteriota bacterium | reverse complement strand
TGCTGGCGCTCGACGATGAGTTACGGCCGCATGGGCGTGACGATGAACGCCATCAGCGGCGTCGACGTGGCGATGTGGGACATAGTGGGCAAGTCGCTGGGCGAGCCTGTATACGCACTGATCGGCGGTAAAGTGAAGGACCGCGTTCCCTCCTACTGCACCGGCAACGATATCGAGCAGCACATCGAATTCGGATACAAGCGTCTGAAGCTGGCGATTCCGCATGGGCCGGCCGACGGCATCCAGGGCATGAAGAAGAACGTCGAACTGGTGGACCGCGCGCGCAAGGCGCTGGGTCCCGACGGCGACATCATGCTCGATTGCTGGATGTCCTGGACGGAGCGCTACACCGTCGAGATGGCGCAGATGTTCGAGCCCTATCGCGTGTACTGGATGGAAGAGGTACTGCAGCCGCACGACTACGCCGGCTTTGGGCGGCTGAACACCGGCATTAAATCCACGCGCATCGCCACCGGCGAGCACGAGTACGGGCGGTATGGCTTCCGCTACCTACTCGAAGCCAACGGCGCCTCCATCTGGCAGCCCGACCTGAACTGGTGCGGCGGGTTGACGGAACTGTTGAAGATCGCCGCGCTGGCGGCCGCCTACGACATCCCTGTTATTCCGCACGGCGGCGGCCTGAACGGTTCGACACATTTCACCATCTCGCACGTGAATGCGCCTTGGTGCGAGCTGTTCATGCCCCCGCCGGGCGGTCCGAAGGAAGCCTACAAGATATTCGAAGAACAGTACGAAATTTCGCGCGGCCCCGAGGGCATCTATACGAAGCCGCACGAGAAACCCGGCTGGGGCTGGGACTTCGAAGCCGCCAACTAGCGCACGGCCGATCTGGAAGCTGTGACGGCGTTCCCGCGATGGGGACCGCCCGTGAAAAATCCTTTCGGCTCCACTCCCATCCCTGGAACATGAAGAGATTCCCGCCGACGTGCGGTTTGCAGGTCAGCGGGCAGCCGTGTCTTCACCCACTCGACGCAATGACGATTGGGCCTACGGACTGATAACCGACCCATAATCAACATTTTACTGGCCGCTCTCCAAATTGGTTTGGGCTCGGTTCGGATTGACGTACGCAAAAGATTAAACGTTACTAAGATATTAAAAAAATGTTATATACTGATCCCGCATCGTCAGAATCTCGCGGCCGGGGGTCGGCGCGCTTTCTTTCCTCACCGCTCTGACACATTCCATCGAGAGGGGTTATTCCAATGAATTTATTGCGCAGCGTTGCGCTGCTCGCGCTCGCTTTTTGTGCGTTCCCAGTTTTCGCCCAAGACGTTCGCGCCCGTGTTCAAGGTCTCGTAACGGATGCCTCACAGGCAGTCATTGTCGGCGCCCAGGTCGTTCTCACCAACGAGGGCACCAACGTTTCGGCCGTCACCAAAACGAACAACGGCGGCCGTTTCCTGTTTGATTTCGTCAATGCCGGGAACTACACAGTGACAGTCGAACTGGATGGTTTCCGCAAGTTCGTCCAGAAGAATCTATTGGTGCAAAGCCGCGGTGACGTAACCGCGAATGCGCGCCTGGAATTGGGCGCGACGAGCGAGGCCGTGACGGTCGAATCGGCGCCGGTCGCGGTTCAATTCAACACGTCGACGATGGCGCTGACGATCGACAAGAAGATGGCCAACGACCTGCCCATCATCCACCGCAATCCGTTCCTTCTTGCCTCGCTGAATCCGGCGACCGTGGTCCGCTCGACTACGGAGCAGAGCCCTTATCACCATTGGGCGGCGACGCAATTGGACGTAGGCGGCAACACCTCCACCAAGAACGACATTGTTCTCGACGGCGCGCCTTCCATGGCGTCCGAGAAGTCGAGCTACACGCCGTCGATGGATGCCGTACAAGAGGTGAATCTGCAACAGAATTCCGTGGACGCCGAGTTCGGCCATTCGGCGGGAGGCATTTTGAGTGTGCAGATGAAATCGGGGACGAACAGCATTCACGGATCGGCCTACTATCTGGGCCGCAATCCCGCGCTGAATGCCGTCGCCGATCACCTCACCCGCCGCTCGAATCTGACGCGCAATCACGTATACGGCGGAACGCTGGGAAACGCGGTCCTCAAGAACAAGCTGTTCAACTTCTTCTCGTACGAGGCGTGGAAGGCGCAGGACCCGCGTTCCATCGCCGCAACTTTGCCCACCGACCTCGAGCGGACGGGCGATTTTTCCCGGTCGCTGACCGCTTCGGGCGGTCTGCGCACCATCTATGATCCCTTCACTTCGCGCCTCGACGCGGCTGGGAATGCCACCCGCCAACCCTTTGCCGGCAATATCATTCCGCAGAACAAAATCGACCCCGTCGGCAAGCGGATCATCGGCGACGTATGGAAGCCCAATCTTCCCGGCGACGGCCCCGATCTGGTCAACAACTACCGTGCCGGTTTCGCCGAGCGCGTCAACTACTGGAACCTGTCGGATCGCGTCGACTACAACTCCTCGGACAATCTGAAGGTCTTTGGCCGCTACTCCTTCTTCAAGACCTTCGTCACGCAGGACAACTATGCGAACTCGATCGCTAATCCCGCCAACGGAAGCGAGCGCCATGCCTGGAACGCGGTGGGCGACGTGGTGTGGACGATCAACGCCTCCACGGTGTTCAACATTCGCGGCTCCTACAACGCCATCTTCGATTCCTTTGCGGTGGCCGAGCAACAACTGACGCAGGCCGACCTGACCAAGATATTCGGTTCCAGCTGGTTTTCCGAGTACGTGAAGAACGACCCGGCGATTTACTATCCGGGCTTCACCGTGCGGCGTGGACCGACGAATACGGCGCTCGGCCGCTCCGGCTACTGGTATCAGGATCCCGACACGTACACATTCGATTCCAAGCTCTCCCGTGCCCAGGGCCGCCACTATTTCAAGGTGGGCGGAGAGTACCGGAAGCAACGCGTGACGGCATCGCGGCCGCGGCCGATGGCCTTCGACATGAAGCCGGATTTCACGGCCAACAGCTTCATCCGGCCCGACACCAGCGCCAGCGGCGACGCATGGGCGAGCATGCTGGTCGGTGCGCTCGACGCCAGTTCCAACATTCAATCCATTCCCATCCAGCGGCACCGCAACAGCTTCTATAGCCTGTTTTTCCAGGACGATTTCAAAGTGACGCAGCGGCTCACGTTGAACTTGGGCCTGCGATACGAATACGAATCGCCGATGGTCGATCCGGAGAACCGCCTGTCGCGTTACCTAGATTTGAAGGCGCCGATTACCGAGTTCCAGGGTGCGAATGCTCCGGTGCTTCCCGCCGAAGTGACCGCGCTCCGCACCAGCGCTCCGATCTATAACGGCGCCTGGATCTTCACCGACAGCAACAATCGCGGTTCGTGGAATGCTCAAAAGACGTTGCTCATGCCGCGGGCGGGGCTCGCCTACCGGTTGAACGACAAGACAGCCATCCGCATCGGGTATGCCCGATACATCGTGCCGGCTTCGCTTTCGGACGGCTTGGACATTCTCGGCAGCGTACAGTACCCGGGCTTCGATGCCCGCACCGACGGCTTGGCGCTGCTGACCGGCGTACCGCAATCCACGCTGAGCAACCCATTTCCCGGCGGGCTGGTGCCCGTCACCGGAAAGGCCTACGGTACCTACACGAACCTGGGCGGCAGCCCCATCTTTTACAACCAGGATTTCCAGGTGGGCGTGAACGACCGCATCAACTTCACTGTGCAACGCCAGCTTCCTGGCCGCGTGGTGATCGATGCCACCTACTTCCGCAACTTCGGACACGACCTGCCGGTGACGCGCGATTTGAATCAAGTGGATCCCAACATCGGCTACAAATATGGATCGGCGGTGACGAAATCGGTCGCAAACCCGTTCTATAATCTTTTGCCCGAAGAAAAGATGCCCGGTCAGTTGCGCACGCAGAAGAATGTCTCTGTCAGTTCGCTGCTCAGCCAGTATCCACAGTACGGGTCGGTGCAGCAGCGCCTTGTCGGCGCCTACCGCAATCGCTACCAAGCGCTTCAATTACAGATCCAGCGGCCATTCGTGAACGGCTTCAATCTCGTGGTTGGCTACAACTACAACCGCGAGCGCAACGAAGAGTATTTCGACGATGTCGATAACTTCGCAAACAACCTCACGTACCAGCCGGCCACCAACGCCCGCCACCGCATTACCGGCGCGGCCATCTATCAATTGCCATTCGGCAAGGGGCGCAAGTTTATGGCGTCGTCCCATGCGTTGGTCGAAGGAATACTCGGCGGATGGTCGCTGAGCGGAATCATCACGGCCAATACCGGCACCTACCTCCGATTCGGCACGCTGCAGGTGAGCGGTGATCCTTCGATCGACAATCCAACCAAGGAACGCATGTTCGACACGTCGAAATTCAGCGTTCAACCGGCATTCACCCGCCGCACTAACCCGCTGCAGTATGCCGGCGTCAAGGGCCCGGGCTTCAAGAATCTCGACCTGACGCTGGCCAAGGAGTTCGCGATCACGGAGCGGATCAAATTCGAGTTGCGTATGGAATCCTACAACGCAACCAACACCTTCAATGGCGCAAATCCGAACACTACGTTCGGCAGTTCCAGTTTCGGCGCCATCACGGCGCAGCAAGCCGGATATTACGGCCGCCAGTTCCAATACAGCGGCCGCTTCGTCTGGTAGCCGGCGCCTGAAATTTCGCCTCTCCGCCACTGGGCCTCCTCCGAGGCCCAGTACGCCCGTTGTGTGACCGTTTACATTTTTCATGAGAAATTTGTTATATACTGCTACCGCATATTTCGCTTTCGAGGGGTTAGTAGATGAGCAAGTTTCTTATCTTGGTTGTATCCCTATGCCTTGCCGCATTTCCCACGTTCGCTCAAGACGTTCGTGCAAGAGTGCAGGGCCTAGTCACTGATTCGTCCCAGGCCGTGATTGTCGGCGCGCAGGTGGTCCTTACCAACGAGGGCACCAACGTTTCCGCCGTCACGAAAACCAACAACAACGGACAGTTCCTGTTCGATTTCGTCATCGCTGGAAATTACACGGTGACGGTTGAATTGCAGGGCTTCCGCAAATTCGTAACGAAAAACCTCCTAGTCCAGAGCCGTGGCGACCTGACCGTCGATGCGCGCCTGGAAGTAGGCTCCGCTGCCGAAGCCGTGACAATCGAAGCCTCGCCCGTGGCGGTGCAATTCAACACCTCCACGATGAGCCTCACGCTCGACAAGAAGATGACCAATGAGTTGCCCATCATCAACCGCAATCCGTTCCTATTGGCGCAACTGAATCCGGCATCGGTCCTCCGCTCGACCACCGAGCAGAGCCCTTACCACCATTGGGCGGCGACGCAGATTGACGTAGGCGGCAACACGACCACAAAGAACGACGTGGTGGTCGACGGCTCGCCGAACATGGCCTCCGAAAAATCGTCCTACACCCCGTCGATGGACGCCGTGCAAGAAGTAAACGTTCAGCAAAATGCTGTCGACGCAGAGTTCGGACACTCCGCCGGCGGCATCATAACCGTCCAGATGAAATCGGGTACGAACGAGTTTCATGGCACCGGTTACTATCTGGGGCGCAATCCGGCGGTGAATGCGCTGGCGGATCACATCACGCGCCGCGCCAACCTCACCCGCAATCACGTTTTCGGCGGCACGCTGGGCGCGCCGGTCGTGAAGAACAAGGTCTTCAATTTCGTCTCCTATGAAGCCTGGCGCAGTCAGGACCCCCGCGCGGTGGCTTTCACGATGCCGACGGACCTGGAACGCACGGGCGATTTTTCGCAATCCATCAATGCCCGCGGCGGACTGCGAACCATCTATAATCCGTTCACCACGGTTCTCAATGCCAACGGCACGGCGACCCGCCAGCCCTATGCCGGCAACATTATTCCGGTCAGCCAGCAGGACCCGGTTGGCCGCCGCATGATGAACGACATCTGGAAGCCGAATCTTCCAGGTGAAGGCTCCGACCTTGTTAACAACTACCGGGCCGGCTTCGCCGAACGGGTGAAGTATTGGAACTTCTCCGACCGCGCCGATTGGAACGTTTCCGACAAGCTGAAAATCTTCGGCCGCTTCTCCATGTTCAAAACGTTCGTGAAGCAGGATAACTACGCGAATTCGCCCGCCACGGCAGCCAACGGCAGCGAACGCCACGCCTGGACCAGCGTGGTCGACGCGGTGTACACGCTGAATGCGAGCACCGTATTCAATATCCGCGGCGGTTACAACCGGATTTTTGATTCCTTCTCCGTTGCGGAGCAGCAAATTTCCCAGGCCGACCTCGCCGGAATTCTCGGGGGCAGTTACGCCGCTGAATACGCGAAGAACGATCCGGCCATCTATTATCCGGGGCTCACGGTCCGCCGCGGCCCGACCAATGCCGTATTGGGCCGCCAGGGCTTCTGGTATCAGGATCCGAATACTTACAACCTGCAATCGAAACTTTCGCACGCTCAGGGCCGGCACTATTTCAAGGTGGGCGGTGAGTGGCGCAAACAGCACGTCGTTGCCGTTCGTCCGAAGCCGATTCAGTTCGACATCAAACCGAACTTTACGGCGTCCACCTACCTCAGCCCGGACCTCAACGTGAGCGGCGATGCGTGGGCCAGCCTGCTGACCGGCGCGCTCGACGAAAGCTCGCTGATCGCAACCATTCCGCTGCAGAAGCCGCAGACCACTTTCTACGGGCTGTACTTTCAGGACGACTTCAAGATCACCCAACGGCTGACGCTCAACCTTGGCCTGCGGTATGAATACGAGTCGCCGCTGGTGGATCCTGAAGATCGCCTGTCGCGCTACCTCGACCTGAACGCGCCCATTCCCGATTTCCAGGGTGCCAATGCGCCGGTGCTGCCCGCGGCTGCAACTGCGCTTCGTACCTCGGCGCCGATTTACAACGGAGCCTGGATCTTCACCGACGCCAACAATCGCGGATCATGGAAAGCGCAGCGCGGACTCTTCCTGCCTCGCGCCGGTCTGGCGTATCGTGTCAACGACAAGACCTCGGTTCGCTTCGGCTACGCGCGCTACCTGGTGCCCGGATCGCTCGCCGACGGCCTGGACATTCTGGGTAGCGTGCAGTACCCAGGCTTCGACGCACAGACCAATGCCGTGCCGCTGCTCGCCGGCGTGCCGCAGTCGCGGCTGTCCAATCCGTTCCCCGGCGGACTCGTTCCCGTTACGGGCAAGACCCTGGGAACCTACACGAATCTCGGCGGCGTTCCCATTTTCTACAATCAGGATTTCCGCGTCGCTGTTAACGACCGTGTCAGCCTGAGCATCCAGCGCGCGCTGCCCGGCAGCTTCGTGCTCGACGCAACCTACTTCAACAACTTCGGCCGCGACAACCCGTTGACACGCGACATCAACCAGGTGGACCCGCGCATCGGTTATGCCAAAGGCTCGGTCGTGAACCAGTCGGTCGCGAACCCATTCTTCAATTTGCTGCCGTCCACGAAGATGCCCGGCCAGCTCCGCACGCAGCAGAACATTCAGGTGCAGGAGCTGTTGCGCCAGTACCCGCAATACGGCTCTGTCGCACAGCGCCTTGTGGGTGAGTTTGGCAGCCGCTATCAGGCGCTGCAAATTTCCGCCCAGCGAGCCTTCGTCAATGGATTCAACCTCGTTCTCGGCTACAACTACAACCGCGAACGCCAGGAAGAATACTTCGACGTGCAGGATAACTTCCTCGACAACCTGACCTATCAACCGTCGGTGAACCCGCGCCACCGCATCACCGGAGCCTCCATCTATCAACTTCCCTTCGGCAAAGGCCGAAAGTTCATGAACAATGCCAACCGAATGGTAGACGGCGTTCTCGGCGGATGGTCGCTCAGCGGCATCTTCTCCTACAACACCGGCCAGTATCTGCGCTTCGGCACGCTGCTCGTGGATGGAGATCCGTCGATCGACAATCCGGACAAAACCAAGGCGTTCGACACGACCAAGTTCAAGGCGCAGCCCGCCTTTACCCGCCGCACGAACCCGCTTCAGTACAGCGGCGTGAAGAGCATGCCGTTCAAGAACGTCGATCTCACGCTCGCCAAGACGTTCGCCGTCACCGAGCGCATCAAGTTCGAGCTTCGAATGGAAGCCTACAACGCAACCAACTCCTTCAACGGCGACTTGCCCAACACCACGTTCGGGAATTCGGCGTTCGGATCAGTGACAGCGCAGCGTCCGGGGTATCTCGGACGCCAAATGCAATATAGCGGCCGCTTTACTTGGTAGGGCTGGCCTTTCTCTTACTCACGGCGCAGGACTTCGCAGGTTCGAGGTCCTGCGCCGTTTGTCATTCCGAGATCGCGCGAACCCAGGTCGCCACGCATCATGCGCAGGCACTGGGACGCACTCGCGACAATCGTTGGGCATTTGGTGCGGGCGCACAGGCGGTGACCTACGTTTCGCAGGCCGACGAAGATACCTACATTGAGCATGGACTTTCCTGGTACAAGAAGACGCGAGCGGTTGCCCTGACGCCGGGCCACGCGAACAAAGACGGCGTCACGTACAAGACTTTCGCCCCGGACGCGAATATCTTGCGCTGCTTTCAGTGCCACTCCACCGGTAGGCTCCGGCTCTCCGAATCGCGTTCGATTCAACCCGCTCAGGCCGGCGTGCGCTGCGAGACGTGCCATGGGGCGGGCGCGGCGCATGCTGCTAAGCCCGCGCGGGACAATATCCGCAATCCTGGCAAGCTCAGCGCGGCGGAGGTCAACGAACTTTGCGGCCAGTGTCATCGCATGCCACCGGCGCGCGGAGTAGCGACCAATTTCGACAATCCGTGGAATGTACGGCACCAGCCGGTGTACTTCAGTCAAAGCGCGTGCTTCCTAAAGAGCGAGGGGAAGTTGTCGTGCCTGTCGTGCCACAACCCGCATGAAGACACCAAGCCGAAGGCCGACGCCAAGTGCGCCGAATGCCACGACAAACCGAAACACACGACGCCTGTTTCAAACAATTCCTGCGTGACGTGTCATATGCCCGTGGTGAATCCGTCGCCGCTGCTCGGCTTCGCCAATCATTGGATCGGTGTGTACCGGCTAACGGGTGCCCGCGCGAATCTTTTGCGCCCGGTCCAACAGCGGGCGGGCCGATAACTCACGTCCGGTTTGCGCGAGCAGGTCGGCGAGGTTTTCGAGCGCGCTAGCGGTCTGGGGCGCCTTGGGGCCGTGCGCCTTTTCCGCGATTGTGAGCGCACGGCGGAACATCCGCTCGGAGCCGGCGACATCCCCTTTGGTAGCGAGCACTGCACCGATCACTCCGCACGCGGCTCCGGTCCGCGCGTCCATAGGCCCCAGCTTTTTCTCGAACGAGACGAGAGCCGCCGCGGCAAGGCGGCCGGCTTCGGCGGGATCGCGTTCCAACACTAGCTCGGCGAGGTTCAGCCTTGTAGTCGCCAGTTCGACATCCAGCGGAGGCAGCGCCTTCTCGCGAATCGCCAGGGCCTTCCGATACAACCGTTCGGCTTCGCTCCCCTTGAGCGCCACGGCCCAGTTGTGCAGCGCCGTGGCTTGCGCTGCCGTATCCGCCGTAGCGAGAGCTGGCTCCAAATACGCCGCTGCCTTCGCATACTCGCCGCGTGAGGCCAGGTAGAGCCCAAGGTCGCGTGCACTCTCGATGGTCTTTGCGGCGTCCTTGCCGAGCGACTGCTCGCGCTCTTCCAGGGCCTGGCGGTAAAGCGGTTCGAAATCGGGCTGCTGGGCTACGGCGACGGCCACTGCCGCAGTCAACGCCGCCGCCAGCGCTATCGCGAGCCGGGCCATCCCTCGCTCACCTTTCCGCTGAGGCTCTTGAGGAACTCGACGAGCGCGCGCTTCTCGTCCGGCGCCAGCTTCAGCTCCCTTATCTCGGAGTCGATACTCGGATTCGCCCGGCCGCCTTTGTCGTAAAAGTCAACCACGTCTTCGAGCGTGCGCAGGCTTCCATCGTGCATATAAGGCGCAACGCGGGCCGCTTCTCGAAGGCTGGGGGTCTTGAACGCGCCGCGCTCGGCCTCGTCGTTGGAGACTACAACGCGGCCGGGATCGGTCCACGCACCGTCCTTCCAGCCGGTGCCCGTGTTGTGAAAGCGCTCGTCGGTAAGATTGGTGCCGACATGGCAGGCCACGCAGTTCGCCTTTCCGCGAAATAGTTTCAGACCTGATTGTTGTTCCTCGCTGAGGGCCGAACGGTCGCCGGCAACATAGCGGTCATACGGCGAATCCCCGGCGAGGATAGATCGCACGTAGCTGGCCAGTACGCGCGCCACGTCTTCATTCGCGGCTTCGCGCCCAAACACGGCCTTCATGCGAGAGGCGAGCGCGGCATCGGCGCGCACCCGCGGCGCAATCTCCACGAGCCGCAGATCCATCTCACGCGGATTGAGGATGGGCTGTAACACCTGATCTTCGAGCGTCGCCGCGCGGCCGTCCCAGAAAAAGGACTTGCCCCATGCGCGATTCAAGATCGGCGGCGTGCGGCGCGAACTTACTTGCCCGCGGACGCCTACCGCGCCCGGCTTGCCATCGGTGAATGCCTTCTCTGGTACGTGGCAGCCGCCGCAAGAGAGCGTGCCATCGCGCGAGAGACCCTTGAAGAAAAACAGCGCACGGCCCAACTCGACCGTCTCCCGGGTGAGTGCGCTCGATTCCGGCGCCGGCACATAGGCGTCGAGCCCCAGAGGAACGCGCAGCGTTTCCCCATGGAGGGCCGCGACGAAACTAACGGCCATGATCGAGCGGCGCAAAAACATGCTCCAATACCCACACTTCCGATCTCGTTCCACCGGCTCCGAAGGCGATTACCTTTCCACCGGGATGAATGCTGAACGGGCCTCCGTCGAAATTCTTCCACTGCAACTCGTGCCGGGCTCCCTCGGGATCGTACTCGACAGGCCTGCCATCATGAACACCCACGAGATTCCGGCCTCGCCATTCGAGCCACGTAACCCGCTGTTCCGGCCACTTCTGCCGGCCAACCTCGACTCGATCCTCATAAGCGCGCGCGATGAGTTCCCCGTCTTTCGAAACGGCGATCGTGCGCACCCCCTCCGTGCCTCGCACGACGGTTCCATCCGGCATCCAGTCGCCGGGTAAGCCGCGATAGCCGCCAGTCTCGTCGATGGCTTCCGGGCGCACCATGCCGTCCTTCACGCGAACGCGAAACAGGCCGGAGCGGCCCTTGCCATCGCTGCCAGAGGCGAGCAGCCATTCGCTGTCGGGGGACCAGCGGATCGACTCCACATGCGCAAGCTTCGCCGGTAGATCGCGCTCCATTCCCGATTCCATTTCGTGCACGACGATGGCGCTGGCCTGAAGGCCAAAGTTCTCCGCGCCACGCCGCGACAAGTAAGCAAGCCTCTTCCCATCGCGCGACCAGGCGGGTGCAGTGTTGCGGCCGGGCGTGCGCGTGAGCATGAGCGTGGGCGGAGCGCCATCGTGCAGCAAGGCGATGTCAGTGGTGCCCGTGCGAAGTCCGTAATAGAGGTCGCCCGCCGAAGTCACTCCCATGGGCAAGAACTGTTTCAGATTGCGCTTCACGAGCACTGGTTCCCCGATGGCGCGTCCGTCTCCCACGCGCAGCTTCCAGGCGTCCATCGTGCCGCCGCGGTCACTCGCAAACACGATCTGCTTTCCATCGGGCGCCCAGGCGGGAAATAGGTCTTCGCCTGGCGCCTCGACGATCTTCGATTCCCGTGAGCCGTCCATCGCCAACATGTAAATGTCGCGCGGCCCGGGCTTGTCTCCACCGAAGGAATCGTAGACGACCCACTTTCCATCGGGCGAGATTTCCATCTTCTTGGGGTACACCCAGTTCAACGACTTCAGCACGCGCACCGTGCC